>SVKS01000003.1 GCA_015068345.1 Oscillospiraceae bacterium
TAGCTACAAGGATGGTTACGCCCAGATTGTGGAGAAGATTGCCGCCCACAAAACCATTCCCAGTTTTTCCGGCCCTGCAACAAATGGTGCCCCCGAAATTGAACTTACCTATGACAGCGCCACCGGAATTTCCTCCGCCACCCTTCAGGATACCAACCAGGTGCTTTCAAGCTACAACTTCCAGGGATCCGGACTCACCCTGACTCCCTCCGGAAACTCCCTAACCATCACCATGTCCGCCAATGCCATAGAGGATTCCCCCAAGCTGGTCTCTGCCACCGGCTCCTCCCTGAATGAACACGGCATGGGACTTTTGATCTGGACTGCTGACGACGCCACCAAGCAAACCCTGATCCAGGTTGGCAAAACCGATGCTTCTCCCGCCACCGCATACTTCTATGTGAAAAACGGGATTCGACCGGCTACCCTGACCATCACCAAAGCATCCCCCAACGGAGGTACCGTGGCTTCGGTGAAGTTCCAGGTACTTGACAGTTCCGGAACAGAACTCTTTTCCGGAACCACCGATGCCTCCGGTAAACTTACCGTTCCCGGGTTAACTGCCGGAATGACGGTCACTGTCAAGGAAACCGTTCCGGAGGGAAACCACTGTGAAAAAAGTTCCCAGGAGATCACCCTTTCTCCCGGGGAAAACGCCCTTTCCTTCACCAACTTCCTGATCACAGGAGGTATTGTCGTCCACAAAACCGAAGAAGCCACCGGAACTCCGCTTCTGGGTACAAAAATCTCCTTGAAGCGTTCTGACGGCACACTGGTGGAATCCAAAACTACCGATGATTCCGGCACTGTCCGGTTTACCAATGTTCCCTATGGTAGCTATACCGTTTCCGAGACAGACGCTCCTGAGGGATTTTCTGTTACCCCAGACTCTCAGAAGGTCACCATTGACACCATGGGGGTAGAGAAATCTCTGGACATTACAAACCGCCTCCTGACCGGATCCATCACTGTTACCAAACAGAATGCCGACCAGGAGCCGTTGACCGGAGCCTCCTTCCTTCTGGAGTATTCTTTGGAGGGAACTAACTGGAAGCCTGTGGAAACCCGTTCTGCCGACTCTGTCCCGCAAATCGGATTTAGCACGAAAGAAGCCACTCTCATATCCAATGCGTCGGGACAGGTGGTATATTCCGGTCTCTCTGTCAATTCCCAGATGGGAGAGATCCTCTATCGTGTCACCGAAGTTCAGGCTCTGGATGGCTACTCGCTCGCTCCTGCAGTCCTCTGGACAGGCTATCTGACCGAAGCAACGCCCCATATTACCATTTCTGCCACCAACGGAGCTCAGTTCGTGCTTCCCTTCACCGGGGACATTGGCTTTATGCCGATTCTCCACGGGAGTCTTCTGATGGGGATTGCCCTGCTTCTCGGTACCATTTCGCTTTCTAACCACAGACAACAGAAACGGAGGTGATACCCTTCCAGATCCCAAACTACCATTCCCGTGATCGACCGTACCTCCTCACTTACCTATACCTTCTACCAACACACGAATCTCGAAAGGACTGAATGAATGAGTAAAGTATTCCAACGCATCTCCGCACTCCTCGTTCTTGTGGCCACCATCCTGACACTGGGCTGCGGCGTCAGCGCCGCCTCAGTGGAGGATGCTACCATCGATACCAGCCGCAAGGCATCCCTCTCCATCTACAAATACGACCTGACAAATGCTGTCAAAGACGGCGTGTGGGACGAAAGCTACGTTTCCACCGGTGTTCGGGATGAAGCCGGGGTGGAAGCCGTTCTTGGCAACACCAACCGGGAAAACACCCTTGGCAACGGTCAGACCGCCTACGGCTACGCCGTGAAGGGTGTGGAATTCACCTACCTAAAGGTAGCCGACATCACCACTTACACCCAAAACGAAAATGGTGCCAGCCATGTGGAAGTGCTCTATGGCATTCCCGCAGGTGCCACCACCAATCAGCTGTTGTCTTCCATCGGTCTTTCTCCTTCTGCCCGCTACACTCCTGCTGACGCTGTCGTTGACGGGGTTACCATTTACTACTACCGCTCCGACACTCTGATCAAAGCCCTCAGCTCTGCTTTGGAAACCAATGCCACCACCGTGAAAAATGCCCTGGAAAGCTATGTGAAGGCCAACGACGGCACTCCCATGACTGAAACCGACAGCTACGGTCATACTGCAGCTTCCAATCTGCCCCTGGGACTCTATCTGGTTATGGAAACCCGTGTTCCCGAAATGGTCACCTCCACCACCAATCCCTTCTTTGTTTCCCTGCCCATGACCTCGGTGAACGGTACCAATGCCACTGATGGGGGTGAACGCTGGATCTACGATGTGACCCTGTACCCCAAGAACGAAACCGGAATTTCCAGTCTGGAAAAGACGGTTCGGGAAGCCTCCTACGACACCGGTAACCACAACGGTACCGAAAGCATCACCGACGGCTACGCTCACACCGCCTCCGCTTCCTCCGGTGACGTTCTGGAATACCAGATTATCTCCACCCTTCCTTCCATCACCAGCGCGGCATCTTACCTGAGTGAATACACTGTAGTGGATACCCTGAGCAAGGGTCTGACCTACAACAAAAACGACGTGGTGATCGAGTTCTTCACCGACAAGAATTGCACCGACAAGCTCACCACCTGGCGACAGAATGACGGCACGGCCAAGTTTACCACCGCCTATGGATCCGATGACAATGGCTCTTCGATCATGACCATCACCATGACTGCCGCCGGTTTGGAAGAGATCAATACCAGCAAGCAGGTTTACACCGATGTGGGTACTCTCCGTTCGGGTTACTCCGATTGCACCATGCGTATCACCTACGCCGCCAGCCTGGATTCGGACAACTCGGTGGTCTTCGGTGACTCTGCCAATCCCAACGGTGCTCTGCTCCGTTGGAAGCGCACCAACAGCAACTACTCCGATATTCTCATTGACGACTGTCACGTCTACACCTACGGCATCGATTTGACCAAGCAGTTCAGCGATGGTGCCGGGATTTATGACAAGGTGGAGTTCATCCTGAAGAACGAAACCGACGGCTATTTTGTTCAGGCTGTTCTGAACGAAGCCGAAGGCATCTACTACGTCGTGGACAATGCCGCTGCCGCTGACCACACTTGTGCGGAAGCGGACGCCACCCACTTCATTCCTACCGCCGACGGCTCCATCCTGATCAAGGGCTTGGAGGACGACACCTACGTGGCAACTGAAGTCCGTACCGACAATGGCTACACCCTTTTGAAGGACGACATCACCATCGTCATCAGCAAGGCCGATTCTTTCCTTTGTGATTGTTACGATGCTGACCTTCTGGGGCTTATCCAGAATGATGACCGCTACACCGCCGAGCAGAAGCATCTGGAACACATGCTGCTGACCGCATCTGCCACCGTGGATGGAAACACTGTCACCATGCTGACCGATGCCGATTCTGCCAATGCGGAGGTGCCCCTCACCGTCATCAACACCCGTGGTTTCGATCTGCCCAAGACCGGTGACAACGGCGTATGGATGTACGGTGTTGGCGGTGCCATTCTCATGGGCTCTGCCATGGTCCTGTTCCTGATTTCCTGCCGCAAAAAGAGCAAAAGTAACGAATAACCCCATTGAACAAAAGCCCCCGGAACTCAGGTTCCGGGGGCGGAATTACATAAGAGAGGATAGCAGTATGAAAAAAACTCGCTCAATTTGGATCATCATTGTCGCAATCGTTCTCATCATCACAGCGGGACTCCTTGCCTGTTATCCCCTCATCAGCAGTGCGGTAAACAGCAAGTACCAGTCGCTGATTGAAACCACCTACGAAGAGGAACTGGAAGTCCTTGACAAAGACGACATTCAGCTTGCGAGGGAGGAAGCCCAACACTACAACGAATGCATCAGTGTGCAGTACACTTTGGAGGATATCCGTTTTGCCGTGTCCACCTACGACGAATTACTAAACCTGACCTCCAGCGGTATCATGGGATACCTGGAGATTCCCACTATTTCGGTTATGCTCCCCATCTACCACGGTACCGATGCCGAAACTCTGGAAAAGGGAATCGGACACCTGATCGGTTCCTCACTGCCCATTGGTGGGGAAGGCACCCACTCGGTTCTCACCGGGCATTCAGGAACTGCCGGTAAAAGACTCTTCTCGGACCTGGAGAATCTGGCCTGTGGGGATATATTCTACCTTCACGTTCTGGATGAGACCTTGGCCTACATGGTAGACGGGATCCATACCGTTCTTCCGGAAGAAACCGAACGTCTAAAGGCTGTGGAAGGGGAAGATCTCTGTACCCTGGTAACCTGTACCCCATTCGGAGTCAACTCCCACCGACTTCTGGTTCGTGGGACACGGATTCCCTACGAGGAAATCACTGAGCTTCCTCTTCCCGAAGAGCAAGTCGAAGGTTCCGAATCCATTTGGGAACAGGAATACATCCGGGGACTCACCATGGGATGCGGTGTGCTGGCTTTCTTTGCGGCACTTTCGCTGACTCTGTGGTTCTTCCCCGCAGGGAGGAAGGAAAAACATGGCAAAAAATAAAGCAATTGGGATCCTATGTGTGATTCTATTGGTCTGTGGCCTGATGCTCTTCCTTTTCCCATCCATCCGGTCGGCAGAAGATCGGGAGTCCGGGCAACAGGATATTGCTTTTTTTGAAGAAACTATCACCGATATTACAGTAGCCTCTTTTGACTCGGAAGATACCACTCTGGACACCATCCTGCCTTTTCCTGCACTCTACAAAGCATCCCTTACCTACAACAGGAATCTCATAGAGAACTACCAGAAAGACCTGTCCTCTGCCCGGCTTGCAATCCCTCACCTGGATTTGAAAGCTTATGGATTTGAAGCCGAGTGCTTTGGCATTCTGGAAATTCCTTCGGTTGGCTACGAGGTCCCTGTGTACCTGGGAAGTTCAGATTTCCATCTGGAAAAAGGTGCCGCCCTTCTTGGCGGCACCTCACTTCCCATCGGTGGGACAAACACTCACGCTGTCATTGCGGGACACAACACCTGGCGGGGATCCAAGCGATTTGACCTGCTCCGTGAGCTTTCCCCCGGTGACACGGTTCTTTTCCGGAACCCCTGGGAAACACTTACCTACAGAATTGTTTCAAAAGACATCATTCTCCCTGATGAATCAGACACCATTCGCATTCAGCCTAACCGGGATCTGCTTTCCCTTTTGACCTGCACCCATCCGAATACCCACAGAGTGTTAATTGTATGTGAGAGAGAACTCCTATGATGGATCTCCTATAAAGAACCAGAAACATTCAAGTGAATCAATCAAAACAAGTCGTCAGTTGCGCAAATACGTGAATCATCATATTGCAACTTGACAAGCACGAGAAAACGCAGTATAATTGAATCATGAGTTAGTAACTTACGAGTTGATAAGGAACAATGGTATGTTTTATTGTAGGGATAATGAGCTTCGTGATATGAACCGTCGATACATCAGAGGTGACTTTGAATGTCTAATTGTTTATGGTCGAAGACGTGTCGGCAAGACTGCTCTGATCAATGAATTCTGTAAGAATAAGCCTACGGTATTCTTCTCTGCGCTAAACGCAAGTGATAAAGAAAACCTTGAAGCACTGTCGAAGGCCATCTACGAAAAAGATCACCCAGGTACGGATTCTGCGCCGGTGTTCCAGAGCTTCGAAGCAGCTCTTGATCAGATAACCCATATAGCAGAAAAGGAGCGGCTTGTATTTGTTATCGACGAATACCCCTACCTTGCTAAGGCAAACAAATCGATTTCCTCCCGTCTGCAACATATCATTGACCATAAATGGAAAAACAGTCAGCTTTATCTGATCCTCTGCGGTTCATCCATGAGCTTTATGGAGTATCAGGTACTCGGTTATGAAAGCCCTCTGTACGGCCGCCGAACCGGTCAGTATAAGATTCAGGCACTGACCTACAAGGAAATGACTGCCTTCAATCCGACCCTGACAAACGAACAACAGTCTCTTGTCTACGGCATCACCGGCGGTATCCCCCATTATGTCAATAAGCTTGATGTTTTCGATGATGTGGATGAAGCACTAAAGGAGAACCTGTTCAATACCTCCAGTTATCTCTTTGAAGAACCGGAGAATTTGCTAAAACAGGAACTTCGTGAACCAGCGATCTACAATTCCGTGATCACAGCAATTGCGGGTGGCGCATCACGTTCCAATGAAATATCCACAAAGGTTGGTATCGAATCAGCAATATGTGCAAAATACCTGAAGGTCCTGCTTGATCTTGGCATTATCAAAAAAGAGACACCACTCACAGAAAAACCGGGTAAGAAAACCATCTATACCATAGGAGATAATTTCTTCCGCTTCTGGTATCGTTTCGTCCCTCAAAACACCTCCTCCATTAGTGCAGGACGTATCGAGCAGATATATGACCCCGTTATCAAGCGTTATTTGCCAGACTATATGGGCCTGGTATTCGAGCAGATGTGCCGTGAGTATCTGTTGCGATACGCAACAGATCTGCCAATGATTCTATCGGATATCGGTCAATGGTGGGGCACGGATCCGAAGGTCAAGAAAGAAGTCCAGATCGACATAGTTGGTTCTCCGGTCGAGGGTGATGAGTATATTATCGGTTCCTGTAAATATCGCAGTGATCCCGTCGGTGTGGATGAACTGGAGTTGATCCGTCATTATGCAGACGTCTTTGGTAAAGGTAAGAAGTATCACTTCTATATCTTCTCCAAATCTGGTTTTACCAAGGGACTGCAGGAACTTGGCGATATGGGAGAGGTCAATCTTGTTACACTGGATGATATGTACCGTTGAAAATGATGTACCCCATTGGATTTTGGTAAACTGAATAGTAAGCATACGAGGATTAAGCATACCCCTGTCATCTTCCGCTGTTTTTTCTGACAGGTACAATTAACATAGAATGAAATCGAGCCGCTGACGACACCCCTTTTTAGAGTTGAATACCAACCACCGGAATAGCGCCTCGCCATTCGTCGGTTTTCTGAGCATTCTCGAAAAAGTTAAAACCATAATGCGTATATTCTCTTGACGAAGCGGATATATTTATGATAAAATACGGTTGATCATAGATTTTCCTAAATTTAGAGGTGTGATATGGTATACATTCAACGTGAGCTTGAGCGAAAATTCTTAAAGCTCAATGATTTTTTCAAGGTTGTTCTTGTTACGGGGGCACGGCAAGTCGGAAAAACGACAATGTTGAAGCATTTAGCAGAGAGTAGCAGAACCTATGTTACTATGGACAATGCAATGGCGAGAGAGCTTGCACAATCTGATCCCGTGTTGTTCTTTCAAACCTATAAGCCACCTGTCCTCATTGACGAAGTCCAGAAAGCACCCGAGCTATTCGAACAGATTAAAATTATTTGTGACGAAAGTGATGAAAAGGGGCTTATCTGGCTCACTGGCTCACAGCAATACAAGATGATGAAAAAGGTCCGTGAAACCCTTGCGGGAAGAATTGGTATTCTGGAACTGTACAGCTTATCAGCGAGAGAAAAAGCCGGGCTTGTATTCGATACCGACTTGGATTTCTCTCTCCCCACATTGCAGGCAAGGCAGCGCAAACTTCCCAAAAACGATGTAATTCATGTGTTCAATCACATCTGGGAAGGTGGCATGCCACAGGTACAGGGTGCGGACGATGAACTCAGGCAAGAGTATTTCAATTCCTATATCGACACCTATCTCATGCGTGATGTTGCCGAAGCCGGCGGCATTACGGATACGGTGCGTTTCCGTAAATTCCTTGTGGGCTGTGCATCCCTTGTGTCGGAACAGGTCAATTACTCCACGCTGGCGGAGTCTGCCGATATTGCACCAAGCACCGCAAAAGAATGGCTGAAGATTCTTGAAGGCCTTCATATTGTCTATTTGCTTGCACCATATTCCAACAATGAGCTAAAACGACTCAGTAAAACCCCGAAGCTATACTTCTGCGATACCGGATTGTGTGCCTATCTCTCTATGTGGCTAACACCGGATACTCTACGCAACGGAGCGGCAAGTGGTCATTACTATGAAAACTATGTTGTGATGGAGCTTGTTAAGAACTATGCCTACGCAAAATCCAAGGTAAATATCACCTACTTCCGTGATTCCAATGCAAAAGAAATTGATGTATTCGTCGAGGAAAACAATGTCATTCATCCGCTGGAGATAAAAAAGAGTGCCGCCCCCGACCGCCGTGAAGTTAAAAAGTACAGCGTAATCGACAAAGCTTCTTTGAACCGTGGAACCGGCGGCATCATCTGTATGTGTGAAGAACCGATACCGATTGATGCAGATAATTGCTTTATTCCGAGCAATCTCATCTAAACAATTTCAAACAGCCCAAGAAAGCATCTCTGCCGATATGATCCCCCTAAAGTAGACCACAGAAATATCCAAAGTCTATTTTAGGGGGTATTTCTATGGCCAAATCAAAGCATACCGCAGAGTGGAAGATAGAAATCCATTGCTTTCGGCATTTATAGCATTGATCTATAATTTGCTCCGACATTAGAATATTTCGTTTCTATTTCCGCCATCGCAGAATACCGAATAAACCTAAGATCATATTCTACACAAAGCCTTATTCATCTCCCGAATTTCTTAGAAAGGTGGTAGCCAAAAATCGAGAGACCTTATAGTTCGGAGACACACAAGCTAACTGTTCAAAACGAAGAATTTACTATCACTAACATTTCACCTATTTACTCAGAAGAAGAATATCCACTTGTTAAGAGGGGAATAGAATTGCAACTCTATGAAGTATTCAGCAAGCACATGCCCATTGAGTCCTAAAAGGGGACATCCTTGCAAAATTGAAGCTACTGCTTTATACTATCCATGTCGTTTGTAGCTCATCTTGACAATATGCGAAGAAAGGAGTTATATTGAACCTTTTTGATGCAATCTATACCAGACAGTCGGTAGACCGAATTGACAGCATATCGGTGGAAAGCCAGGCAGAGTTCTGCAAAAAGGAGGTGATGGATGGCCTATATAAAGTCTATACAGATCGAGGGTACAGCGGAAAAAATACCGATCGACCTGCATTTCAGGAGTTAATGGAGGATATACAAGAGGGAAAAATCCGTCGAGTCATTGTTTATCGTCTTGACCGCATCAGTCGTTCTGTTTTGGACTTTGCAAATGTCATTGATGTTTTCCAAAAGCATCATGTCGATTTTGTGAGTACAATGGAGAAGTTTGATACCGGAAGCCCCATTGGTAAAGCTATGCTGATGATTGTAATGATCTTTGCTCAGCTGGAGCGAGAAACAATTCAACAGCGTGTAACCGATGCGTATATCTCCCGCAGCAAACGCGGGTTTTATATGGGTGGACGAGTAACCTATGGCTTCGAGTTGCAAGACACCATGATTGAAGGCATACGTTCCAAAAAATATGTCCCTATTGAATCCGAGGCAAATGTGATTCGCACCATCTTTGCTTTATATGCTGAGCCTCAAACTTCTTTGGGTGATGTAATGAGACACCTTGAACAGGCAGGTATCACAAAACGAAATGGTAAACTATTCAATCGTTCTGGTTTGAGAGATATCGTTATCAATCCTGTATATGTCAAAGCAGATTATCAGATATATGACTTTTTCAAAAACCAGGGAACAAACATAGCCAATATTCCCGAAGATTTTATAGGGACAAACGGAACATATTTGTACTCTGGTACCACAAAAAAACGAAAGACCGTTTCCCTTGAAGGTCATACATTGGTGTTGGCTCCACACGAGGGTTTAATCGATTCGCAGACATGGTTAAAATGTCGGGTGAAATGTTTGAATAATCATAGTGTTGCAAGGCCAATCAAAGCGAAGGTTACTTGGCTGGCAGGAAAGATCAAGTGTGGATGCTGTGGTTATGCACTTACTGCAAAAATATATCACTGCAAAACAAAAAGCGATAACCGTTACTATCTCTGCAGCAACAAATATCATGCCGGAGGCTGTTCCTTTGGATCCCTAAACGCAGATAAAGTAGACGAAATTGTTTTTCGCGAAATGCAGAAGAAGCTTTCCGAATTCAAGGTCCTTCGGAAACAAGAGACCGAAAAGTTAAACCTCACTTCCCTTAAAATACGGGAACGTATCGCAGAGATTGAGACCGAGATCTCTTCTCTGCTTGATAAACTTACTGTGGCAAATACTACTGTTGCAGAATACATCAATTCTCGTATCTCTTCCTTGGATTCGGAAAAGAAAGAGTTATACAAGGAGCTTTCTCAGGCTGATTCATCCGCAAAAAATACAGCGGAGATTCTTAGTGATTATTTTAGTCACTGGGACGATCTTACCATCAGTGAAAAGATAACCGTCGTTGATATTATCATTGAAAAAATCGTTGCCACAGAAGAAGAAATTCAAATTATTTGGAAAATTTAGGAGTCCATATTGTACTCATTCTATGACTCTTGTTCAGGTGAAGCACTTCGGATCGTTACCGACCGGCTTGACCAGAAGAACATCTACGCCTTCAACCCCGCCCTGCCCCCGAATCTGCGATAGCGCAAATCCCCGCCTTTTCACAAAGGCGGGGATTCTGTTTCTTTCGGTTGAACAAGCTCTTTTTCTGTGGTATGATAAGTCCAAAAGGATCACACAGCAAAGGAGAATGCCCATGAATACCCCCATTTACTCAGGAATCATCACCAATTATGTCTGTACCGCCGCCTGCCGGCATTGTATGTTCGCCTCTTCCCCCGCTCTGCCCAAGGAATATATCTCCCGGGAGATGGCGGAGAGGCTGGCAAGGCTCCTGCGGAAAGCGGGAACCGACTCGGTACACATCGGTGGGGGCGAACCCTTTATGGATTTTGAAGCCCTTACCACCTTGATTGCCTGTCTGAACGACCAGGGAATCGGTATCGACTACATCGAAACGAACGCCTTTTGGTGCAAAAACGAGGATTTTGCTCGAAAGCGGCTCACCCACCTGCGTTCCCTGGGAGTGGAGACCATCATGGTTTCGGTGGATCCCTTCCATATTGAATACATTCCCCTGGAGCGACCCATTCGTCTATGTCAACTGCTCCGGGAGAGTGGCTTTGACTATTTTGTGTGGAAGGAGCGTTATCTTCGCATGCTTTCCCGTCTGGACCGGACCCGTACCTACTCCCATCAGGAGTTGAAGGATATTCTGGGGGAGGATTACGTCACCGAAACCGCCCGAGAATACGGGCTTGGTATGAATGGACGAGCTCTGGGCATTGCGAAAGACCTTTTCCCCCGCTGTCCGGCAGAGCACTGGCTAAGCAACTCCCCCTGTGGTTCCATTGGGGACACCGCCCACTGCCACCTGGACCTTTACGGGAATATCGTTCCCTCCGGCTGTCCGGGGCTTTCAGCAAAAGCAGAGGATTATCTGAACGAAGCCTTTCCCGCCGACCGATATCCGGTTTTGTCCCGTCTGGCAACGGGCGGCACGACGGCGCTTTTCAATTACGCAAGGGAGAAGGGATTCACTCCTGATCCCGCAGGATATCCCAGCCGTTGCTCCCTTTGCTACGCCATGCGAGTCTTCCTTTTGGAGATGGCCCCCTCCCAGGATCTCGCCCCCGTTTGCTTTTACCGTGGGATGGAAGCGGTTACATAAACTCCATCTCCGCCACGTCATCCATGGGGATCCGAAGACCATCCTGCAAAACCAGGAACCGGTCGAAATCGTTTACCTTTTTGACCCTTCCCTTCACCGTAACGTAGGCACCGCCGCTTTTGCGGTCATCGGGCACAAAGTAAGTGACGGAAATTTCCGGATGGTCCGCCAGGTGGTCCATCAGGATCCGGAACTGGGTATTGAGCACCGCCAGCCGCTCCTCCCCGGCTTCCAGTTTTTCATCGGTGAGCCGGCCGGTTTCCAAAATGGCATCATCATAGCCGGTGAGGGCCGCAAAGGGGGAAAACTGGGCCGCCCGGTCCGCCATGGACATGGGCGGGCGGGTCTTGGATACGTGGTGGGGCAGGTGGATGATGTCTTCGTAATTGTCCTTCACGCCTTATGTCCCCCAATCTGGGCATTCCGATCCTTGGCGGTTGCCCCTTCTTCCAAATTCATCCCCTTCAGGATGGCGTTTTTCCCAAACTTCTTCTTGATGGTCAGCATGGCCTGTTGGCGTTTCCTTTCCCGTTCCAGGTCGGCTCTCTCCGCTTCCCGTTTGGCATCCTCCGCCGCATAATCGGTGAAAAAATCCAATTGCTCCGCAACAGGTTCTTCCACCCGATCCCCTTCGGCAATCACGTGGTTTGCCACCACGTTCAACCGTCGCACCAGAAGGTCAGGATCCACGATCCGGTCAAAGAGCTCGGCCACCGCATCCAGGATTTTCTTGGTGGAGGAGGTGAATCCCCCCAGGTTAGCAGTGCCATGGGCATGCTTGGGAACTTCCCTTCCGTAGTGATCCACCGTGATCTCCCCATGATAGTTTTTGCGCCGGGTGGAATCGGTGAGATTTTCGATGTCGTAGCCCACCGTTACCACCAGCTGATCGGTGACAAGTCCCTTGTCCACCAGATCCAGCACCAAAAGATCGGTCATTTCCCGAAGCACCAGCCTGGCCTTTTCCGCCGGGTAGGGTTGATGGAGCACCTGGCCGGAACCCAGGCTGTTGCTGGCGGGTTTGTAGGCCTTGATGGCCTCCATGGTGCAGGGCTCCCACCCCCAGGCGTGGTCGATCAAAAGCTCCGCATTTTTCCCGAAGAGTTTGTAAAGCAGATTTTCATTGTAAACCGAGCATCGGGCCACGTCCCCCATGGTGAAAAGGCCGTGTTCCTCCAGCTTTTTGGCATATCCCCGACCCACCCGCCAGAAGTCGGTTAGGGGTTTGTGATTCCACAGTTCCTTTCGGAAACGCTTTTCGTCCAGTTCGGCAATACGGACCCCATTTTTGTCGGGAGGAATGTGCTTGGCTACAACGTCCATGGCCACCTTGCAGAGGAATAGATTGGTTCCGATGCCGGCGGTGGCGGTGATGCCGGTGGTTTCCAGCACGTCCAGAATCATCTTCATGGTCAGTTCCTTCGGCGTAAGCTTATAGGTATCCAGGTAGTTGGTCACGTCCATAAACACCTCGTCAATGGAATAGACCACGATATCCTCCGGTGCCACGTACTTCATGTAAACGTTGTAAATACGGGTGCTGTATTCCATATACAGCGCCATTCTGGGGGGCGCAATCAAAAAATCCACCGCCATGGCGGGATTGGCCCGCAGTTCCGAATCGAAGCAGGAAGACCATTGGGTCTTCTTTCCCGGGGCGGCGTAAGCCCGGGCTTGGTTTACCTCCCGGACACGCTGTTTCACCTCAAAAAGACGCCCCCGGCCCGAAATACCATAGCTTTTCAGAGAGGGGGTCACTGCCAGACAGATGGTTTTGTCGGTACGGCTTTCGTCCGCCACCACCAGGTTGGTGTTCATGGGATCCAGACCCCGCTCCCGGCACTCCACCGAAGCATAAAAGCTTTTCAGGTCGATGGCAATGTAGGTCGGTTCCCTCATGGTTTCCCCTCCTTTCGAAAAACGCTTGTTTGCACTATCATACCACAAAGAACATCCGTTTGTCAACCGTACAAAAAAGATCTGCCCAAAACTGGGCAGATCCTTCTGCTTATCGATAATTCTCCACGAAGGTGCGGTAGAAGGCCGCCGCCTCGTAAACCGCCGAAACGTCCAGGTTTTCGTTCACGGCGTGGATGGAGCCCAGCTGATTCGAGCGCATACGGGTAGGAGCGAAGCGCAGGACGCAATCGCAAACCGGGGTCAGCTTCCAGGCGTCGGTGCCGGCGGGCAGAATATAGGGAGCCGCCGGGAAGCGGGGGAACACCTTTGCCAGGGTCTCCATGGTGTAGGCGTAGGCAGGGCTTTGGGTATCGGCGGGCTTGTAGAATTCCCGGTGTTCGATTTCCACCTCCACCCCATACTTTTTGGCAATGGCACGGAAAGCTTCCAGTTCCCGATCCAGATCCTCCTCGCTGTTGTGGCGAAGGAGAGCATTTGCGGTGCAGACCTTGTCGGTCATGCCTCCCTGGATTTTCTGGAAGGTGCAGACGGTCCCCACCATGCCGCCGGCGGTGGGGTTGAGCTTGGGGAGCACCCGCTTGAGGATACCGCCGAAGAGCCACAGATTGGCAAAGAGCAGATTCAGAGGGAAGTTGCAGTAAGGACCCAGCTTTCCAAAAAGCTCCCTTACCTGGGGATTGATACGTTTGATAAAAATGTTGCTGGCAGAAACTTCGGCAATGAAGGCGGCCATCCGCTCCACAGGATTGTTTTTGTAGCCGGTGAGACTGATGTGGCTGCTTTCGGTGGTGGCCTTGCACACCAGGCGGCAGCGGCCCTTTTCATGCACCGCCACCATGGAACAGGCTTCACACTTCATGCTTTTGCCCAGGGGCGGATCCACAATGGCGCCCCCTTCATCCAATACCACCTCGAACCGAATACCCTTTTCCAGGAAGTAGTCCCGGGCGGTGGTAACCCCGTCACCCCCAAGCTCCTCGTTATGGGAAGAGCCCACGTAAAGGTTCACCGGAGGGGTCACCCCATCGGCCAGCATCCCCTCCACGGCATAAAGAATGCCGCACAGGGAACCCTTGGTATCGGCGGTGCCGCGGCCAAACATGGTCCCATCCACCACCTCGCCCCCGAAGGGATCGTGATCCCACGTTTCGTCCGCAGGAACCGGCACCACGTCGTGATGGGACATCAGCAGAATGTTGCGGGTAGGATCCTTACCGGGGATCTTATAGAGCCAGAAGTCGTCGGAGAAGGTCATCCGCTCCGCCTTTTCATGGAGCAGGGGGAATTCTTCCTTTACCACTTCCCGTAATTTTTGGAATTCGGTGTCGTCGTAGGAATCCTTCACCGACACGGTTTTGCAGGCAATCATGCGCCGGAGGGTTTCGGCATAGTCCCGAAGCTCCTCTTCGGCGGCCACCGGGTGGTCCCCCAAAAGCTTCCGGGCTTTCGCACCCTTCACGGCGGTATTGATCATAAGCACTGCCAGCAGAAGGACCAGGAGTCCCAGGATGATATATAAAACGATCATATAGTTACCTCCCTTTCTTTCCTATGAGTATAGCACCCTTTTTTCCATCCGTCAAACTATCTTTGGGGGATTTTCGCAAATCTTATTCCATTCCGGTTGCCCAAAGACGCCAGGCGTGATATAATAGCCACGTTACTTCCATTGAAACCAAGGAGAAATCGCCATGCAACAAAAAACACACCAGGAAATTCCCAGGATCGGTCTTTTGGAAAAGCTGGGATTTGCCACCTTTTCCACCGCCAGCAACGTTGTTTTTAACTTCAAGGATTTGTTTTACCTTTTCTTCCTGACCAACGTGATGGGAATTAAAATTTCCCATGCGGGGATCATCACCGCCATCGGCATTATTTGGGATGCCATCAACGATCCCTTGCTTGGCTTTTGGGCGGTCAACCACCGGTTCAAAAACGGGGAAGAATGCCGCCCCCTGGCATTGTGGTGCGCCATTCCCTGGGCCATTACGGTGGTTTTGATGTTCACCTGCTTTGACGTACCCTACGCTTTCAAGCTCGCCATCGCCATTTGCATCTACTTCCTCTTCGAACTCTTCAACACCTTCGCCGCTATCCCCTACAACTCCATGGGCTCCCTGGCTACCAATCTGGACGCCGACCGCCGGGCCATCAACGTAGCCCGCAATCTGGGGGCTTGTGTGGGGTCTGCCATTGGTGCGGTGGCCATGTACCCCCTTTTGGATCTGTTTGGTGGGCTGGACGACGCCGGTAATATCATTGAGGGTACCCCCGGCAAAACCGCCTTCTTCCTTGCCGCCATGGTCATGGGTCTGGTTTGCATTTTGGGTAGCTTCGCCCACTATTTCACCACCAGGGAACGGGTAAAGCCGAAAAAAACCAACGAGGAAAAAATCAGCATCCTCACCGCATTCAAAATGCTACTTGGTTGCCGAAGCTGGGTCATCAATATGCTTTACGTGCTTTGCTACGGCATGCTGAACCTACTCATCATGAGCACCATCAATTACTACGCCACCTACGTCATCGGTTCCTCCTCGGCAGCCACCTACATTATGGCGGTATATCTGGTGGTTTCGGTGATCTGTTCGGTGCTTTCCATCCCCATCGACAAAAAGCTTGGCCGCCGCAACACCATGATCAGTTCGGCAATCGTTTATATACTGGGCAAAATCTGGTTTGTGATCAATCCCTTCTCCATTGGAGCTATTCTGGTGAATGCCATCACCGTGGCCTATGCCATGACCCTGTCCTTCGTCCTTTTCAACACCAACCGCAACAACATTGCCGATCTGATGGAATGGAAGTATGGTCGCCGCATCGACAGCTTGGTTTCCACCTGCGACAATCTGGCCACCAAATTGTCCAAGGCAGGGGCCAACCTTTTGATGACCTTTGCCCTTGCCTCCGCCGGATTTGATGCGGAGCTTACCACCCAACCGGATGGTGCCATCGCCACCATCAACGCCATGCTGGGCTGGATTCCCATGCTGATTGCCGTCGCCATGCTGGTGATCGTCTACTTCCACCCCATTGAAAAGGATATGGCCGCCATGAAGGCCGACCGAAAATAAAAAGCTGACCTTTCTCCGCCGGACCAACCGGCGGAGTTTTTTCACGGCTTGCAAAGCGTCTCCACCTGTGTTACAATAAATGGGATTATGGTAAATGAAAGAGGTTTTTATGAAAAGCAACGTCAAGGACATGACCCAGGGCAATCCCCTGAAATTGATCCTGCTATTTGCCCTTCCCCTGATGGCGGGGAATATTTTCCAACAGCTTTACACCGTGGTGGATACCATGGTGGTGGGTAAGGCGTTAGGAGTTGGCGCGTTGGCGGCGCTGGGGGCCACCGACTGGTTTTACTGGCTGGTTTTGGGCATGGTACAGGGTGTTACCCAGGGCTTTGCCATTTTGATGTCCAAAGAATTCGGTGCCCGGGATTACGAAAGCCTTCGAAAGGTAGTGGGGATTTCATCCACCCTTTCGGCCATCTGTGCCCTGGCTTTGACAGGAATCAGCCTTTTGGTTTCCCCGGCGGTCCTTGGCCTGCTCAACACCCCTGCCGCCATTATGGATACCTCCCTTTTGTACCTTCGCACCCTTCTTTGCGGACTTCCCATCGTCATGATTTACAACCTTCTGGCCTGCATTCTCCGTTCCCTGGGGGATGG
Organism: Oscillospiraceae bacterium; assembly: GCA_015068345.1. GTDB lineage: Bacteria > Bacillota > Clostridia > Oscillospirales > QAMX01 > RUG11797. Next base: position 17,200 of record SVKS01000003.1, read on the forward strand.
GAGAACCCCTTTGATCGCCATGGTGGTGGCATCCCTCACCAATATTGGTCTGGATGTACTCTTTGTTTTCGGTTTCCGTTGGGGTGTTGTGGGTGCGGCGGCGGCTACCCTGATTGCCCAGGGGGCATCCAGCATTTTCTGCTTCATTAAACTCCGAAAGATCGACTTTATGGCCTTGAAACCCACCCATTTCAAACCGGAAGCCTTCCTTTCCTGGCGGCTCTTTGGTCTGGGCACCCCCATGGCCCTGCAAAACGCCATCATCGCCGTAGGTGGGATGATCCTGCAGGGAGTGGTCAACGGATTTGGCGTGGCCTTCATCGGCGGCTTCACCGCCACCAACAAGCTTTACGGCATTCTGGAAATTGCCGCCATTTCCTACGGCTATTCTATGATCACCTACGCCGGGCAAAATTTGGGGGCCAAGCGTCCCGACCGCATCCGCAAAGGGATGCGCTACGCCATTCTGGTGGCCATGATCACCTCGGTGGTAATCGCCGCCTTCATGCTGATTTTCGGCACCGGCATTATCGCTTCTTTCCTTTCTGGCACCCCGGAGGAGGTGGCAGAGGCCACCAAGGTGGGCTACGACTATCTGACAGTGATGAGTTTGGGACTTCCCATTCTCTACGTGCTTCACGTGACCCGCAGTACCGTCCAGGGTATGGGCAACACGGTGCTCCCCATGGGCTCGGGGATTGCGGAATTCGTCATGCGTACCGGCAGTGCTCTGCTGTTACCGGGCTTCATTGGTTCCTACGGTATCTTTTTGGCGGAGGTTCTGGCCTGGGTGGGGGCCGATCTGATCCTGATCCCAAGCTACTTTGTCACCGTGAAAAAACTGGAACGCCAGCTCGATCAATAAATATACGCCCCAAAGCTTCCTGCTTTGGGGCGTTTTGTTTGATTTTACAGGCTGATACGGTCAATTTCGGCGAGTTCTTCAGGAGTAAAAGTCGTGTTTTCCGCCGCCCGGATATTATCCAGGATCTGTTCCGGCTTGGAGGCTCCCACCAGCACACTGGTCACGATACCATCCCGCAGGATCCAGCTTAGGGCCATCTGTGCCAGGGACTGGCCACGGGCAGCTGCCAGATCATTCAGGGCGCGAATTTGAGCCAGGCGTTCCTCCGACAGCGCCTTTTCATTCAGGAAGCGGCCGTCGGTGACAATGCGGCTGTCGGCAGGAATCCCCTTGAGATACCGGTCGGTCAGGAGACCCTGGGACAGGGGTGAGAAGGCAATGATGCCCTTGCCAAGTCTGGCAGAGGTTTCCTTCAGCCCATTGTTTTCAATGGTGCGGTTGAGGATGGAATAGCTATTCTGGTTGATGATGAAGGGAACCCGCAGCTCCCGAAGGATCGCTTCGGCCTTTTCCAGGGTGGGTCCGTCGTAGTTGCTGAGTCCCACATAAAGAGCCTTGCCGGAGGCCACCGCCGAGGCCAACGCCCCCATGGTTTCCTCCAGAGGGGTATCCGGATCCATGCGGTGGTGATAGAAAATATCCACGTAATCAAGCCCCATACGTTTCAGGGATTGATCCAGGCTGGCAAGGAGATACTTGCGGCTGCCGTGATCCCCATAGGGACCGGGCCACATCCCATAACCTGCCTTGGTGGAGATGATCAGTTCATCCCGGTAGACCCCCAGATCCTCCTTCAGGATGCGGCCGAAGTTGATTTCGGCACTGCCCGCCGGGGGACCATAGTTATTTGCCAGGTCAAAATGGGTGATACCATGGTCGAAGGCGGTGAAGCACATCTTCTGCATGGTTTCAAAGCGGCCGGTGTCCCCAAAATTGTGCCACAAGCCAAGAGAAACCGCAGGCAGTTTCAGGCCGCACTTTCCCGAGGGGTGGTAGGGCAGAACGTCATAGCGTTTTTCGGATGCAACGTACATAATTCCTCCTTATTTTGACAGGGCATTATGCCCTCATTGTTTACAAAGCTTCCAGGATTTCCCGGGCATTGGTGTCCGGTTTCACCTTGGGCATGATTTTTTCAACACAGCCGGTTTCGTCGATGAGGAAGGTGGTTCGAACCACCCCCATGCTGACCTTGCCATAATTCTTCTTTTCCTGCCATACGCCGTAAGCCTCAATCGCCACCCGTTCCGGGTCGGAAAGCAGGATAAAGGGCAGGGCATACTTTTCGGCAAAATTCCGGTGGGATGCCACCGAGTCCTTGCTGATGCCGATGACCACCACGTTTTTGGCCTTGAACCCCTCATACTCTGCTCCAAAGGCGCAGGCCTGACGGGTACAGCCGGGGGTGTTGTCCTTGGGATAAAAATACAAAACTACCTTTTTCCCCAGGAAATCCGAAAGAGAGATTTCCTTTCCTTTCTGATCCGGAAGGGTAAATTCCGGGGCTTTCATTCCAATCTCCAGCATGGTTTACTCCTTTCTTTCCTTCGTTTTCTCCATTATAACAGGAATTCCCCTACTTGGCAACCTTTCCTGCTTGACAAGACGGTAAATTCGGGCTTATACTTGAACAAATGTGCAAAGGAGGGGTTTCATGGATATTCAAGCCGAATTATTCGCCCTCGCCGACCCGGCATACAAAAACTTTCATGCAAAATTGATCCCCACCATTCCCCCGGAAAGAATCATCGGCGTTCGCACTCCTGCGTTGCGGAATTTCGCCAAAGCGATTAGCAACACCCCGGAAGCAGGAGCGTTTCTTTCCCAGCTTCCCCATACCTACTACGATGAAAACAATCTGCATGCCTTCCTGATTGCCGATATCCCGGATTTTCCGATCTGTATCAACCAGGTGGAGCGGTTTTTGCCCCAGGTGGATAACTGGGCCACCTGCGATTCCCTTCGGCCCAAATGTTTTGAAAGGAATAAAGCTGACCTTCTTCCCCGCATCCCCCATTGGCTCACCTCCCCCCACGCCTTCACGGTGCGCTTCGGCATGGAAATGCTGATGGTGCACTTTCTGGAAGAGAATTTTGACCCCCTCTATCCCCGCTGGGTGGTAGAAGCGACAACCGACGATTACTACGTAAAAATGATGGCAGCCTGGTATTTTGCCACCGCCCTGGCCTTTCATTGGGAAGACATTCTACCCTGGATGGATAAAGGAATGCTTCCCCCCTGGTTCCGGGGCAAAGCCATCCAGAAGGCCATCGAAAGCTATCGCATCACCCCGGAACAAAAAATTATTCTGAAAGAAATCCGGAGAAGTTGACAAAGCCCCCTTCTCTTGCTATACTGGTTTCCAAAAAGGAGGTTGGCCTGTGTTTCTTGCTATTGTCCACGCTCCATGCAAAGCCTGACACGGCGAGGGTGCATGGAGCCAATTTCCCCGCCGTTTGGCTTTGCTTGCCAAATTGCCATCTATAAACAACAAGGAGCAAAGTCAAAATGAAAGAATTCTTCAAAAATCTATCCGAAATGCGATCCTACCTGCTTTTGTGGTTCACCCAGATGATTTCCGGCCTTGGCAGTGCCATGACCAGCTATGCCCTGGTGATCTGGTCCTATACCCAGAAGGGAAGCGCCCTGATGACCGCCCTTCTGATGGTGTGTTCCTATGCCCCCTACGTGCTTTTCAGTGTGTTTGCCGGGGCCTTGAGTGACCGTTGGAACAAGAAAATCACCCTTTTGGTTACCGATGCCCTGGCGGCTTGTTCCACCCTGGCAGTCTATCTCCTTTTGAAAAATGATCAGCTTCAGGTGTGGCACCTTTATCTGGTCAACCTCATTTCTGGACTGATGAACACCGTTCAACAGCCCGCATCCGAAGTGGCCACCACTGCTCTTCTCCCCCGGAAGCATTTTCAGCGGGTAGGTAGTCTGCGTTACCTTTCCAGTTCCCTTTCCTCCATCCTGACACCCATCCTTGCCACCGCTGTTTTGGGGCTATGGGGCATGGATGCGGTGATCATCATCGACCTTTTGAGCTTTGTAGCTGCCTTTTTAGTTCTCCTTTTCTTCATTCCCATCCCCAACACGACAGACGGAAAGGAAAAACCGGAATCTCTTTTACAAAGCGCAGGCGAGGGGATCGGCTGGCTCCGGAAAAATCCCGGAATTTTCCACCTGATGCTCTTCTTGGCGGCAATCAATCTGGTGGCTTCCATGTATAACGCCGCCTTCCCCGCTATGATGCTTTCCCTGCCCCAGGCCGGGGATCGAGCCATGGGGATCGTCAATGCGATGGTGGGTATCACTACCCTGCTTGGAAGCCTGATAGCCTCCTTCCTGAAGGTACCAAAAAGCCGGGTACGCGCCATCTGGCTCTGCCTGATGCTTTCCATGTGTACCGAAAACCTGTTTTTATCCCTTGGAAAGTCCCTCCCCGTGTGGTGCATTGGTGCCTTTCTTGGGTGGATCGCCATCCCCTGGATGAATTCCAATTTGGATGCTGTTTTTCGTTTGACCATTCCGCCGGCAATTCAAGGCCGGGTATTTGCCGCCCGGAACACCTTTCAGTTTTTCACCATCCCTCTGGGATATTTCCTGGGCGGATTTTTGGTGGACGAGGTATTTGAACCCCTGATGGCCTTGGCCTCCCCAAACAGCCTGCCTGCCAAGCTCTTCGGTTTAGAAAAGGGCAGCGGTGCCGCCCTCTTCTTCGGGGTGCTGTGGCTACTAGGAATTGGGGTCTGTCTCTTTTTCAAAGGTGACCGGGCAATCAAAAATCTGGAAGAATAATTCCCCATAGAGAACCCCCTTGGGTAGCATCCCAAGGGGGTAACTTTTTCATACTTTTTCAGCAGGCGGAATCAGCCAACTTCCAACAAGCAATTCCTGGATTTCCTCCCGGGTGGCATCCTCGGCAACCGAAAAATGATAGACCACCCGGCCCTCTTCGTCCAAGGCTTTGACCGAAACGCCCCGCAGGCTCGAAAGCTCATCCAACTGCTCCAGCCACACCAACTCCCCCCTGCGGAAGGGAGTATTATCGGCGTGTCGGACTCCGCCACTCTGGGTTGGGGTATCGACTTCCACATCCAGAATTCCGTCAACCCCGATCACCAGAGTATAGCCGTTGGGATTCACTTCCTCCTCCGCCGGGGCACACCCGACGAAAAGTGCCGACAGAAGAAGCAGGGCAAGGCCGATCTTTACGTATTTTTTCATACTTTTCTCCGTTATACAAGACACAGAAGTGCCAGGCTGACGCCGCCCACCAGAGCGGCAGGGCGAATGACGCTGCAGTCTTTCCAAAGATTGACCACCGCCCGAATTCCCGCCACCAGAAGCACCAGAAGGGCCCATGCTGCAAGCAGCCTTTTGGGGGTAAAGCCAAAGGTTACAATATACAGTCCCAGCTTGGCGGCGGCGGTGCTCCACAAAAGAAGGCTGAAGCCCATCAAAGCCGCCGAGGCCACCCGAAGGAGTTTATGCTCCTTCACGGTCTTTTCTGCAAAGCTCATGCTGCCCGCAAGCAGGGCAAAATTCAAAAGCATCACCAGACAAAGCTGGAAAAAGCCCTGTCTTGCGTATTCCGCCACGGTGAATCCCTCCGGCAAGCGACCCAGAAATGCCCCGAAGAGATATTCCCCCTGGACCCCGAAGAAGAGGAGATAGAGGGCAAAGAAGGCCATCAGTACTCCGCAGGCAAGCCCGGTGGGTACCTGGCGCAGTTTACCTGCGTTTGCCAACCGCAGGGCGGAAGGTTTCCGATTGGGTTTCATCACCGAAAGCCCGTAGAAGAAGGCCCCCACAGGAAGTGCCAGAATCAGATAGAATACGTTCTCCCCAAGCTCCCAGTTTTCAAATACAAGCACCCGATCCAGGAGATTTTCAAAGCCCGCATCGGCCCCCGCCAGCCACGTTGCCGCAAGCATCAGAGCAATCAGGGCCAAAAACAGGTAGAGCAATGTGATCCATGTGATCTTTTGCTTTTCCTTTTTCTCCCGATCGAAAACCAGGTGCCAGGCCCCCACCGGGAAATAGACAAGCCCCGAAAAGGCCCGTCCTATGCCGCAAACCAGGTCTAGCGGAACAAAACCACCGGTTTTCCCATCGGTCAGACCACCTGTGGCGGCCACCGCCCACCATACGGCATAGCCGTGAAGGAGCAGGGTGGTTTCCCCCTCTCCCAATACCGCACACCGGCCAAAGGTCAGGGCCGCCGCCACCACAAGCAGACACCCAAGCCAAAGGAGGGATTCGGCGTGGAAGGGATTCACACCACCCACCCGCCGCCGGGCAGCAAGCAGGGAAAGGATACCCCCGGAAAACACCAGGGCAAAAAGCATCGGTGCCAAATTCAAGGTCCAGCCCCCGTGCCCGGTGAAATACACCCCGGAATACCACTCACCCGATTCCACGATCAGAATGAGTTTCAGGTAGAGCCAACCCAAAAGCCACGCCACCGGCAGGGCCCACTTTTCCGCCGAACAGGCAAAAAACGGCGGTTTTGCAGGAATTTGAGGTACACCAAAGGAAGGGGTGCCCATCTGGGCATCCAAACGGTATTCATCCATATTCACTTCTCCTTATCTAATCCCGCTCTTCCGGGACGTATTCCAGAATGTCACCGGGCTGGCAATCCAGCACCCGGCACAGGTCCTCCAGGGTGGAAAAGCGTACCGCCCTGGCCTTTTGATTTTTCAGGATGGAGAGATTGGCGGGAGTAATACCAATCTTTTCGGCAAGCTCCCCGGCACCGATTTTACGGCGGGCCATCACCACATCCAAATTGACAACGATCGGCATGGTGCTCCCTCCTTATACCGTAAAATCCAGTTCATCCTTCATGGTGATGGCCTCTTCAAACACGTTTTTCACCACCCGCACGATCAGGGCCATGAAACCCGCCGCCAGGCTAACCATACCCAGGCTGGGCCATTCCACCACCGCCGCCACCATGCAGATCAAAGCCACCAGGACACAACACCAGGAAATTCTGCGAAGTGATGCGACGTTTTGAGGAACAAACACCCGTTCCTGCCCTATGTTTCTCAGCAGATGGTGCAGATCCCATAGGGTGACGTAGGCGGGAATACTGCAAAGATACATGGTACCCAAAAGGACCATGCCCCCCAAAAGTCCCCGGTTTCCGATCACGTTGGCGCAAAGCCAGTTCACCAGCCAATAACCGGTGATATCACAAAGAACAAGCAAAATAAAAAAGAACCACACCATCACCCGCGAGAGAAGCAGGGAATGCCGTCCGGTCCATCGTTTTTCCTTCATGATTCAGTCACCTCCCGGTTTGATGGTTACAGTATAGCATATGTCATCCCGTTCGTCAATATGTTTTTATCGTTTTTCGATAATTTTTTATAGTGACTCGATATCTCACTTTAAGGATTGACTTCTTTTCCTCTTCATGGTATCATTTTTTCGAGGTGATTTGCAATATGAAGCTTTCCGACGTTCTTGTCCGTGACCCCTTCATGCTGAAGGTAGGGGACGTTTACTATCTTTACGGAACCAAAACCCGGGGAATCCAGTTAGGGTTTGACGTATACAAGTCCCGGGACCTGGTGGAATTCGAGGGCCCCATTCCCGTTCTGCCCCCGGAAAATGTAACCTGGAGCAAACGAAAAAACTGGGCTCCGGAGGTTTACCCCATTGGGGGCAGGTACTATATGTTTGCCACCTTCGAACACCTGGACGGCACCCGGGGTACCTGGGCACTGGTCAGTGACAAACCCGATGGCACCTTTGTCCCCCATTCCGACGGTCCTCTGACCCCCAAGGATTGGCTGAGCCTGGATGGCACCCTGGCTTTTGAGGACGGCAAGCCCTACATGATCTTCTGTCACGAGTGGCTCCAGGTTGGGAATGGTGAAATTCTGATTATGGAGCTCTCCCCCGATCTGACCCATGCGGTGGGGGAACCCAAGCTTTTATGGAAGGCCGGGGATGCCTCCTGGGTGGTTCCGGTGAATGGAGATCCCAGGAACATGGTTACCGACGGTCCCTTCATTTACCACCGGAACGGAGAACTCATCTGCCTGTGGTCCTCCTTTGGTGCGGACAGGGATGGCGGCAATTCCTATGCCATCAGCTATGCCGTCAGTCCCTCGGATTCCCTTTTCGGCCCCTGGGAACAGAGCAACAAATTCATCAGCACGGTGGATGCGGGACACGGCATGATCTTCCAGGACCTTGACGGCAAAGACCGTCTGATCGTCCATACCCCCAACGACCACGAAACCGCCCACCCGATTTTCGCCGATTTCGAACTATAAATAAAATCACACCCTTAGATCCATTGGATTTGGGGTGTGATTTTACTATTCAGTTGCACAATGCGGCATGTGCTTCACCGGTAACTGCATCCACCAAAATGGTGATACCCTCTCCCATATCCACCTTGTAAATCAAAGTGTAGATATCGGCCGCATTGGTGTCTACGCTATACATTGAAATATCCTCATACGTCAACTCACAGGATTTCGCTTCTCCCTTTCCATTCGCGTAATCAAGGGCAATCCCGATTGCTTCCTCTTCGGTGATTCCCGGCGTTTCTGTATTGACTGTGGAACCGAAGCTCACGATGCGGATGACTTGATTGGCTCTTTTGTCAAACTGGATGTTGATTGACTGCCCGGGGTTCTGCACTCCATTCTGCATAACGCAGGTGGCGTAAAACATGACCTCGTCGTTTCCAAGCCCGGTTCCTTTGGAAAGATCATACTCCATCCACATGGCATGATCCACAATATTTTTGATATCCTTCAGCACCTTTTCACATTCACTTCGGGCTTTTTCAGTAGGCATTGCCTTTGCGTTAGATGCAGGTTCCGATTTCAAGTAAATTCCGGAGATGTATCCATTTGAAAAGGTAAATTCCAATTCTGAACCATCTTGATTTACAAGCAATGCTTCGGTTTTCCCCGAATCATTTCCTTCCCCGGTAATCTGGAGTGTACCATCCACCGCAACGTGAAAAAGCGATTCGATGACAGCCTTCTTTTCCCCAATTTTATCCTGCATTATTTCGGTGGGATCCTTTTTCTCTTCTTCCCGACTTTCCACCGGTTCGGTTTCGGTCGAATCGGATTCCTCTTTCATGGTGATCCACTCGCTTTCCGGCTCTTGGGTATCGAATACCATGCTTTCCGCTTCCCCACACCCCGCAAGGCAGAGCAAACCAAGACCAACCAACAATAACAAAAATCGACGTTTCACAGTTTTTCTCCTTCCTGTTTGATCGTGAGGATCTCACTCCAATCGAAGTATATCATATTATTCTGTCATTTGTCAATATTTCAAGATTCTATCCGTTTACGCCCCACAAAAATACAAGCCATGCTATCATTGCATGGCGTGTATTCTTATCGTTTTATACTTCGCAATCAGCCCGGTACGCCGGTGACGTTCTGGGCGCCGCCGTCCACGTAGATGTGGGTGCCGGTGATGCTGGCGGCACCATCGCTGGCCAGGAAGAGGGCGGTTTTGCCGATCTGGCTGGGGGTGGCGTATTTGTGAAGGGGAATGGCTCCCACGATATGCTCGTAGCCCGGATCTCCCTGCATTCTTTCGTTGAAGCCCTCGTGTTCGGTGTAGCCGGGAACGATGTCCACCACCCGGATGCCGTAGGGGGCAAGCTCGATGGAGGCGGTTTTTGTCATGCGGTCGATGGCGGCCTTGCTGGCGGCATAGAGCATGGCTCCCTGGAAGGTCACCGTCTGGTGGTTGGAGGATACGTTGATAATAACCCCCCGGCGGTTGTATTTGATCATGTTGCGGGCGGCCTGCTGCATGCAAAAGAAGGTACCCCGGAAGTCGATGTTAACCCCGTGGTTAAAGTCCTCCTCTGTGCAGTTGAGGAAATCGGTGTCGAAGGTCAGTCCGGCATTGTTGATCATCACGTCGATGGCACCAAAGGTTTCTTCCACTTCCCGGAACATGGCGTAGATATCCTCCACCTTGCCGTTGTTGCCGTAGACGATCTTGGTTTTGACACCAAACGCTTCGTGGGCCTTGTCCAGGGTAGCCTGGGTGCGGTCCTTACTGCGGCTGTAGCTGGCGGCCACGTCGTAGCCCGCCTCCGCAAAGGCATGGATCAAACCGGGGCCGATGATGCCGCCCCCACCGGTGATAAATACAGTCGGCATAGCAAATAAATCCTTTCCGATTCATAATCATTCGCTGTTTCTGTGACACAGTATAGCACAGGTTAACCCTTTTCGCAATTGTGATTTTGTCTTAATTCGCTCCATCCTCCCATGGCGCTTCCATTTGTTTTGGACATAAAAGGAGCCTTTGCTTCACGCAAAGGCTCGCTTCTTCGATCAGGTATGTAAAAAGAGGTTTTGGGTATATTGGAGCTCCCCGTTTTTGATAAACACCCGGGGCACCCGTTTGCCCACAATGCAGGTAAGCTCGTAATTGATGGTACCCGAAACCCGGGCAGCTTCTTCCAGGGTGACGCCACCCTTGCCAAAGACCACCACTTCATCCCCTTCGTGTACGTCATCCCGTCCGGTAACGTCCAGCATGCACATATCCATGCAGATACGGCCCACGATGGGAGCCGGTTTTCCCTTAATGGTCATCACACCGCCCTGGGCATTTTTGCGCACGTACCCGTCGGCGTAGCCAATGGCGGTAACCGCCACCTGCATATCCTGGCTGGCTTCGTAATCCCGGCCATAGCTGACCACACTCCCCCGGGGCAGGGTCTTCACCTGGGACACCGAGGTTTTCAGGGTCATGGCAGGACGAAGCTTCAGTTTGCAGCCAAGAGGGCTTTCCACCTGGCTATCGGGATAGTAGCCGTAGAGGATAACACCGGGACGCACCGCATCCAGCCCAAATTCCGGATAATTGATGATAGCGGCGCTGTTGGAGCAATGTCGGGTTCCCATGCGGATCCCCTCTCCTTCGGCGGCGTTGACAGTGGCTAAGAAAAGGTCATACTGACGCTTGGTAAAGGCATAGTCGGCACTTTGTGGGTTGGTCTCCCCATCGGCTGAGGAGAAATGGGTGAAGCAACCGGTAATTTGTACCCCGGTAAGAGCGTTGATTTTCCGAATTTCTTCCACGGCTCCGGGAATATCCCCCTCGTCCCGCACCACGATGCCAAGCCGGGACATGCCGCTGTCGATTTTCACGTGTACCGGAATCTTCACCCCAGCCTTCAGGGCGTTGGCCGAAAGCCGCTCGGCGGCGGCAAAATCGGTAACGGTTTGGGTGATGTGCCCCTCGTAGAGGTCAAAGGCCATTTCCGCCGGGGTATACCCCAGAATCAAAATATCCCCCTTGATATCGTCCGCCCGGAGAGCACGGGCTTCGTCAATATTGGAAACGGCGAAGGCGTTGACCCCCAACCGGTTATAAAGACGGGCAATGATGGAGGCACCGTGGCCGTAGGCATCGGCTTTGATAACGGCAATGATGCGTTTTCCCGCCGTTAGACGACGAATTTCTTCCAGGTTGTTTTCAATGGCATCCAGGTCGATCTCCGCCCAGGTTCTGCGTAAATAGTACATGATTGATCCCTTCTTATGATTCAAAGGTGACCCCTGGCGGTTCCTCGTAGGTCTGCACCCCGATTTCCGCCTGGGTCGCTCCGTCGTGCAACACCTGGATTTTCCGGGGCAATTGGCTTTCCCCGTCAAACAATACCCGAATGGTGTATTCCGACTCCTCGTAATAACAAATCAGTTCCGCCACCACCCCTTCCCCGGTTTCGTCAACCAGGATCAGGTTTCCGCTTTTCATGGCTTCCCAATAAAGCGGGAAACACAACAGCGGGGATGGCAGGCCTCCCTTCACCCTTTCCCCGGCGAACACCACGTCATCGTAGGTCAGGGTCATCTTTTCCCCCGCCACCACCGCGCCAAGTCCCGCCATGGCTTCGGGTTCCAAGACCGAAAGGGCGGTTTGATCACCGGTATGGGTAACAAGCAGGGTATAATCCCGGACCAGATCATCCAAGTGGAGGCGCATTTTGGCCCGGTAGCGTACCTCCTGCCGGGAGGTAAAATCAGCACGATATTCTTCGACCTGTTCCCGCCCGTCAGTGCAGGCAGAAAACAGGGTTATCAGCAGTACACAAAGAAAAATGTGTACGATTTTTTTCAATCATTCATTCCTTTCGACACCATTTGCGCCGCTTCGGCTAACAAATCTGCCATCATACCGGGAGTCATTCCGTTTTCCCCCATCCGGCTTGCGGCGAGATCCCCCGCCGCCCCGTGGAGATACACCCCCAGAGCCGCCGCTTCAAAAGCACCCATGCGGGCCGCCAGGGAGGCAATGGTACCCGCCAGCACGTCACCGCTTCCGCCCCGGGCCATGCCGGGATTACCGGTGGTATTGATGTAAACCCGTCCGTCCGGGGCCGCCACCACCGTGCGGTTTCCCTTCAGAACCAGCACCGCATCCGCCATTTTTGCCACTTCCAAAGCCAGAGTCAAAGGATTCTGCTCGGCAAGATCGGTCCGCACCAAAACCCGGGACAGCTCGCCAAGATGAGGTGTCAACACAACTCCCCGATGCAGGGGCAGGCCGTCCATACATATATATGAGCTTCCATCGGATTTATACCCCACACCCAGGAAATTCAGCATGCCGGCATCGATCACCAGCTTTTTCCCGCTCTCCAAAAAAGCCTTCAGGGCCAATTTTGCCGCTGGAACCGGCAGAAGGCCGCTTCCCGTTCCGATGGCATCTGCTCCCGCCAAAGCACCCTTGAACCGGGGATCCTGCAGGGCGGAAAGGGCAATCCCCCCGTCCAAGGTATCCTCCAGGGGAAGGGTAATGGCTTCTAAAGAAGCTGCGGCGCAAATGGGATAGACGCAATTTGGCACGGCGGCGGTCACGATACCTGCCCCCGCCCGCACTGCCGCCCGGGATGCCAGGCAAGCCGCGCCGGAATACCCCCTCCCCCCACAAAGCAGGAGGGTCTTGCCATAATTCCCCTTGTGGGAATTGGCTGGTCGTTTCGGCAAAAGTTTTTTTGCTTCCGCCTGATCAAAGCTCTTTACGTAGGGTCCTTCGGCCTCCACAATATCATCAGGAATCCCAATGGAACGAAGACTCACTTCACCGCAAAGTTCGTGAGCCAACAGGTGAGCCGCTTTCAAGAGGGTGAAGGTGATGGTTTTGTGCGCCTTTACAGAGCGTGGCAGACTGTGTCCCGAATTGGCTTCCAGCCCACTTGGCAGATCCACCGCCAGCACCGGCACCTCCGAGGCGTTGATTTGGTCCACGGCGTCCAGATACTCGTCCCCCAAATCCCGGGAAAGGCCGGTACCGAACATGGCATCCACCACCAGGGCAGGCACCGGGTCGGTCAGGTCTACCGTTTCAAACACGCGACCCTCCAACCCCAGGAATTCTTCCATAAAACCACGGCACCGCTCACTTTGCCGTTCCACTCCCCCGGGGGTGACACAGAGCACGTCGTATCCCGCCTCGGTGAGACGGGCTGCACAGGAAAAGCCGTCTGCTCCGTTCTTGCCAGGGCCGCAATAAACCACCACCCGACCGGAATCGGGTGACAGCTCTTTTTCAATTTCTTCTGCCAGGATAGAGCCTGCAAGCTCGATCAGGTCACAATCGGGCCGATGCTGGGCTTCGGCGGCGGCATCAATGGCCGCCATCTGGCGCACGGTTGCAATTTTCAAAGCATTTCACCATTGGCAAGGGCTTCTTCCAGGTATTCCATACCCTCCACCTTGCGGGGAGCAAAGCGATGGATGTTGCGGACCATTTTCACCGTAGGTTCGAAAATGACACAGACCTTGCCGTCCTTGTGGTCGTTGAATACGACAAACCAACGGCCCGGAGCCCGGGAGTTGGAAGCCATATCCACGGTTTTGTTGTACTTCACCTTAAAGAAAGTTTCCTTGAAATCCACCGTCATGGGGGCCATGACTTCGATGTTTTTTACGTTCAGGGTATAGAGCTGTTTGCGCCATTTGCGACCCTTGATGCGGTCAAAATCCAACTGGTCATTGGTGAGCACGTACTCAAACTCCACATACCTGCCCGCCACCATCCGGGGCACCAGAATAACGATGGCCAAAACCGGAATCACCGAAAAGAAACCCAGGTAAATCAGGCTGAGCCCGGTGAGAAATACCGAGGTAAAGATCAAAAGAATATCAAAAAGCCACCGGCCGACGGTGATGTCCTTGCGAACCATAATTTCGTTGAAGATATCGTTATTCATGTTCAAAACTCCTGCCAATGCGTATTTCGGGTTGAGATATACCTTACAGAATATTATAGCACAACAAAATCCCCTTCCGCAAGGGTGTGGGTACATTTTGTTTGAAATCCTGCACAAAATTTTGTCTTCTTTTTCACGCTTTCCCCATTGACATTACTTCCCCCTCTTGCTATAATTTTTTCTTGACGGCCCTTTTGGGAATTTGGATTTTTCCCCCGGGGCCCTGCCCATTGTTTTCTGAAAAAGGAGGAAGTATGCACACTCTCAAGCAAAAATTCATTGGTGACAGAGCTTTTTATGCCCTGGTCTTTTCGGTTCTGGTGCCCATTGTGGTGCAAAACGCCATCACCAACTTCGTCAGCCTTTTAGACAACCTGATGGTGGGTGCCGTCGGCACCGAACAGATGTCGGGTGTTGCCATCGGGAATCAGCTTCTTTTCATTTTTTATATCTGCATTTTTGGGGGTCTCTCCGGAGCGGGCATCTTTACCGCCCAGTTCTACGGTTCCAAAAACCACGAGGGTGTCCGGGAAACCTTCCGTGTGAAGGTTTGGGTAGCCCTGATCGTGTTGGTGATTTTCACCCTGGTATTCGCCTTCTTCGCCGAACCTCTGGTATCCCTCTACCTCACTGATGGGGAGGGTGCCGGTGACCTGGAGCGTACCCTGGAATACGGTGTCCAGTACATTGCTGTGATGATGTTTGGGTTCATCCCCTTTGCCGTCACCAATGTTTATGCCAGCACGGTTCGCGAATGCGGCAAGACCTTGCTTCCCATGAAGGCTGGCATTGTGGCGGTGATCACCAATCTGGTTTTCAACTACCTGTTGATCTTTGGCCACTTTGGCTTCCCCAAGCTTGGGGTTGTGGGTGCCGCCATTGCCACGGTGCTTTCCCGTTACGTGGAAGCAGCCATTATCATCATTTCGGTCCATGCCGACAAGCTCACCTATGATTTCATGGTTGGTTGTTACAAGACTCTGCGGGTCCGGGCTGCCCTGGTGAAAAACATCATCATCAAGGGAATGCCCCTGCTTCTTAACGAGCTTTTGTGGTCGGTGGGTACCGCTACCGCGATGCAATGCTATTCGGTCCGCGGGCTTGCCACCATTGCAGGGCTCAACATTTCCAGCACCGTCACCAATATGTTCAACGTCATTTGCATGGCCATGGGCAACGCTGTTGCCATCATTGTTGGCCAGGCGCTGGGTTCCGGGGACGGGGAACATGCCAAGGATCTTGCACGGAAAATCATTGCCTTCAATGTGTTCATTGCCCTGATTTTTGGCACCCTTATGTTTGTGGCTGCCCCCTTCATCCCCCAGCTTTACAACACCACCGACGTGGTTCGGGATCTTGCTTCCTCCTTCTTGCGGGTCGCCGCCATCACCATGCCCATCTTCGCCTTCCTGCACACCTGCTACTTCACCCTGCGTTCGGGCGGCAAAACCATCATCACCTTCATTTTCGACAGCGGTTTCATGTGGGCTTTGACCATTCCTCTGGCCTTCTGTCTTGCCAACTTCACCGCCCTGCCCATCGTTCCCCTGTACCTTGTGGTACAGCTTGCCGACCTGATCAAGTGCAGTTTTGGTGCCTACCTTTTGAAAAAAGGAACCTGGGTTCAGAACATTGCCGCTGACAATGCGTGAGGTGGATCCTATGACCATTCGTAACGCTACCCAGGCTGATCTTCCGGTGATCGAATCCATCTACGCCGATGCCCGGGCATATATGCGGGCCCATGGCAACCTGTCCCAATGGTCCGGTGGCTACCCCAGCCGGGAGTTACTGCTTGCTGACCTTTCCCAAAACCAGCTTTATGTGGTGGAGGATGAGGCCATTATCGGTGTTTTCGTCTACTTTTTCGGAAATGACCCCACCTACGACGTGATCGAAGGTGCCTGGCTCAACGACCGCCCCTACGGGGTCATCCACCGCATTGCCGTGGGAGCCCACCGGAAGGGCGTAGCCTCCTTCGTGTTCGAGCATTGTCTGGCGCTTTGCCACAACCTGAAGATCGATACCCACGCCGACAATATTCCCATGCAGAAATCCCTTTTGAAAAACGGCTTCACCCACACCGGTATCATTCACCTGGCGGATGGTGCTCCCCGGGAAGCCTTCCAAAAAACCACACTATAATAAACACGCTCAACCTTCCCGCCATTCCGGCAGGAAGGTTTTGTTTTGGTCAAAAGAATTGCATTTTGTCCCAGGATATGATATGATACCAGAAAGAAAGTAGGGATAACCATGAAAAAGCGAATTGCCCTGGTCTACGGTGACCCCGCCGGGGCGGGCCCCGACCGGGTGGCCTTGTTTTTGAAAGAGCACCACACCGAATTTACCCCGGTGATCGCCGGGAACGAACCGGTCTATACCGCCTCCCTTTCCCGCATTGCACCCGACCTGATCGACCAATTCCCGGTTTATACGGTTCCCATCGGCAAGGTAATTCGCGGAGAGCCCAGCCGGGAAAGCGCATCCACCCTGATATCCTCCCTGTACATTGCCGGTGAGCTTGCATCCCACCGCCGGGTGGATGCCATCGCCGTCACCTCGGTGGACTACACCGCTCTTTCCCAAATCGATCCGAACATCCGGGACGGAGCAAGCCTTTTGGCCCATATCTTTCCCAACGTGACCTTTACCCCAAGCTTCTTCCTGGTTTCCCGGGGAGTGACCCTTTACCAGGGGCTTTCGGTGCCAATTTTGTTCGACAGCGCCGATGCAGAACCCCATCTGGCGGGCAAAAACACCGCCGATTCCACATCCCTTTGCGACATTTTGACCGTGATTGAAACACAACTTTGAAGGAGGTTCCCCCATGTCCATCGAAGCATACAAGACTACCATTGCCACCGGCCAGGCCGTTTTGGGCCTGGAACTGGGCAGTACCCGCATCAAGGCGGTCCTTATTGGAGAGGACCACAACCCCATTGCCAGCGGCAGCGCCGACTGGGAAAACAAGCTGGAAAACGGCATCTGGACCTACTCCCTGGAGGAGGTTTGGGCGGGTGTGCGTCTGAGCTTTGAAAACCTGAAAAAGGACGTGACCAAAACCTACGGCATCCCCCTGAAAAAACTGAAGGCCATGGGGATTTCGGGCATGATGCACGGTTACCTGCCCTTTGACAAGGATGACAACCTGCTGGTCCCCTTCCGTACCTGGCGCAACACCATGACCGAAGAAGCTACCAAGATCCTCTCCCCCCTCTTCGGCTTCAATATTCCCCAGCGTTGGAGCATTGCCCACCTTTATCAGGCCATCCTCTCAAAGGAAGCGCACGTGGATCAGATCACCCATTTGACCACCATTGCAGGCTATCTCCATTGGAAGCTCACCGGCAAATTTGTCATGGGTGTGGGGGAAGCCTCCGGTATGTTCCCCATTGATCCGGTCACCGGGGATTACGATGCAGCCATGCTTGCCGCTTTTGCCAAGCTGATGGAAAAGGAAGATCTCCCCTGGACTCTGACCGAGATCCTGCCCACCGTGCTTTCCGCCGGGGAAGCCGCCGGGGAGCTCACCGCTGAAGGGGCCGCCCTGTTGGATCCCGCTGGGGAGCTTGTCCCGGGGATTCCCTTCTGTCCCCCGGAAGGGGACGCCGGCACCGGCATGGCCGCCACCAACAGCGTTACCCCCTTCACCAGCAACGTCAGCGCCGGCACCAGCATTTTCTCCATGGTGGTGTTGGACAAACCCCTGAATCACTATTATCCCGAAATCGACGTGGTTGCCACTCCCGCCGGACACCCGGTGGCTATGGTGCATTGTAACAACTGTACCTCCGATATCAACGCCTGGGCCCAGGTATTGATGGATTTTGCCGCCCGCATCGGTATGCCCATTTCCCGTGCCAAAGCCCTGGACACTCTCTTCTACGCCGCAAACGATGCCGATCCCGATTGTGGCGGCGTGGTCAACTACAACTTCTTCTCGGGCGAGCACATCGTGGGTCTGACCGAAGGCCGTCCCATGCTGGTCCGTGGGGAGAATGCCAACTTTAATTTTGCAAACTTCGCCCTCTCTGCTCTTTATTCCGCCACCGCCACCCTGCGCATCGGGATGGACATCCTGATGGAAAAGGAAAAGGTACGCATTGATTCGGTGTTGGGTCACGGCGGCTTCTTCAAGGCCACCGGTGTGGGCCAGAAGGTACTGGCTTCCGCCCTGAATACTCCGGTTTCGGTGATGCAGACCGCTGGGGAAGGCGGCCCCTGGGGAATGGCCCTCCTTGCCGCCTATATGGCAAACAAGGAAAGCGGTGAAACCCTGGAAGCCTACCTTCAAAACAAGGTCTTTGCCGCATCGGCCAGCAGTACCGTGGAGCCCGATCCTGCCATGCACGAGGGCTTTAACGCCTACCTGGCCCGCTACAAAGCCGGTCTCCCCGCCGAACAGGCCGCGGTGGACACCCTGTAAGGAGGTCATATCATGCTGGAAGCTTTGAAAAAACAGGTTTGCGAGGCAAACCTTCTTCTCCCCAAATACAACCTGGTGGTCTTCACCTGGGGCAACGTTTCGGCCATTGACCGAAAAAGCGGGCTGATGGTGATCAAACCCAGCGGTGTTTCCTACGAGGAGCTGAAACCTGAGGATATGGTGGTTCTTGACGTGGCCACCGGCGAAAAGGTGGAAGGAAGCCTTTCCCCCTCCTCCGACACCGAAACCCATCTGGCCCTCTACCGGGCTTTCCCGGAAATCGGCGGCATTGTTCACACCCATTCCCGTTGGGCCACCATCTACTCCCAGGCGGGCATGCCCATTCCCGCCCTTGGCACCACCCACGGCGACTACTTCTACGGCGAAATCCCCGTCACCCGCGCCATGACCCCCGATGAGATTGGCGGCGGCCCGGGCCATTACGAGGCTGAAACCGGTAAGGTCATCATCGAACGCTTTGACGATCTGGATCCCAACCAGGTGCCCGCCTGTTTGGTGAAAAGCCACGGTCCCTTCACCTGGGGCAAGGATGCAAACGATGCGGTGCACAATGCGGTGGTTTTGGAAGAGCTGGCCTTCATGGCGTGGCACACCCAGGCCATGGCCCCCGGTATTTCTCCCATGCAGCAGGAGCTTTTGGACAAGCACTACCTGCGTAAGCACGGCAAAAACGCCTACTACGGCCAGAAATGACCCGCCACGTCCTTTTTGATTGCTTCGGCACCCTGCTGGATACCGGCTCGGGTTCCATCCGGGCTGTAGAAACGATTTTGACACATTTGGGCTCCCCACTGGAGCCCAAAGCTTTTTATGCTGCATGGAAAACCGAGAAAAAGCGGATGATGCACACCCCTCCCTTCCGGAATGAAAAGGACCTCTTCGCCGAAAGTCTTGGTGTGCTTTTCAAACGCTACGGCATCCAGGCCGATCCAAGAGTGGAAGTGGGTCCCATGATTGATTCCCTGTTTGCCACCCGCCCCCTCTTCCCCGACGTGTGGAAGACTCTAGATGAACTGGATCGGCGGGGCATTGACTATGCCATCGCCTCCACCACCGACACCGATTCCCTTCTCCATTACCTAAAGGAAGCGGAGCTTTCGGTTCCCCTGGTCTTCACCTCGGAGGATCTGCAGGTTTACAAGCCTGACCCCCAGTTTTACCAAACCATTCTGGAGCAAACCGGTTGGCAGATTTCGGAATGTCTCTTCGTTGGGGACAGCCCGGAGGACGACGTTTTGGGTCCCGCCGCCTTGGGTATGCCCGCCATCCTGCTGGACCGGAAAGACAGCCACCAGGATTTCCCCCACCCCCGCATTGGAAGTCTTACCAAACTTACGGAATACCTGCAACCATAAAAAAGTCCGACGCAGCTTTTGTTCTGCGCCGGACTTTTACTTTAGCTTTCAATTTTCACGTTCAGGGCTAAATCAAACAACTTTTCTGCCTCTGCTCCGGTTACACCATAATTATGGGTTCCCTTTTTTCCGGAAGAGTGATTGTAATCCATCCATATCCAAACACCATCCTGGTCATAGCCAACCGTCACCCTGCGACCCCATTGGTTGGTATATTTTTTTGTGTAGGCTGCTTTGGTTGGTTTGAATCCCTTCTTCCAGGTTCCGATTACAATCTGCCGATGATCCACATGACTAAGCATGACCCGGATAATACGGTCCCCATCAAAATCTTCCCTATGCACTTCGTATTCAGAAGGATATTCCACGGAAATATCCAGGCTTTCTGCCACAAGAACATATTTCCCCTCGCGACACTCTATTTCCGGAAGCCCGGTCAGTGTTCCCTTTTTCAGCGCAACGGCAAATACCCAAACATTCTCACTGCCGCCGCCCGTACCGGCAATTTCCCCCTCTCCACCGGCGGGATACCAATGCATCAGAATCACCGATTTTCCGGTATCCTCATGGGTATCGAGAAATACTTCCCTTACTTGACAGGAACTCTCGGTTCCACCCAGGTACAAATATAGATCATATTCCCTAAAAAACGCTTGATCATACCGTTGGATCAAGTACCGTTTCAAATCTACCCGCGGATCACCCTCTCCCAATTCGGGGTTGTAGGCCCCTTGAAAAGGCCAAACCCTATATTCCCCATGGGGTAGCTGTTCAAGATCGGATTCGGAGCGAATAATCATTTGCTTCGTTTCTGCTTTCTCCCACTCACTTACCAGAAGCAGACTTTCAAATTCACATGCTTCAGCTGATTCCGGTTTTTCCGGAGAACGAACCTGTAACGGTGGTTGCCACGGCCCGGTGTCCTCATACACCATATCATGCGGGCAGGAAGCAAGGCTTACGTAACGAAAAATTTCATTGGCAATCAGCGATTTGTCCCGTGAAATATCGGGATGCAGATATCCCCCATAGCAACCGGAAGGATCTTCAAAATCCATCCAAATCCATTTTCCGTCTTTGTCCATACCCATCTCTATGTCTCCTTCCCAAAAGGTAGGAAGGCTACTGAATGACTCGGCTTCGGTTTGTATAAATCCGTTTGGATAATAACCAACCTCTGCAAAAACCTCCTCCGGGACGCCATCAAAGTAAAGCCGAAGTCCCACAAAATCAGCATCCATATAGGTTTTGAACCGATATCCGCTGTTTTCCATAACCCGGTAAGCCAGCGATACACCGTTGCCCCGGTATATTGCCGAAACGATTTCCGCATCCTCCGTCTGAGTCACCACCACATCGGGAAGCATCCCATTCAACCTTCCCTTTTCCACCTCAACAGCTACCAGCCAATCACGCATGGCCCCTTCCGAATCCCGGTACCATTCCACATTCTCCCTGCCGGATTTCCGTACCGTAATTTGCATTTCATATCGTTCTTTTTCCCAGTTCCAGTTCAGATCCGATACCGTATAGCTTCCAAGGGGATCGGCCTGGCGAATCAGGAAGAGAAACAAATCCTTCTTTTCAAAATATTCCCCGTCGTAGCTTTCGGTAAAACTTTCAAAGGAAAGAGTCGGATCGGATTCGGTGGATGCCGGATCGCCAGGCGCAAGATAGGGCCATAAAAGCATTCCATCATAAAGATCGGTATTTTTGAAATCTGCTTCGGAGGAAATCAGCACCTTCCCCATAGGATAGTCCAAAAGACCGGCTCGATATGCATCCCGGATCAGCGATCCGGTTTCGGGTGATAAGATTTCATAAAACTCTGTTTTTGCAAGCTTGCCCGGCACCTCGATATCCTTCACAATGGTAGTTTCGGAGCCGGCAAAACTCAGTTCTCCGGAATCTCCCAACAACACTTCCATATCGGTATACAAGGTTTCTTCCATCACCTTAACCAATGGGAATGCAGCTTCCCCTACTCCGATGATATCCTTTTCCACCTCCATGGCAATGCACCACCGGGCCGGGGCCATATTGTCTGACGTGGTGTGAAGACATTGCAAATTCAGCTCATACCGTCCGGTTTCCATATTCAGGGTAAAATCCAATAGTTCGGGACGGTTTTGGCCCTGCCCAAGGTTGATTTGAAACAACAGCAAATCGTGGTCTACAAAGAATTCCTCCGGATAACGAGATGCCACCACATCAACAAATGATCTTCTCTCTCCGTTGCTTTCAAAAGTCAGGGAGGTGTAGTATTCCAGCTCGCTAAACGACGCTTCGTTCCGCACCACTGTTTCCGCCGCCGCAGGAGATGGCACGCCGGTATCGATTCCTACATAATATTGCTTTTCCACCGCCTGTAAAACCGAATTTTCTCCAACGTCAGCAATCCGCCATGCATACCCTTGGTATGGCACCATACTCTGAAGGGGTTTTGGGGAAACCAGATTCTCCACGTGGACGTCCTCTGTGTTATTTTCTTCCTGTTGTATCTCACTCTGCACTTCGGTGGTAGTATATCCACATCCTCCCAAAAGCAGGATTGCTATTGTAAACAGAATCCCGATCCATATACTCCTTTGCTTCACGCCCTTTTCCCCCTGTCTTTTTCAGTTTCCAAGTTCCGCTGTCAATACGACCTCCAAAAGGTTGATCGCTTCGATTCCTGTGACTCCGTAGTTCATTGCCGCATACTTCCCCGTGGGGTGCATAAAGTCAACCCAAAGCCAGTCCCCCTTGAAGTCATACCCAACCCGAACATTGTTCCCACCATGAGTTGCTATTTCTTCGACCCTAATCGCCGGATCCAGGAAAAAGCCGTCCTTCCAATATGCCACTTCCGCATAGCAGGCATGTTTTGTAACGTCCCCATCCACAATCCATTGGTCGACCATAACTCTCACTCCCCAATGCCATGTATCGCACAAAGATTGAACACCCTCATATCGATCGGTTTCCAGTTGTACACCATAGGGCCCGGAAAAATAGCAGTTTCCATGCTTATTATAAGCAACTTCCAACTCAATTCCCGGCAAATACTCCTTCGGCAAAGCCCCCTTCTCCACGTCCAATGCAAAAAGCAACATTTTGGAATATTCTTCCTCAATGTCCTGGGGTTGATGGCAAAGAACCCGAAGGATACTTTGTCCCGTTACCGGGTCATGGGTAAATTCTGTGGGTTCATAGCGAACTTCATTGGAACGAATCTCCACCAAAAAAAGCAGCAAGTCCTTTTTTTCAAAATAATCTTCGTTATATTTCTGTGTACATATCTCGTCAAACCCGATTTCGGGAGAGTTTTCCACCGAGTGCATGGTAGAATAATCAAAAAAGTTAACGACCCCCGCCTCCAAATAATACGGAACGGTTTGAAGCTCCTCCACAGTACTCAAAATTACCGTACCTTGATTGGCTTGATTGAGCGCATTCCATTTTCCATGAAAAACCTTCATGAAATAACAACTTTTGGTATAGGATATGTTCACCGGCTCAGCTTGGATTTCACTCCCCGAAGGTTCCGCGACCTCCTCTAAATTGGATTCGGGTTCCGCCGTTGTTATGACTTCCGGTGCTTCTGCATTTTCACATCCCCAAAGGGTCAGCAGGAGCAATATACCAAGCACGAACGACATCGTATTTTTCATATTACCTCCTCACTCCTTTCTGGGTCCAAGTTCTGCCCGAAGTACATAAGGCAGTAAAATCCGGGAATCCATACCGTCGGACCAACTATTTACTGCACCATAGCAGCCCGATACGTCCCGGAAATCCACCCATTTCCATACTCCTTTTGCATCATATCCCACCACTACTACCCGTCCGTCGGATAGGGTCATCTCCTGTTGCATTTCGGCTGGTTCGGGTGAAAATCCATTTTCAAAATAACAAACCCTGGGATTGCTTTCGGCAAACCACCCATTAATCAAAACCCCATATTCGCCGGCCGTTTCATCAGCAAGGGGTTGAACATCCCACGAATGCTCGTAGCTCATCTGTATGGATACCCCATGCTTACCATCCGCTGTATATCCCTCTGCCGTGTAGGGAAGATTTACATGGGCTCCCCTGATTACGAAGGGTTGGAGACCCTCTCCGTTGTCCATAAGTCCCTTTTCCACGGAAATTGCCATTAACCAGCTTCCGGTTCCCGTATTATACCCCCAGGAATCACTTTCTGTATTGATATACACCTCGTAAGAAGCACTTTCCGGGATATAAAGAAATTCTGCAACACGAACATCAAAGGATCCGCTCCCGGCATACGCAGGAATCAGGAATAAATCTTTTGTTTCAAAAAACAATTCATCATACCCCTCTTCATCCAGGGCCTGCACCGAAAACTTTGGAATGCTCTCCCAATCCCACTCTCCCTCTGCCTCGTAATTCGGATCCCACACCAGCACGTCCTTTGACCAAAACAAATTTTTCAGTTCTTCCACCGAGTGGATGACCACCGGGTCATTATCCCAAAAGTCGCTTCCGTTCACCAGGTAGCTTTTCGCTTCAAATTCCATCGGCACTCGGAGGGGAACCACTTCCGATTCACTTTCCGGCTCATTCTCACTTTCAATGGAAATACTATCGCTCTCGCTTTCCTCTTCAAATGTGATCTCACTTGTAACTACCTCGGCTTCGGTGCCGCAACCCGCAAGGGTCATCACCAAAAGCAGCAGCCAGGCGAGCCATCGTCCCTTTCCCATTCTCCCTCTCCTTTCATAATTGTTTCTTTTTCGGGGCAGAGTAAATGTCTTTTTCAGTTTCCAAGTTCCGCTGTCAAGACGACCTCCAAAAGATTTTCCGCATTGCTTCCCGTGGCTCCATAGTTGATGGCTGCATACTTCCCAGATGGATGCTGATAATCCACCCAAAGCCAGTCTCCTTTGGCATCATACCCCACCCGAACAGTATCCCCCTCCGGGGTCACTATTTCCTCTTCCTTGAAAGCAAGCTCCAGGAATAGCTCATCCTTCCAGTATGCCACCTCCACGTAGCAGGTATGGTAGGTCGCCCCATCACTACTTTCACTCAAAGACTGATTGGCAAGTAAAATGATCCCCCAACGGAATTCGTGGTACATAGTATAAACCTCATAAAGATAGTTCGATATTGCAACTCCATGTTCCCCGGCATAGTAGTGATTTTGGAAGGGCGTGTAGCTGATTTCCACAACCGGAGTAGGGAATGCCGCCCGGTTTTCCCCTGAGAAAACACCCTTTTCCACCTCGATCGCAAAAAGCCATCGGTTCCGGTCACTTTCCTCATTTGGCACCGGACGGTGCAGTAGTAAATCCAATTGCCACCCTCCGTTTTCTGGCTCTTCGGTCAAACCCACCATTTCATATTGAGATGCCTCCTGTCTGTTTCCCATCCAAACCAGAAGCAAATCATGGGTT
This sequence comes from Oscillospiraceae bacterium, assembly GCA_015068345.1. Classification (GTDB taxonomy): domain Bacteria; phylum Bacillota; class Clostridia; order Oscillospirales; family QAMX01; genus RUG11797. Next base: position 42,509 of record SVKS01000003.1, read on the forward strand.
TCAAAAAAGGAATCGGTAAACTTTTGATTCCAAACATCCAGAAAAGCAACATCCCGTAGCTCCTTATTGGGCTGAAAGGGAGCAATGTAACCTTCAACACGGGCAAGGGTATATACCTCGTAGTTCATAATTTGATCTGCGGAGGTAATAACCACCGGATCGCCGGGATTCTTTTTTTCACTGCTTTCGTAGTATCCGCTATCGCCCCTGTGCCACATGCGATAACTGTGACAGATGTACTCCAATTTCCGGGGCATTGTTTCGGGCTCGGGCTGACTTTCCAGTTCTTCGGACGCTTGCTCCGTTTCGCTCTCTTCTACCGGAACCCCTTCGTTTTCGAGTGGCAGGATCTCTTCCTCAATTGACTCTACACCGCAGGCACAGTTCAAAGTCAGCAACAATCCTAAAAATACAACAAAGCACCCTTTTTGAAAAAACATACATTTCATTCTAACCCCACCTCCTCTGAAACAACACCAATATCGGTCCGTAACACAGTTTGGAACCATTCTCTGGCTTCTATGGGTCTCAATCCTTCGTTGGTCGCTCCGTAGCACCCTGATACATGACCAAAATCCATCCATAACCACGTACCATCTTCATCATATCCAACCGTAATAACCCGTCCATCGGAAGCTTGTAGCGTTTGCTTTTTGAAAGCGGCAGGCGGCTCAAAACCATTTTGATGATATGCAATTTTGACAGTTCCCTGGTACCAGTAAGCATTATAAATCAGGCCATACGTTCCCGATGTTTCATCCTTCCAGGGTTCGAATGCACCCGACAATACCCGAACACCGTTTATTCCATCCGGTGATTCTCCATATATCATTTGATCCACATTCACGTGTACAGCTTGAATACTATAGTTTTTTTCCTTCTTCGATGGATTCAACAGACCCTTTTCCACCTCCAAAATCCCGAGCCATACTCCAACATCTTCCGTCACTGCAAAGTATTTATTTTCCGTTCGAAGATTGACTTCGTAGGAATCGGATTCCGGCACGTACATAAAGTCGGTCACGCGTACGGTATACATGCCGCTTCCCGTCGTGGTCGGAATCAACAGCAAATCGTGGTTTTCAAAAAAAGTCTCGTCATATTGATTTTCTCCCAGTGATTCCACCGAAAAGAAAATGATATCTTCCCAGTTTTCTACATTTGCCTGTTTCTCGTAATCCCAAAGGAACTCCTCCTTGCCCCAGGCTATGGTTTGAAAATCTTCCACCGACCGAATCAACACCGGATCTTCGTTATAAAAATCCCCCCCGCTCACGCGATAACTTACCGTTTCAAAAGGGAGTGCCACCCGAGGAGGGTTCGATTCACTTTCCGCCTCATTCTCACTTTCAACGGTAATACTATCACTCTCGCTTTCCTCTTCAAAGACAATCTCACTTGTGACTACCTCGGCTTCGGTGCCGCAACCCGCAAGGGTTATCACCAAAAGCAGCAGCCAGACGATCCATTGTCCTTTTCCCATTTTCCCACTCCTTTCACGGTTGTTTCCTTTTTGGGGTATATCGCCCCATAATACTCTTGGTCCCATGATAGCACAAGTGTTGCGTTCTGTCAAGATTTTGGTCAAATTGATAACAAAAAGAGGTTTGCAAGCCTGCAAACCTCTTCCGGATATTCACTTTTTATTTATTTCCTGGCAATTCCCTGTTTTCTTGCGGTTTCTGCCACGGCATTGGCTACCACCTGGGCAACCCGCTTGTCCAGAGCGGAGGGAATGATGTATTCGGGGGAAAGTTCCTCCTCCGGGATCACTGCCGCAATGGCTTCGGCGGCGGTAACCTTCATTTCCTCGGTAATGGCACGGGCTCTGACCGCCAGGGCTCCCTTGAATACCCCGGGGAATACCAGCACGTTATTGATCTGGTTGGGGAAGTCGGAGCGACCGGTGCCCACCACAGCGGCACCTCCCGCCAGGGCTTCCTCCGGCATAATCTCCGGCACGGGGTTTGCCATGGGGAACACGATGCCATTCTTCATGCTGGCTACCATCTCCCGGGTAACAAGATTCGGACGGGAAACGCCGATAAACACGTCGGCCCCCACCATGACCTCTGCCAGGGTACCGGTCTCCCGGTTGACGTTGGTGATCTCCGCCATTTCGGCCTGGACGGGATTCATCCCCTCCACCCCCGGACACAGGGCTCCAAACAGGTCGCAAAGCACGATATTACCAAACTCCATGCGAAGCAGCAGACGGGCAATGGAGATTCCCGCCGAACCTGCCCCATTGATGACGATTTTGACCTTTCCCTTCTCCTTCCCGGTAACCTTCAGGGCGTTGATCAAAGCCGCCGCCACCACGATGGCGGTGCCGTGCTGATCGTCATGGAACACCGGAATATCACAGACCTCCTTCAGCCGCCGCTCCACCTCGAAGCAACGGGGAGCAGAAATATCCTCCAGATTGATACCCCCAAAGCTTTTGGAGATCAAGCGGATGGTTTCCACCAGGGTGTCCACATCCTTGGAATCCACACAGATGGGGAAGGCATCCACCCCGCCAAATTCCTTGAAGAGGGCGCATTTTCCCTCCATCACCGGCATCCCCGCCGCCGGACCGATATCCCCCAGGCCCAGTACCGCCGTGCCATCGGTGATCACCGCCACCAGGTTCCCCCGGCGGGTCAGGGCGAAGGATTCCTCCTCGTCCTTTTCGATGACCCGGCAGGCTTCGGCTACACCGGGGGTATACAAGAGGGACAGATCGTCCCGGGTTTCGATGGATTTACGGGAAATGACTTCGATTTTCCCTTCCAGCTCCCGGTGGAGTGCCAGGGAGCGTTCATTCAGTGTCATAGGGTTCTCCTTATACCATTTTTTCGGGATCCAGGGCCCGGTCCAGGGTCTCCGCATCCATGTAGCCCAGCTGGAGGGCCGCTTCCTTCAGGGAAAGCTCCTCCGCCAGGGCGGTCTTTGCCACCTTGGCCGCCTTGTCATAGCCGATGTGAGCGTTCAGGGCGGTAACCTGCATCAGGGAACGATTCAGATTTTCCTGCATTTTATCCCGGTTGGGCTTAATCCCCTGGGCACAGTTTTTGCGGAAGGAGGTAAAGCTGTCCCCCAAGAGGGTCACCGACTGCAGAAAATTATAAATGGTCAGGGGCATATAGACGTTCAGTTCGAAATTCCCCTGGGAGGCCGCCATGGCCACCGCGTTATCGTTTGCCATGACCTGCAAGGCCACCATAGCCGCCGATTCACATTGGGTGGGATTGACCTTGCCGGGCATAATGGAGCTTCCCGGTTCGTTTTCGGGGATGTAGATTTCCCCAAGTCCGCACCGGGGACCACTTGCCAGGAAACGAATATCGGTGGTGATTTTGAAATAATTTGCCGCCAGGGCTTTCAGGGCACCGTGGGCAAAAACCAAGGCATCCCGGGCGGTGAGGGCGTGGAATTTATTTTCTGCGCTGTAAAAAGCCGTACCGGTCAGGTCGAAAAGCACCGAAATGGCAAGCTCCGAAAATCCTTTGGGGGCATTGATACCGGTACCAACCGCGGTGCCGCCCAGGGCCAGCTCCCGAAGACCCGCCAGGCTTTCGGTGACCATATCCCGTCCCTTTTCCAGCATAACCCGCCAACCACTGATCTCCTGGGAAAAGCGAAGGGGGGTGGCATCCTGCAGGTGGGTACGGCCGGTCTTGATGACCTCATAATTTTCCTCTTCCAACCGTTTGAAGCAGGCAATCAGCTCCTCCAGGGGAGGCAGAAGCCGCTTTTCCATGGCCATCACCGCCGCCAGGTGCATGGCGGTGGGGAAGGTATCGTTGCTACTTTGGGACATATTGGCGTGATCGTTGGGGTGCAGGAGCTTTTCCCCCGCCAGGATATTCCCCCGGTTGGCGATCACTTCGTTGACGTTCATGTTGGTTTGGGTACCGCTGCCGGTTTGCCAAACCGAAAGAGGGAAATGCTCCGAAAGTGCTCCGGTACGGATCTCCCGGCAAACGGCAGAAATCAGTTCCGTCCGGCGCTGGTCCAGCTTGCCCTGGCGCTGATTGGCCACGGCACAGGCTTCCTTCAGATAAGCGAAGGCTTCGATCACCTCCGGAGGCATTTTTTCCCGGCCCACCCGGAAATTTTCCAGGCTTCGCTGGGTTTGGGCACCCCACAGGGCTTCCGCCGGGACACGCATTTCTCCCATGGTATCCCGTTCGATGCGATAATTCATGAGATTTTCTCCGTTATTTCTTAAAGTTCAATACCAAGCTCGTTTCGGGTATCCACCGTGATGCTCTTGTCGTAGGGGTAGCGCTTCAGGGCTTCGTAGGTGGAGTCCGGAATTTCCGGGGTACCGGTGGAAAGGCTGGGCAGAAGCATATCCCCGGCTACATCAGGATCGGTGCAGGCGGTATGATTGCGCCAGGCTTCCCGGACGGCAGGATCCCGCAGGTTGGGAATTTCCACGGTGACGCCACCCTTCATGGCGCTGATGAGGGCGAAATAGCCCGGCAGGAACATATCCATGGCTTCGTACACATCCACAATCACCGCGTTGCGGTTGCCCCGGAGCTTTTCCACCAGGTTGTGCATGACGTAGTAGTCGCTGCCGCCGTGGCCGGAGGCATCCGCCGCATCGCTCAGGCCGTCCCGGGTGCTGGTATCCACCGATTCCGACTTGTTATCCCCTTCTCCGGCGTCACAGTTGACGTAGAGCTTATCGGTACCACCGTTTTCCGCATCCTCACGGGCGGATTCCATGCGGCCCTTGGAGCCGTAGATGGAGTACCAAACCGAGTTTTTGGAGGGGCCTACCCCATGCAGGCTCTTGAGCACGGCACCGTTTTCCAGGGTGACCATTTCCACCCCAAAGGCACCGGCCATGGCACCCATGCGGGCCATGCGGGCGTTGAAGGGACCCTCGATCCCCACCACCGAAACCGGACGGCTCCCGGCAATGTGTACCAGGGGACCCAGGGAGTGGGTACAGTAGTAGAAGGCGGACATGGTGTTGCGCCAATGCTTGGGGCTGCAGCCGGTGAGGCCGTGCCAGCCGGGTTCGCAGTTGTGCATGTATTCCCCTTCACCATATTCAAATTCGCCCAGGGCACCCTTGCGATAGAGGTCGTACATTTTCCGGGGAGCAGCCATGTAGCAGTAGTTTTCGGCGTAGGCATAAATCTTGCCGGTACGCTCCACCGCTTCGATCAGTTCCACCGCCTCCTTCATGGTCTGTACCGGCAGCACTTCGCTGAGGACGTTCTTGCCGGCTTCCAGGCAGCGGATGGCGAAGGGAGCATGGGCATTGGCGAAGTTTGCCAGTACCACACAGTCCATATCGTGCTTCAAAAATTCATCAAAATCGGTGTAACAGGCCACCTTGCCCTGGCCGTATTCTTCGTTTGCTTCCTGGAGCAGTTTTTCGTTAATGTCGCAAATGGCCACCAGCTCGGCGTTGCCGGCGGAAACGCAGTAGCGCATCATGGTGCGGCCCCGGCCGGCACCCAGAACGCCAATCTTGATCTTTTTGGCAAGACCCTTCCGGTAGATGGTGTGATAGGGGGTGGCGTCATCGTAAAGCATTTCCACCGAATCCACCTTCAGGGTTTCCAGCATGGCTTCCCAGCGGTCCTGCATACCAAGGTCGTATTCCACCGGGCGGAAGCCGGCGGTAAGGTAGCTCTTCACGGCACTGACACGCCATTCGTCGGTGGTGAGGGCAATGTGTTTGACACCCTTTTCGCTCAGGTGCTTCAGGGTGATATAGCTGAGAATTTTGGCAAGGCCCTTGCCCCGGTGATCGGTGCGGATGCCCACCATGTGCATATCTCCCACGTTGCCATCCATAACAAAGGCGGTGACAGTCCCCACGTGTTCCCCGGCGTAATCCAGGAAGAACACGTCCTCAGTCAGGTTGATGTTTGGGTTATTGGTAATGCAACCATCGAAGGCTTCCACCCCGGCATCATCGGCGATGAGGCCGTTGCGGCAGCACTCGCACCAGGCGAGCTTGTCTTCTTCGGTTTTGTAGTTGGAAACGGAATACCCTTCAGGGATGGTCACTTCGGTAATGGGCGTACCGGCCAACCAGTACATTTTCAGCTGTGCCATAGGAATATTTCCTTTCTATTCCCGCTTGTGTGGTGCGGGTTACTTGACAACATTATACCACTTCTTTATAATATAGGAAAGCAATTTTTCCCATTTATTTTGGGCAAAGGCCCAGAAAAGAGGATTTGAATATGGAACAGAAGATCGTTTTGGTGCTGGTGGACGGTATGCGCCCCGATGGGCTTATCGGATGCGGCAACCCTTACGTGGAAAAACTTCTTGCGGAATCGGCTTACACCCTCTCTGCTCGGACCGTCATGCCCAGCTGTACCCTGCCTTGCCACATGTCGCTTTTTCACAGTGTGGAGCCGGGTCGCCATGGCATTACCTCCAACCTTTACACCCCCCAGGTCCGTCCGGTGAAGGGACTTTGCAACAAGCTGGATAACGCCGGAAAAAAGTGTGCCTTTTTCATCACCTGGGAAGAGCTGCGGGACCTGAGCCGCCCGGACGAGCTCCATTATTCCCTCTTGATCAACCAGCACAAACGCCGGGACACCGACACCGCCATCACAAACGCCGCCATCGACTATATTCTGGCGGAAGAACCCGATTTCACCTTTATCTACCTGGGTGAAACCGACGAGGTGGGCGGTCACGACGTGGGTTGGATGAGCGAAACCTACATGGGTTCGGTGAACAAAGCCATTTCCTGCACCCAAACGCTGATCGAAGCCCTGCCGGAAAACTACACCGTCATCCTCACCGCCGACCACGGCGGTCATGACCGTTCCCACGGCACCGAAATGCCGGAGGATATGACCATTCCGGTGGTCATCCGGGGCAAGGGTTACACCGGCGGTCGGAATCTTGGGGAAGGGGTCAGCATCATGGACATTGCCCCCACCATCACCCACCTTTTGGGTGTGGCCCCCGACCGGGAATGGGTTGGCAAGATACTGGAACCGGAGCTTTAAGGAGTCAACCATGTTCACCTACGAATCGGTACTTCCTTTATTTGAAAAATGGATGGGGATTCTGCGATTGCAAAATGTGTGGGACGTGAAGCTTGAACTGATCGATGACCCCGCTTTTGGGAAAACGGGGGATTTCAAGGTGGATCCTGATGACCGCAAAGCCATCCTGATGCTCAATGCCACCAACCCCAAGCAGGAGAATGTGGAAGAGGTCATCATCCATGAGCTTTTGCATCTGAAGCTGTACCCCCTGGATCAACTGACCGAGGGTTTGATTGACGGACATTACCAGCCAGACACCCCGGAATACAACACCATTTATACCCAATTCATGACCATGCTGGAGCAAACGGTGGAGGAAATGACCAAATGCTTCCTTCTCTACCAGGGGGATGACAAAACACTTTCCTATGGCCGATGCAAGACCATGAAATCCTTCAATGATCTGTACGACGGTCTCAAACCCCTGTAACCAAACTCCCCCTGATGAAATTACCTTCAGCAGGGGGAACTTTTTATTTTTGCATTCGTCCAACCTTACGTTGTATCTTTTCGCTCATCCCACCCTCCCTGCGATAGCAGGGAGAGAGAAAGAACGCCCCGGGCTGTGGCATATTTTCCACAGCCCGGGGCGATTCTTTGTTGTAGGAAACGGCTTTACAGGCCGGAAGACCCAACTCCTACGACCGTACCCGTCAGGTTCATCTCCGTAGAACGGGGGTTTACTCCCGCCGTGCAGGAGACCAACCCATGCAAAACACCCCTCCTGCGGCACGTGCCCTCCGCAGGGACACCCGTCCCTCTTTGCCTCTCCCTTTGGGAGAGGTGGATTCGCCGTAGGCGAAGACGGAGAGGGCCGTTGCAAGACATTCGAAATCATCTTAATAAAATCTTAATAATTTTTCCTTGCATTATGGGATATACCATGTTATGATAAAACTATAAAAGGTATAAGGAGGAAACCAACATGAAACACACCTGCGATCGCATCACTGCTTTGTTTCTCGTCTTGCTTATGACTGCTTCCCTCCTTGCATCCTGCTCGGGGGAGGCGGATAAAGCCTCCGATGAACCCAAAACGGTTGCTGTGTACGATGATTACGTGGCAAACACCATCGACCTTGGTCTTGCAGAGGACGAGGCTGTGATAGAGGTGATCGAGGTCGACGGTAAAATTCGTGCCACCATCGGAACGGATGGAAATAAAACTGAGATCGACGGTATCGAAATTTCATTGGGAAACAATGTTTTTGATATCAACGAACCCTATTCTACCGAATACCGCTATTATGACAAGGACTTTGTGGAGGATACCCAAAAGCGAGAGAAGACGAAGTCTTCCCACGAAGTTGCCCTGCTTGCCGACCCGACAGTGGACTTTACATATGGTGCTGAACCTTTGCTTTATACCTACGATAGTGGGATCCCTTGCTATTTTGGGGTGGAGTACTTCTTCTATCGGGATGGGGAAGTCCAGGAAGGGGTTATTATTCCAGAGGAATATGCAGATGTAGATGGCATGGTATACGAGCATTATAATGCCAGGGCCCACATCATGCTCCATGAAGACGTAATATATGCCGGAATCAATTACGATTGCTCTTTCTCCTGGGACCTGTTTGTTAACGACCATTTCGTAGAAATGCCCACCTGGCGACCCGGTGCCCCGGAATACATCTTCTGCGGGTTGATCGGAGTTGACGGGATTCCCTACGGCCTGGTTCACGTGTGGGAAAACGACAAAAATGGTCAGGTGGTGAATACGCTGTGGGAAGAAACCAGAATGGTCCCCCTGACCCCTGAAACCACCGAATTACCCCTGGAGGGCACCAAAATTGGCGGTATTGCCACCGGCGGGGCCTTCAGCGATGGGAAATACGGCTACTATATGTGCGGCAGTGAGCTTTGGCGAACCGACGGCAAGGAAAGCAAGCGGATTGCCGACCTGATTTTCAATGGTGTCAACGAAATGTCCAAGGTGCGCGCGGTGCGCCCCCTTTCGGATGGGCGCATTCTGGTGGTTGTAGGTAGAGAGTTGATCGAGCTATCCCCCAAAAAGGATGGCACAGGCGACGAACGAAAGGTGTTTACAATTGGGGTGCTCAATCTGTTTGGAGACCCCGACGAATTGATTCTTACCTTGTCGAAATTCAATCGCATCTCGGATGAAGCAGCCTTTGTGGTGAAGGAATTTGATAACAAAGCCAGCCTGAATCTGGCTATTCTTTCCGGGGAAATTGCTATGGTGGCCACCCGGGATCAGTTCATGCTGAAAAATTACATCAAGCAGGAGCTTCTTTTGCCCCTGGAGGAGGTTGCGCCCGAGCTGTTTGAACAGGACGTTTTGATCGAAAGCGTTGTGGATGCCACAAAGGTGAACGGGACCTGCTATTATCTGCCGCGGCACTTCGAAATTCGTGCGATAGCCACCGATCCCAGTGTTTTGGAAGAGGGGCAGACCTTCGAAACCCGGCAGGAGTATTACGATTTCCTATTGGAAAAGGATCCAGAGGGTTTGAAAATAGCTCTCAAAAGGGATTGGTTTGTGTACTATGCTCAGGAGATTGACGAATGGATCAATTTTGAAAGCAACACCGCCCATTTTGATGACGGCAGCTTTGAAGCATTGTTGGAGTTTTGCAATCACGGCGGCACCCAGGACGAGGTGGATTTTTATACCATGAATCCGTCCTCGACCCGAGTATACAATAGTTCGATGCAGTTGCTGGGTTCCATACAGAGCAACTACTTCACCGACGTGAAGGCCGCCAAGGAGTATCAGGCAAATCCACCCCAATTGATACAGGCACCAAGGGTTATCTATCCCATGCCCTCCTCGGTTCACGATGGGTATGAGATGTTTGCCCGTCATTATTTCGCCGTGGTGGACAACGAAGTGTCCCGGGAAGCGGCAGGGGATTTCCTGCGGTGGCACTTCCTGGAAGATGTGGTTGAAGAGTTCCCGATGAATGAGAGGTTTGCACCGATGACCTCGTATGGAACAAGTGCCTTTTCGGTCAACCGGGACGAAACCGACCGGTATCTTGCACGGAATATCAACAGCCACATCGAGGTGGAAGAGGTGAACGATGAAAACTTCTATGACGTGCTCTACAATATGATGTGCGGACAGGAGCAGTACGACAAGACCTGGGAAATCATCCGTCAGGCCGACCACTTCCAGTATTTCCGGAACGAAGTCTTTGACGTGATGTACGAAGAAGCGGGACGGTACTTTGCGGGAAATATTACCGCCAAACAAGCCGCCGATTACGTGCAAAACCGCATTTCCCTCTACCTTGCGGAGCAGGGGTAAATCTCTAAACCCTGTTCCATGTGGAAGAATTTGAACCTTCCCGGAAAACGTCATGGAATGGAATTGACAAGGGAAAAGCACGAAAGAAAAATAAAGTACCGAAAGGATGGAATATGGTGAAACGATATGAGTTGCGATTCCTTTCTGGCATATTGTTACTTTCTTTGATTGTTTCAGTCTTGGCAGCCTGCGCCGAAAGCCGGCAACAGGCCAATGATGCAACCGATACCTATCTCGGCGAAGTTATAGATATTGGTCTCGCTGAAAATGAAATGATTATGAACGTGGCCGAAATAGGAGGAGAGATTCGGTTTACCATCGGGGTAGAATGTGACGAGATAAATGCCCTATACGGAACAGACAAGGGGATTCCCTATAAAACTGAATACCGTTATTACGATATGGAGTTTATCGAGGATACCGCAAAACGGGAAACCACTACATCCTTCCAGGAGGTGGGGCGTGCTGATAACCTGGTTTTCGGGGGAGAACCCTTCGAAGAAGATGGATCCTACAACAGTGTGCAGTACCGCTTTTATCTGGATGGTCAGCCAACCGGGCATGCAATCATTCCGGAAGACCAACTCACCGACAGCCCCGCCACACGCTACAACGCAAGGGTAAATCTTATGGAAAAGGATGGTATCATCTATGCCGGAATCTGTGGTATCAACTATTTTGCCGACAATGCCTGGAGCCTTTATATTGGAGATCATTTTGTCAAAAAAACGACCCAGAAGCCGGGCGTGGAAGTGGATTTTTTCGGATTGATGGAGATTGGTGGGACTCCCTATGCATTGATTCGGGAAAGAGAAGCAATTGCCGGGGCTTATCGTTATTTCAATTCTACCAAGGAAGCCGCCTGTCTAATCCCGCTGACCTTCAACACCATCGATCTTTCTGGTGAGGGGATTGAGATAGAGGGACGCCCCACGGGGGGAGCTTTTAGTGATGGGACTTATGGTTACTATATGTGCGGAAGCGAGCTTTGGCGTACCAATGGGGTGGACTGCAAAAAACTTGCCGATCTGATCTATTGCGGGGTGGATGAAACCTCGGTGGTACGTAAAGTATGCACCCTTGCTGATGGGCGCATTCTGGTGGTAGCCAACGGCGGAATGATCGAGCTTACTGCGTCAGAAAGTATCGTTCCTGCTGAGCGAAGTGTATACACCCTTGGGGTTGTGAATTACTACAATTACTCCGGGCTTCTTTCCAAAACGGTTGCCAAATTCAACGGCCAATCGGATGGGGTTCGGTTTGTGGTAAAAGAGTACTCCGACATTACGAAGATGAATCTTGCCCTCCTGTCCGGGGAAGTGGATATGATAGTATCTTCGGATCACTTTATGCTGAAAAACTACGTAAAGCAGGGACTTTTGGCTCCCCTGGAGGAAGTTGCTCCTGCACTTTTTGAAGAAGGAGTTTTGATCGAAAATATCGTGGATGTTACCCGAATGGAAGGAATCTGCTATTTTCTTCCCCGGGAGTTCCTGATTGAAGGAAAAAGCGTTAGAAGCACCATTTTGGAAGAAGGACAAACCTTTGATCATCCCAAGGATTTCTTCGATCTTGTTTTGGAGACCTCCCCGACTTCGATGAAGTTTAACTCCAAGGATTTTCACATGGAGCATTATGGCACGAATATAGACGATTGGATCGATTGGGATAATAACACGTGCCATTTTGATGATGGCAGCTTTGAAACTCTGTTGGAATTTTGTAACCTTGGGGCTGGTCCGGGAGAAACTCGATCTCACGGCTCCGACGTTATGCCTTTTGGATTGCAAAATCTTATCAATCAGAATGAATTTGTTGATTGGGAGACAGCCAATGAATACTCCGGGGATTCCGCTTGGGTAGTGGTTCCTATTCCGTCAACGGTACACAAGGGCTTTGGCATTGATGCATTCGATTATTATGCCGTGGTAGATCGGGTGGAAAGTCGGGAAGCGGCGAGAGAATTTTTGGAATGGCATTTCCTGGCGGATGTGCTTGGAGAGATTCCTCCGGATGGTCCGGATGGATGGTCCAATGAAGTACTGTTTGAATCCGGTTATGACTATCTGTCCATCAATCGGGCAGAGTGTGAGCGAGTTCTCAGCCGAAACTTGATAGTCGAAGACGAAGATAACGAAGAAGAATTGGTAGTGGAGCAAAGACGGTACGAAGACAGCTGGAAGATCATTCAGCAAGCCGACCACCTTTGGTATTATAGCAATGCGGTGTTTGACGTGATGATGGAGGAAGCCTGTCGTTACTTTTCCGGAGATATCACTGCAAAACAGGCTGCCGACTACGTGCAAAACCGTATTTCCCTCTACCTTGCGGAGCAGGGGTAACACCGAATATTCCCCGAAAGTATAATGAGAAAGAACGCCCCGGGCTGTGGAAAATATGCCACAGTCCGGGGCGGTTTTTTTATTACAGGGGACGGGTTTGCTCCGGAGGTAGCGTGTGCATCCCGCAGGATTCGGACGGCCGATGGCCGCCTCTGCTGCAGAGACAGCGGTTCTTAGGCACCCACCGGGTAGGGGCGATTCAGGAATCGCCCGCCGGGAAGCAGGGGTATGATCTGTGGAACCCGCCCAAAAGGCCCCCTCTGGGAGGGGGCTGCTGAGCGACAGCGAAGCTGGGGGAGTTTTCTCCTTCCGTGCACATAACTCCCCCCGGCACCTGCGGCGCCGCCTCCCTCGGGGAGGGAGGCAGGGTGTGATCTGTGGCGCCCGTCTCTGGGTGTCCGGAAGATCTTACGCAAAAAGAACAGGCGGCCGGTGGCCGCCTGTTCTTTTTGTATCGTTACTTTCCAAAGACTCGTTTTCCGCCAACCCAGGTACCAAGGATGGGGATATCCTTGATCTGATCGGGTTCCACGGCAAAGGGATCGGCACCAAGCAGGGTGAAGTCCGCCAGGTAGCCCGGGGTGATTTTCCCCTTTTTCCCCTCTTCAAAGCTTGCGTAGGCTCCGGTCGCTGTAAAGCTTTCCAGGGCTTCGCCCACCGTGAAGGCTTCGTGGGGCAGGTAGGGACCATTTCCGGAAAGATCCCGGCGGGTAACGGCACACTGGATGCCCCCAAGGACGTTAGGCAGTTCCACCGGGCAGTCACTGCCGTTGCTGACGGTGGCACCCCAATTTTTGAGGGTCTTCCAGCTGTAGCTACTTTCCGCCAGCTCCTTCCCCACCCGGGCTTCCACAATGTGAATATCATAATCCAAAAAGATCGACTGAGCGTACACGTGGAGTCCCATCCCGGCGATTTTTTGAAGCTGATCGGGACGGGTAATCTGGCAATGGACGATGCCGTGGCGGTGATCGGCCCGGGGATACTCCGCCAGGGCCTTTTCAAAGCTTTGGAGCACCATATCCAAACAGGCGTCCCCGATGCAATGTACCGCCACCTGCATACCCATGCGATTGGCGTAGCCAATCAGCTGGTCAAACTGCTCCTGAGTGAAGATGCCAAGTCCCATCTTTGTGGAATCATCGGCATAGGGTTTGCTCAAAAGGGCGGTACGAGCCCCCAGCGAACCGTCCCCTAAAAGCTTCAGGGGTCCGATTTTGAAGTAGTCACTGCCAACGCCGGTGTTGTTCCCGGCTTCCACAAAGGCTTGGAGCTGCTTCGGATCGGCGAAATTGGCCTGCTCATATACCCGGACAGTGAGTTCTCCCGCCGCTTCCAGCTCCCGGAAGGCCCGGTTGACCGTTTCCGGCTCCAGCCCGTGAAAGACACAATAATCGTCGCTGTGACACCCGGTAATACCATAAGCATTCAGCGCCCTTGCCCCGGCCCGGAGCATATCCTTCACCTGGTCCAGGGTAGGCGGCGGGATAGCCCCATACACCAGATCCATAGCGTTATCCAGGAAAATACCGTTTGGTACTCCCTTTTCGGTAACCACCTCGCCGCCCTCCACCTGGGGCACCACGTCCAAAAGACCCAGAAGCGCCAGGGCACGGCTGTTCACCACAAGTGCGTGGCCACAGGCTCTGACTGCGCAAACCGGGTGGGTGGTGGAAACCTTGTCCAGATCCCAGCGGGTAGGCATACGTTTTACATCGGCAAAATAATCGTGATTCCACCCCCGACCCAGAATCCAACCGCCACGTCCCGAGGGCGTTTTCCCAAGGCAGGCGATCATATCCCCAAGGGAGGTGGTGTTGGCATGGAGGGGAGCCACCGTCAAGGCCTGGCCAAAATTCAGAAGGTGCATATGGCTGTCTATGAAGCCGGGTACAACAAAAGCTCCACCCAGATCCACCACCTCATCGGCCAAAGCTTCCTCCGGGGCAACGAATTTGCCATTTTCCACCCCAAAGGAGGTCACAAAGCCTTCCCCGGTATATACCCGGGCGTTTTTGTATAGCGTCATCGATCAGTCCTCAAATCTCCAAAGGTAATAAAACTCTCCGCTGGCACCATGAATACCCACTCGTTGGAACCCCATGGTTTCATAAAGCACCTGTCCCCGAATGTTGGCCAGGTGGGTGGTCAGCTGGATACCCCCCTTGCCCATATCCCGGACGTAGCTTTGGGCGTGGGCAATCAGCCGACGACCCAGGCGCTTGCCCTTCAGATCCTCCCGCACGGCGATCCCCAGCCAGGGGATGGAGGTATGCAGATCCCACAGGAAGACGTAGCCCGCCATCTTACCATCCAGTTCAGCCATCCAGTAGCGGCGGTTTTCCTCCGGATTCTTGACAAAATGCAGGGTATTCTTTTGATTGCCGCCGAAGCGGTTGAAAAATGCCCGGGCTTCGCCGCCCATGGCATCAAAGAATTCGTTGATCAACTCCTCATCCTCCGCCACCATGGGGCGGATCAGGACGTCATCCACAAGGCTCATATTCTTTCTCCTTTTTACAAAAAAGGCACCGCAGGGGCGGCGCCCGATTGGATTTATTCGGTCATGGGCAAAATATCAGCGGTTTTTGCCACCGCAAGCTGGGGTTTGTCATTGACGACGGTGGTGAACACAATGTACCTTTCCCTGGCATTGAAGCGGGGATGGGGGTCCAGGTGATACTGTGACTGCTTATCCGGCGGATTCATGGGTGGATTGTTACTGTTGAAATAGACCTTTTTCCCTGTTTTGGTGTTGTAAAGTCCCACCCGGGAGGCACAACCCCGATAGAAGCCATCGTTTTCATCAAACACAAACAGGCTGTCATCCATCGACGAGAAGGCGTGCCACGCCCGCACCGGAGCCACCAGTTTGTGCTCTCCGCTGAAATAATCAATGGCGCAAACGCCGTTGTTTCCCTTATCGTTGTATTTGCAGTAGTATATTTTTCGTCCATCGGCACTCCACCATTCGTGGGTGGCCCGTTCCAGGTTCAGCGGAGCCCAAACCGTTTCCTCCCCATTGGCCTTCACCGTCCATAGCCGCATAAAGACGCCATTCTCGTCGGTACGGATGGAGCGGTAAGAACCATCCTCATTGGTGTCAAATTCCTCCGCCATCAGGGCCAGATCGGGGTACACCGGATTGAACTGGCCATGGTTGCGGCAATATTCCGGCCGAGTCCAAATCTGGAATTCCCCAGTGGCCAATGTCAGGGCACCAGCAATAAATCCCTTGGTGGTGCGACCATCCAGGAACATCTGCTTTCGGTCGGGACTGAAGGTCAGGTGGGTGGCGGGAATGATGACCCGAGCCTTTCGCTCGAAAAATTCCTTCGGCAGATCGCAAACCTTTTCGGTGGCCAATTCTGGTCTGGGGGATCGCTTATACAGGGCACGTTCATCCGCATAATAAACCTCCCCGGTGATAGTATCCACGATGGGGCAGGCATCCAGATGCAGGGTTTCGGGGAAGTGGTGCACTTCGTCGGTGGTAAAATCCACCACCCCCAAGGTCCGGTAGCTTGCAGGCGGGAAATAGCAATAGAACCACAGGTAACGCCCCTGGTCATCCATGCTCGGATTCACGAAATAAAAGCCGGTCTGTTGGGCCGCCACGTGGGTGGCCAACACATAGTAGACAGCCCCCGATTCATCCTGCCGTTTTACAAAATGCTTGGATGTTTCGATGGTATACATAGAAAGTTCTCCTTATTTCTTCAACAGCTCGTGGATCACGGGCCAAGCCGGGTCGGCGTAGAAACGATGACCCTCCTGTCCCTCCACGTGACGGAGCATATCCGTGGCACCGGCGGCCTTGAACATAACCTCCAGTACCTCCATGGTTTCGTCCACACCGGGCTTGGGGAAAATGGGATCATCCTTACCATTGACCACCAGGAGCGCCCGGGGTGCAATCAGACCACCCAGGTCCCCCATGTCAAAATAATCGGCCACCTGGGGCACGTAGTTGCAAACGCAGTGTACCGTTTCCACGATGGAGTGCTTGTAGGTACAAACGCTGCAGCTGGGCACCGCATAACGAATCCGTTCTTCCATACAGGCGGCGTAGAAGGTGGCGGTGCCACCGCCGGAATTGCCAAGGCAGATCAGCTTTTCCATGTTCAGACAGTCAAATTCGGCTTCCAGTACGTCGATCAGCCGCATAATATCCCACACCCGTTCGCCGATGGCGGTGCGGCCGTAAAGCAGGGCCCACAGGGATTTGTCACACTTGGGTCCGGTTTCATCTCCCCCGGCTTCCCCCATGTAACGCTGTTCCAGGGCGATGGCGGCGCAGCCTTCCCGCACAGCACGGACAGCAAAATCCCGGTCGCCGCCTTTGATGGTCTTTTCATCCCCTTCATATTTGGGTCGGCCCAGGCTGATATGCATCCCTTTGGAGTGCCCCTGCAGGCAGATTACCGGCGTGAAGGGAGCGGTTCCCCGTTTGGGAATTAAAATATGAGCCAGAGCCCGGAATCCCTCTTCTGTGGCAAAGGTAAAGCGAATTTCCCGATAGTCCTCGGTCTCGCTTTCCCACTCCACCTGAAAATCAGGGGCTACCTTGGTAAATTTTCCAAGTCCTAAAAGCACTCCAAGCTTTTCCCGGCTCTTCTTTTGCCAGGCGGCAAAATCCTCTTTGCCGTCGTAGCGCCAGCGGGGTGTGTAGTCCTTGGCTTTGTATTGGGTGAAAATACCCGGAATATTGGTGGTCATCATCATATCCCCCTTCATTTCCATGTTTTCCTTATTTTACCACACCGGGGCGTAAATTGCCACCCCCAATCACATATAAATTACGCCCACCCCGCAGGACAAGAAACGGGATGGGCGTGAGAAATCAGGATAAGAGCAGTTTGTCGTTGGCTTCGTCACTGCCGCTGACTTTGCTGAAAAGTTCCAGGAGTTGGGGAACGGTAAGCTTCTTCTTTTCCTCCCCCGAAACGTCGATGACAACCCGACCATCATACATCATGATCAGTCGATTGCCGTGGGCAATGGCGTCCTTCATGTTGTGGGTTACCATCAGGGTGGTCAGGTGATCCCGCTCCACAATGCGGTCGGAAAGTTCCAGCACCTTGGCGGCGGTTTTGGGGTCCAATGCGGCGGTATGCTCGTCCAAAAGCAGAAGTCTGGGTTTTTGCAGGGATGCCATCAGAAGGGTCAGCGCCTGGCGCTGGCCGCCGGAAAGGAGCCCCACCTTGCTGGTAAGCCGGTCCTCCAAACCAAGGTCCAGTCCGTGCAAAAGTTCCTTGAATTGTTCCCGTTCGGCCTTGGAAATGCCCCATTTGAGTCCACGGGGCTGACCGCGTCGGGCAGCGAGAGCCAGATTTTCCTCGATCCACATGGTGGGGGCGGTCCCCAGCATAGGATCCTGGAACACACGGCCGATGAATTTGGCACGCTTGTATTCCGGCAGGTGGGTCACATCGGTACCTCCGATCAGGATGGAGCCGGCATCCACCGGGTAGGTACCCGCCACAGCATTGAGCATGGTGGATTTACCCGCTCCGTTGCCGCCGATGACGGTACAGAAATCCCCTTCCTTCAGGGAGAGGGTAAGGCCGTTGAGAGCACGTTTTTCATTCACCGTGCCGGCGTTGAAGGTCTTGTATATTTCCTTAATTTCCAGCATGGTTTTTTCCTCCCGAAACAGTCTTGGGTTTTGCGTGAATATATCGGTTCTTCCAATAGGGGATGGCTAAGAAGATGGCTACCACGATAGCCGAAAGGAGCTTGAGGTAGTTGGAGTTGAGTCCCAGGGACAGCACCAGCTGAATAACGATGTAGTAGATGATGGCACCCAGGGAAACGGCTGCCAGCTTGAGACCAAAATTCATAAAGAGCTTGCCAAATACCACGTCGCCGATGATGACGGCGGCAAGACCGATAACGATGGCGCCACGGCCCATGTTGATGTCGGCGTAGCTTTGATACTGGGCCAGGAGGGCGCCGGAAAGCGCCACCATGCCGTTGGAAAGCATGAGTCCCAAAAGGGTGGTGAAGTTGGTGTTGATGCCCTGAGCCCTGGACATGGCCTGGTTGGAACCGGTGGCACGCAGGGAACAGCCAAGCTCGGTGCCGAAGAACCAATAAAGGATCCCGATCAGAATTGCGGTGAAGAGTCCCACCACCAGAATGGGATGATTCCAAATGGGACGGGTCCCCTTGGCTACGTCCTGCACGAAGCGCAGGGAAACCATGAGCTTATCCAGAAGCTCCGAATCGGTGACCTTGATGGCTACGTTTGCCTTCATGCCCATAATGGCCAGGTTGATGGACCACAGCCCCAGCTGGGTCAGGATCCCTGCCAGAATGGCCGGAATACCGCACTTGGTGTGCAGTATTCCGGTTACGAATCCGGTTAACATACCCGCTATCACAGAAGCGAGCATAGCAAGCCAAATATTGCATCCACCGGTGTAGAGCACCACAAATACGGCGCCGCCGGTGCAGAAGGAACCGTCCACGGTCAGGTCGGCAATATCCAGTAGCTTATAGGTTATGTAGACACCGATGGCCATAATGCCCCAGATAAGTCCCTGGGATATGGCACCGGGTAAGGCGTTTAAGAAATCCAGCATGATCGTTTGTTCCTTCCGTCATGTTTGCAGTCTTTTTGACCGCAGATTTTTTTAGCCGATGGCTACGTATTCATCGCTGGGAGCGTTGAGACCCAGGTCGCCGGCAATGGTTTCGTTGATCTTCTTGGTGAAGTTGGGGGCATAAGCAATTTCCATTTCGGCAACGTCGGCTTCACCGGTCAGGATCTGGGCGGCCATGACACCGGTCTGGTAACCAAGGTCGTAGTAGCTGATGGAGAGGGTGGCAACGCCGCAACCGGCGCAGATGCCTTCTTCACCGGCAATGACAGGGATACCGGCAGGACGGCAGATGTTGTCGATGACAGGGGTATTGGAGGCAACCGTGTTGTCGGTGGGAACGTAGATTACGTCGCTTTCGGCAGCGGCATTGGTGGT
Source organism: Oscillospiraceae bacterium (assembly GCA_015068345.1). GTDB lineage: Bacteria > Bacillota > Clostridia > Oscillospirales > QAMX01 > RUG11797. The sequence continues at coordinate 62,139 of SVKS01000003.1, forward strand.
AACGGCAGCCAGATCATTGGAATCGGAGAAGGGGTACTGGGTGCAGGTGTAACCAAGGGCTTCCAGTTCGGTCTGGACGGTGTCGACCTGATACTGGCTGTTGGCTTCGGCGGAGCAGAAGAGGAGGCCAACGGTCTTGGCGTCGGGGAACCATTCCTTGATCATGGCGGCCTGTTCATCCAGGGGAGCCAGGTCGGAGGTGCCGGAGACGTTGGTACCGACGGTACCGGTGAATCCTTCAATGCCAAGGGCTACGCCGTATTCGGTGACCGAGGTGCCCAGGATGGGGATATCACTGGTGGCGGCGACAGCGGCCTGGAGGGCCGGGGTGGCGTTGGCCATGATCAGATCGACTTCGGAGGAAACGAAGCCGTTGGCAATGGTGGCGCAGGTGTTGGAATCACCGGCGGCGTTCTGTTCGTCAAATTCAACCTTGTCTTCGCCGAGTTCGTCGATCAACGCAGCCTTAAAGCCTTCGGTGGCGGCATCGAGGGCGTCGTGGGTAACGAGCTGGCAAATGCCAACGGTGTACTTGTCATTTTCTGCGGATTCGCAGGAGGCCAGTGCCATGATCATCATGCAGGCCAGGACGAGGGCGAGAATTCTCTTTTTCATTTTGGGTTTCTCCTTTTTTTTACTTACTATACAAAAAACGACCCTGCCGTTGAGGACAGGGCCGTTTTTCATAAACGTGATAGGTCCCGAGACTCAACTGCCAGGCAACTCGAACAGGCCCGCATAGCGGACCTTCATAAAGCGGTAATAGGAGTGAGCCACAGCATGGTCATTACGAATCTGATTCTTTCTCATGGGGTTTACTCCTTTCTTCCGGTGGGCCGGCGTTACTTGTGATCTCGTGATCGCTTTATTAGTATAGCGCGTCAACGTGCTAAAGTCAACTGGCATTTTGCACAATTCGTGTGAAATTGTTTTGTGACTTTTTGCCTTTTCTCTTTTTCGCATAGAGCCCTATGGCGGAGTTTTCGCCAATTCTCCCTCGACAAAATTCACCTTTCCTCTTGAAATCCTGTCAATTCGTGCTATACTGTTACGGGTACGAGTTGTACGCTTTATTTTTTGCTTTATGAAGCAAACGAAGGAGAGAATTTGAAATGGTATTCCGTCCAAAACTTCTGGATACCCTGCGCTCTTACAGTAAGGGCAAATTGATCAGCGACCTGGTGGCAGGTCTGATCGTTGCCATCATCGCCCTCCCCCTTTCCATCGCCCTGGCCATTGCTTCGGGTGTGGGCCCTGAAAAGGGGCTTTACACCGCCATCGTGGCTGGTTTTGTCATCGCCCTGTTTGGGGGCAGCAACGTGAACATTTCGGGTCCCACCGCCGCCTTCGCCACCATCGTGGCGGGCATCGTTGCCACCGAAGGCCTTTCCGGATTGGTAATCGCCACCATTTTGGCGGGCATCATTCTGGTTCTGATGGGCGTTTTGCGGCTGGGTTCCCTGATTAAATACATCCCCTTCACCATCACCACCGGCTTCACCGCCGGCATTGCGGTGACCATTCTGGTGGGGCAGATCAAGGACTTCATGGGCCTCACCTTCCCGGAAGGAGCCGCCCCGGTGGAAACCATGGAGAAGATGGAGGCCATCATCGAAAGCATCACCACCGTCAATTGGCAGAGTCTCCTGGTTGGTGTTCTTTCCCTGGCGATCCTGATCGTTTGGCCCTTCATCAGCAAAAAAATCCCCGGTTCCCTGATCGTGGTTCTTCTGGGATCCCTTGCGGTCAATCTTTTGGACATGAACGTGAACACCATCGGTGACCTTTACCAGATCACCTCCGCCCTGCCCAAGCCGGAACTGCCCGCCATTGATCTGGGTTTGATTCTGCATCTGCTTCCCAATGCCTTCACCATTGCCCTTTTGGCAGGGATCGAATCGCTGCTTTCCTGCGTGGTGTCCGACGGCATGATCAACGACAAGCACAATTCCAACACCGAGTTGATTGCCCAGGGTCTGGGTAACATCTTCTCTGGTATTTTCGGCGGCATCCCCGCCACCGGTGCCATTGCCCGTACCGCAGCCAACGTGAAAAACGGCGGCCGCAGCCCCATTGCAGGCATGACCCACGCCATCGTTCTTCTTCTGATCCTTGTGGTTTTGATGCCCTATGCCGCCTGGATCCCCATGCCGGTCATCGCCGCCATCCTCTTCATGGTGGCCTACAACATGTCGGAATGGCGCCGTTTCCTGCATATTTGCAAAACCGCATCCCTGGGGGACATCCTGGTTTTGGTTGCCACCTTCGTTTTGACAGTGGTATTCGACCTGGTTGTTGCCATTGTAGTGGGTCTGATTCTGACCTGTGTCCTCTTCATGAAAAAAATGGCCGATTCCTCCTCCGCCCGCACCTGGGACAAGGATGGCGTGAAGGCCATCCCCGACGGGGTCATGGTTTACGAAATCAACGGCCCCCTCTTCTTCGCCGCCACCGACAAGCTTCTGGATCTGCCCCGGGACGACGGTTTGAAGGTTCTGATCCTGCGGGCCAGCAACCTGCAGTACATGGATAGCTCCGCCATCCACAGCCTGGAAAAGCTGGTGGCCGACGCCAAGGTGGACGGTGTTACCCTGATTTTCTCCCACATCCATGCCGAACCCCTGGTCCGACTCCAGAAGGCCGGTCTTTACGACGCCATCGGCGAAGAAAACTTCTGCCATCATATTGACGAAGCCCTGGCCCGGGCCGAAGCCATTCTGGCAGAGGAAGTCAAGTAATGGCCGCCAACCTGGGTTACAAGGCCGGGAAGGCCAGCGTGGCCTTCGCCATGGAGGACTACTATATCTGGGATTCCTCAGTGATTCTGGTGGATGGCATCTACCACATGTTTGCCTCCCGCTGGCCCAAATCTCTGGGCTTTGGCAGTAACTGGCTTTTCAACAGCGAAATCGTCCATGCCACCTCCCCCACCCCCGAAGGGCCCTACATCTTCCAAAACGTGGTGCTCCCCCGCCGGGGCAGGGCCTACTTTGACGGCATGAATACCCACAACACCTGCATTAAGACTTGGGACGGGAAATTCTACCTTTACTACATGGGTACCAGTTATTCCGGCGAAATCCCCACCCATGAAAGCCAGATCGATTCCCACCGGGCCCTGGAGGTTTGGAACCGTAAGCGCATCGGTGTTGCGGTGGCGGATGATATCAACGGCCCCTTTGTTCGCCAGGACCATCCCCTGCTGGAACCCCGGGACCCTTCCCACTGGGACTGCACCGTCACCACCAACCCCACTGTTGCCATCCTGCCAAGCGGCAAGACCTACATGATCTACAAATCCCGTTCAGGGGTAGGTATGCCCCTAAAGCTTGGGATGGCGGTGGCCGACCACCCGGCGGGTCCCTTTACCAGGCTTTCCGACGATCCCATTCTGGATTTCAAGGATGACAGCGCCCACATCGAGGATCCCTACCTGTGGTACGATGCGTCCCGCAAAACCTTTTGCATGATTGCCAAAGACGACGTAAAAAACGGTGCCCATGGTATCACCGGCGAATGGGGAAGCGGCTTTTACGCCGAAAGTCAGGATGGTATTTCCTTTACCATTGCACCCGACCCCACCGTCTACACCCGCCACGTCACCTGGGATAACGGACGGAAGACCCTGCAGGGCAACCTGGAACGTCCGTCGGTACTCTTTGACGAAAGTGGTTGCCCCACCCATCTCTTCTGCGCCACAGGATCTGCGAAAACCCCCTACGCCTTCACCGACAACACCTTCGTTGCCTGTCTGAAGCTCCATAAAGAATAACCCCTTTCCCGGATGCTCTCCGCATCCGGGAAATTTTTGTACTTTACAAACCCCCTCCACCTGTGATATATTGAAATCAACAAATCGAAAGGAAGGAATCGGTATGCAGCTGAAAATTGCCATTGTGGACGACAATGCCCTCCAACGGGAGCATTTACGCGGGATCACCGCCGCCTGGTCGGAGCGAAATCACCACCTGACCCAGCTTCGGGAATATCCCTCTGCCGAGGCCTTTCTGTTTGCCTTTGAGGAAGAGGGGGATTTCGACCTGCTCCTTTTGGACGTGGAAATGCCGGGCATGAGCGGGGTGGAGCTTGCCAAAGCCATCCGTAAAACCAATCACACCCTGCAGATCGTGTTTGTCACCGCCTACTACGAATATTTCAGCGATGGGTTTGACGTTTCGGCCCTTCACTACCTGATCAAGCCGGTGGACGGGGGAAAGCTGTGGCCGGTGCTGGACCGGGCATGCCAAAACCTGGCTTACCGCCTGCGGTCGGTGCTGATTTCCACCGCCGACGGGGATGTGAAGGTTCCCCTGGGGGACATCCTATACGTGGAGGCCCAAAACGTGCACCTTCTCATCCACACCCCCGGGGAGGTATTCCGCACCCGGATGACCCTTTTGGCCATGAGCCGGGAGCTGGACGAGACCTTTTTCAAAATTCACCGGAGCTTCATCGTTTCGCTGAAATACGTTCAAAGAATCTCCCGCACCGACGTGACCATGGTAAACGGAGATATCCTTCCCCTGAGCCGGGGAAGCTACGACGCGGTGCACGCCGCCCTGATCCGCTATTTGTAAGGAGGGACCATGCTGTTTTCCAAATTGATTGAAAAGCGGGTGGCCGCCTTTGAAGCCGAGCTGCTGCAAAAATACTACGATGAAGTGGAACTGATGTATACCAAAATGCGGGGCTGGCGGCACGATTACCGAAGCCACATTCAAACCATGAAGGTACACGCCGCAAACGGGGATTACAAGGAGATCGACAAATATCTGGACATGCTGGACGATGACCTGACCCACGTGGAAACGGTGATCAAAACCGGCAACAAAATGGCGGATGCCATCCTCAACAGTAAGCTTTCCCTGGCCGCCAAGCGGGAGATCACCGTAAAGGCGGAGGCCAAGATCCCGGTATCCCTGTCGGTTTCCGAGCTGGATCTTTGCATCCTGATCAGCAATCTTCTGGATAACGCCATGGAAGCCTGCATGAATCTGCCCAAGGAAGAGCGGCTGATTCGGCTTTATATGGAGATGAAGGGGCACTACCTCTACCTGATCCTGACCAATTCCACCGGGGTTCCCCGGCAGGAGAAGCTCACTACCCGTAAGGGAGAAGGTCATGGTTTGGGTCTTTCCCGCATTGATGCCATTGTGGAAAAATACGGGGGTTACCTGACCCGGGCTTCGGAGGATGGAGCCTTTTCCACCGAAGTTCTTTTGCCCCAATAGACTCCCAGGTGCAATTGACATCAAATTTTCGACGTTTGGTTTCAATTTGCACCTTTTTGTTTTGACCTGTGCTATGCTACCATCGGAAGGAAGTGATCCACTTGCAAAAGCAAAAACGCAAATACAGCCGCCTTTCCTCGCTTCTTTGGGCGGCAAAATACCAATGGAAACTCAATCGGATCTTTATTTTTTGGGTGTTGGCCCAGGCACCCATCCAGGTGGTGCGTCCCCTGGTGAATTCCCTTTTTTCCAAGGAGCTCATTGATCGCATCGGCGGCGGCTCCTCCTTTGGGGAGATCGCCCTGGTCATTCTGGGCTTTTCGGCCCTGATTCTCCTTTTGACCCTGGCCTACCGTTATTGCTATTTGCGTGCCGAAGGACACCTGTACCATCTATCCGTTGTTCTGCAAACCGAAATGGCGGCTTTTTACGAATACTACACCGATTTTGAAAATACCGAAACCGAAGCCTTTCGCAAAGTCCAGGGCTACGCCAACCGGGACGCGTGTATGGGTAACTGCTCCCCGGAATTCTGGTGGGGCGACCTACTCGCTTTCCTGACCCACATCCTGGGGGTCGTGACCTTTGGAAGCATGCTGGTAACCCTGCACCCCCTGCTCCTTTTAGTGGTGGCGGTCACGGCGGTGGGAGGATGGTTTTCCTCCCGCTGGCAACCCGAATACTACGAAGAGAACAAGGAAAAATGGGAAAAGGAGGAACGGAAAAAGGATTACCTTATCAACATTTCCATGGATTTCACCCTTTCCAAGGATGTGAAGCTCTACGGCCTGGAGCCCTGGCTGAATGGGATGCTTCGGGATTACAATGCTTACATCCTGATGTGGAACAAGCGCTGTTCCCTGCGGGGGCTGTGGGCTGCCCTCTTTGCCGGGGTGATGACCCTGGTGCAGAACGGTGCCGCCTACCTCTTCCTCATCAGCATACTCCTTCGGGGACAGCTGACGGTGGGTGAATTCGTGTTTTACTTCGGCATCGTGGGCAGCATTGCGGGCTTTTTCCGGGGTGTCATCACCGACGTATCCACCCTGGCCACCCGGGCTGACAAGATCG
>SVKS01000078.1 GCA_015068345.1 Oscillospiraceae bacterium
CCGCAGCGTATTTCATAGCGTCAGCTATTTCATAACGCGAAGCGTTATTTCACAAATCCCGCAAGGGATTTATTTCATTGAAAAGAACCCACACTTGTCGTAGACAAATGTGGGTTCTTTTCTGGCGCGCCTGAAGGGACTCGAACCCCTAACACCATGCCCCGGAAACATGTACTCTATCCATTGAGCTACAGGCGCGTGAACAGGATATATTATACACCCAAAGAGAGGGTTCGTCAAGGTTATTTTTTGTTATTTTTTGAAAAAGATTTGGTATATGATACTAGGATGCACCCCACCCCATGCGGAGGGATATATCCAGCGGAGAAAATGATTGCATTTTCTCCGACTGCCCTCTCCGTCTCGCTTCGCGAACCACCTCTCCCAAAGGGAGAGGCAAGATTTTATCGCACCTTCGGTGCGGGCGGCGTCTTCCGAAATTGTCCATTTTCCATTGACCATTGTCAATGCAAAACCCCTGCCCAACGGGGCAGGGGTTTTGCCATTATGCGGTAACGATTTTGCTTTCAGCCTGGAGGCCCAGCATCTGTACGGCGTTTTCGCGCATCTTGTACTTCAAAATCTTGCCGGCGGCATTCATGGGGAAGGAATCCACGAATGCCACGTAGCGGGGAACCTTGTGCTTGGCCATATGATCCAGCACGTATTGCTTGATTTCCTCCACCGAGGAGGTTTCGCCGGGTTTCAGGATGACACAGGCCATGATCTCTTCGCCGTACTGCTTGTCGGGTACGCCGATGACCTGCACGTCGGAAACCTTGGGATGGGTGTAGATGAAATCTTCAATTTCCTTGGGGTAGATGTTTTCGCCGCCCCGGATGATCATATCCTTGATGCGGCCGGTGATCTTGTAGCGGCCGTTTTCGTCCTTGCGGGCCAGGTCACCCGAGTGGAGCCAGCCGTCCTTGTCGATGACGGCGGCGGTGGCGGCGGGCATTTTGTAGTAGCCCTTCATGATGTTGTAGCCCCGGGCACAGAATTCGCCGTCCACGTTTACCGGGCATTCTTCCCCGGTTTCGGGGTCCACGATCTTGGTTTCCACCCCGAAGATGGGGCCGCCCACCGTATTCACACGGGCTTCGATGGGGTCGGTGGTTTTGGACATGGTGGTGGCGGGGGAAGCTTCGGTCTGGCCATAGGTGATGCAGATTTCGGGCATGTGCATCTTTTCAATGACCTCCTCCATCACCTTGATGGGGCAGGGACTGCCGGCCATGATGCCGGTACGCATGTGGCTGAAATCGGTATTGGCGAAGTTGGGATGGCCCAGCATGGCGATGAACATGGTGGGAACCCCGTGGAAGGCTGTAATCTTTTCCTTGTTGATGCAATCCAGACCCTTGGTGGGGGAGAAGGCGGGGATGGGGGACATGGTGGTGCCGTGGGTGACCGAAGCGGTCATAGCCAGCACCATGCCGAAGCAGTGGAACATGGGTACCTGGATCATCATCCGGTCAGCAGTAGAAAGATCCATGCAGTCACCGATGGACTTGCCGTTATTGACCACGTTGTAGTGGGTCAGCATGACTCCCTTGGGGAAGCCGGTGGTGCCGGAGGTGTATTGCATATTGGCCACGTCGTCCTTGTGGATGGCGGCGGCGCGGCGATCCACCTCGCTTTGGGGAACCTTGTCCGCCAGGGCGTTGGCTTCTTCCCAGGAAAGACAGCCGGGCAGGGGTGATTCGCAGGTGATGATGTTGCGTAAGAAGGGGAGACGCTTGGTGTAGAGATGCTGGCCCTTTTCGGTGGTTTCCATTTCGGGGCAGATTTCCTGCATAATGGCCCGGTAATCGGAATCCTTGTAACCGTCGATCATGACCAGGGTGTGGGTATCCGACTGGCGCAGGAGGTATTCGATTTCGTGAATCTTGTAGGCGGTGTTTACCGTGACCAGCACGGCACCGATCTTGGTGGTGGCCCAGAAGGTGATGTACCACTGGGGTACGTTGGTGGCCCAAATGGCCACGTGGTCACCCGGCTTAACACCCATGGCGATCAGGGCCCGGGCGAAGTGGTCCACGTCGTCCCGGAACTGGCTGTAGGTGCGGGTGTAGTCCAGGGTGGTGTAACGGAAGGCATACTGGTCGGGGAATTCTTCCACGACCCGATCCAGAAGCTGGGGGAAGGTCAGGTCGATCAGGTGTTCCTTGGGCCAGATGTATTTGCCGGTTTTCTGGTTGTTATCGTAAAGACGGCTGCTTTCCCCACCCATGGTGCCGTAGTAGGCCGACATGAAGTTGGCAAAGTGGGGGAAGACAATGCCTGCGTTTTCCAGATCGGGGGTGTAGCTGCGAACCCATTCCAGGGAAATGTAGCCTTCGTAATTGATGGAACGCAGGGCGCTCATGGCATCGTCCACCGGCAGATCGCCTTCGCCCATCAGGCGGTAGGAAACCTTTCCGTCCACCATGACCGAATCCTTCAGATGGGTGTATTTGATATAGACACCCAGGTTGGTGATGGTCTCTTCGGGAGTTTCGCCCATGAAGCGGTAGGGGTGATGAATATCCCACAGGGCGCCGATATTTTCACTGCGGATGCCGCTGAGAAGGTTTGCCAGACGGCGGGTGTCGGCGTAGACCCCGTTGGTTTCCACAAGCAGGGTGACACCGGCCTCTTCGGCATGGGGAATCAGCTCCAAAAGGAAGGCCCGGATGGCTTCGTCGTCCACCTCATCCCCTTCGGGGCCGGCGTAACGATCGGCCAGGATGCGGATGTAGGGGGTGCCAAGCTTGGAGGCCAGGCGGATGTAGGCCAGAAGCTCTTCCTTGGTCTCGTCGTGCTTATCGGCATACTTCAGGGCGCAGCCGGAGGAAAGGCAGGGGATCTCCAGCTTTTTCTGGGCCAGAGTAGCCTTGGTCTGTTCGATGTTTTCGTCGGCGAAAAGCCGGGCGGAAATGGAGAAGCGTTCATCCCCGGTGCCGCGCATTTCGATGCCGTCAAAGCCCAGGTCTTTGGCCATGGAATAGATTTCCGGCCAGGAATAGTCAGGACAGCCCAGGGTGGAAAATGCCAGTTTCATGTGTGTTCCTTCTTTCTTTTTTCTTCGGAACGAAAAAAACTTTCGTCCCCTGTCGATTGCAAGAGACGAAAGTTGAAATCTTTTTACTTCCGCGGTACCACTCTTTTTGGCGCCTTGCGCCCACTCGTCGGCATCATACAATGCCTTCCCCTGTAACGGGAGAACCCGTCCGTGCCTACTTCATTTCAGCCGGCCGCTCCGCGGTGAGTCGGGTGTTTTGACTTCCACGGCCTCGCACCAACCGGCCGCTCTCTGTAAGAAGGGGCAAAATCCCTGCTCCGCATCCCTGCGTTTTCGAAAAATATGGGCCTATTCTAACACAGTCTTTTTGGTTTGTCAACCCCTAATTTTCAATCTCTTCGACGGGAGTGGGAGGATACGATCAGGAAAAGCCGCAGGAGCTGGGTAATGGAAACCGCCAGGGCTGCCACGTAGGTCATGGCGGCGGCGGAAAGTACCTTCCGGGCCCCCGGCAATTCCGACTGGGTCAAAAGGGCATTGCTTTCCATGGCGTTCATGGCCCGGCGGCTGGCGTTGAATTCGGTGGGCAGGGTGAAAAGCTGGAAAAGCACCGTGGCGGAGAAAAGGATGACCCCGATGTAGGCGATCTGGATGGCCGATTGGGAGTAGGCCGAAAAGAGAATGCCCAGAAGGATCAGGGGCATGGCCAGCTTGGACCCCACGTTGGTAATGGGGATGATGGCAGCCCGGAGCTTGATGGGAGCATAATTTGTGGCATACTGCACCGCGTGGCCCGCTTCGTGACAGGCAACCCCGATGGCGGCCACCGAAGTGCTGGCGTAGACCGAGTCGGAGAGGCGGATCACGTTGCCCCTGGGGTCGTAGTGATCGGTAAGCTTGCCGGAAACCCGCTCAATGCGCACTCCGTAAACTCCGTTGGCCCGAAGCACCGCCTCGGCGGCCATGGCTCCGGTCAGGCTGCGGGAGGAGAAAACCCCGGAATACTTTTTGAAGGTGGAGTTTACCCGGCTGCTTGCCCAAAGGGACAGGAGGATAGCCGGGAGAACCAGAATCAGGTAGTAAATATCCATGTCAGTCGTTTTCCAGGAGCTCCAGCATCATGGTGAGCTGATCGACGCTATCGATATAGGCATAACGGCCGCCGGTGTATTCTCCCTTGGCCACGGTGGGCATGCCCTCAGCATCCAGTTTTTCCAGGGTTTCCTTCATGTTTTTCACACCGAAGGCGATGTGGTGAAGCCCTTCCCCGTTCTTTTCCAGATATTCCAGCCACACAGAGGGGGTGTCGTCCATGGGGGAAATCAGCTCGTACTGGATGTTTTCAAAGTTGAAGAAGGACTGGTAGATCCGGGCGTGGCAGGGCTCACCCCGGTAAACCGCCTGGGTCTTTTCATAGGGGGCGGTGGTGACAATGGGAGGAACGGGGACACCCAGGAATTTGGCCCAGGCTTCGGTGGTTTTTTTGATGTCACGGCACAGGATAGCCACCTGCATGACACGGTTGGTGAAGAGCTTTTGTTCCATAATGAATCTCCTTTTATACTTGTTTTTTAGATTTCGATGGAGGTGAATTCCGCCCGACGGTTGGGGCAATCCAGCCGCGGACAGTGGGAACAGTTGTGGTATTCGGTTTCGCTGGCGAAGAAAATACCGCTGGAGGCCTTGGTGGGTACCATCAGGTAGTCCTTGGTCAGGGTGATGCCCGCCTTGGTACCGGCGTCTCCCAAAAGGGCGAAGAGGGGAAGCTGACCCTCAATGGGCCATTCCCCAAGGCTTCCGGGGTTCAGGGCGGAGAAGGTGCCGCCCCCAAATCGGGTGGCCTTGATATACTGCTTGAATTCCCCCATGAATTGGTAAAGGGCGAAAACCTTGATCCCGTCGGCGATGTAGGCTTCCAGGGGGTCGGTAAAGCCCTGGGACCATTTGTCCAGCTCCACCCCGCAGGACAGAGCGTAGGGGTAGACCACCTTCTGGTCCGCAAGCTTTTTGGCAAGCAGGGGATGGGGGAAAAGGATGCCGTCGATGATGGTGCCCCGATCGGTGATTTCAAGGGTGCTTTCCTTGTAAACCGCCTTGGGGGCGGCTATTTTTATGGCTTCTTCCCGCAGTTCCAGGACGATATCGGTTTCTTCCCGGTCGGGATCATATTCCATTTTCAGTGCTTTGAATAAGGCTTCTTCCGGAAAGGATACCGGGGCGGTGTAGAGGATGCTGTCCATAGAATGTCCTCCTTTTGGGGATAGGATGCGCTTTCATAGATAATCCTTTGCTTGATTTTGATTATATCACAGGAAAATCTCCCTGTAAAGAAAAAAGTATTTGCTTTCTCCTGCATATTGGTATAAAATAGACGGGTAAAAGGAGGGGATAGGATGAAACCGATCCTTGTTATCATGGCAGCCGGCATGGGTTCCCGTTTTGGCGGAATGAAACAGATTGAACCGGTGGGCCCCAACGGAGAAATTATTCTGGATTACGCATGCTTCGACGCCATCCGCGCCGGGTATGAAAAAATTGTGTTTGTTGTAAAAAAAGAAAACGAGGCCCTTTTCCGTGAGGTGGCGGGGGACCGCATCGCCCAAAAGGCCGACGTCTACTATGCCCACCAGGAACTGGCTTTGCCGGAAGGGTATACCCTGCCGGAAGGTCGGGTAAAGCCCTTGGGCACCGGCCACGCCGTACTTTCGGCAAAGGCCTATCTGGATGCACCCTTCACCGTTACCAATGCGGATGACTATTATGGGAAAGAAGCCTACAAGGTCATGTACGACTACCTGACCGCCACCCCCGGCGGCTGTGCCATGGTGGGCTATGACCTCAAAAACACCGTTACCGAAAATGGGTCGGTGTCCCGGGGGGTCTGCGATGCCGATGGGGAGGGCTTCCTTCGCTCGGTCACCGAAAAGACCAAGATCGTCTCCCGGCCCGACGGAATCGTGTCCATGGAGGAGGATGGAAGCGAATTGCCCCTCTCTCCCGACACGGTGGTCAGCATGAACTTCTGGGGCTTTTCCGAAAAGGTGGTTCCCGCCTTCCAGGAAAGCTTTGTGGAATACATTGAGAAAAAGCTTCCCACCAACCCCCTGAAGGCAGAGTTTTACCTGCCTACCGCCGCCCAAAATCTCATTGATCGGGGCGTATCCCGGGTGAAGGTGCTTCAAAGTCACGACGCCTGGTACGGTGTTACCTATCGGGAGGATCGGGATGCCGTCAAGGCGGGCCTTTTGAAGATGCATCAGGCGGGCCTTTACCCCGAAAAACTATTCTGAAAGGGCTTTGCAAGAGAGAAAATGGATAAAGTAATCAAAATTGCCGAACAATTTGACCTGGAAGGCATTGTGATTTCTGCCAAAGAATTCGGCGACGGACATATCAACGATACCTACCTGGTGGTATGCCAGGATGGGGAAGCAACCCATGAATACGTGCTTCAGCGCATCAACAAGAATGTATTTGCCGATGGGAAGGGCCTGATGGCCAATATGCAGGCGGTGACCGACTATACCCGGAAAATCCTGGAACGGGACGGGGGAGACGTGGAACGGGGTACCCTGACCATTGTGCCCACCAAAACCGGCGAAAGCTGTGTGTTTGACGAAGAGGGCTACTGTTGGCGTGTGACCCATGAGATCAAGGGAGTTTACTCCGCCTCGGTGGTGGAAAATGCCGGTATGCTCAAGGAAACCGGTCGGGCCTTCGGCAAATTCATGCGGGATCTGGATGGGTTTGACGCATCGGTGCTCACCGAAACCATTCCCAATTTCCACCATACCCCCAAACGCTTTGAAAACTTCAAGCGTGCCGTGGCGGAGGACCGGATGGGCCGGGCCGCCGGGGTACAGGCAGAGATTGAATTTGCCATGGGTTACGAGGATTTTGTACATACCCTGGTGGACCAGCTGGAAAACGGCGTCATTCCCCTGCGGGTGACCCACAACGATACCAAGATCAATAACCTGCTCTTGGATCAGGAAACCGGTAAAGCGGTTTGCGTGATCGACCTGGATACCGTTATGCCGGGGCTGACTGCCTACGACTTCGGGGATTCCATTCGCTCGGGGACCAACCCCGCCGACGAGGATGAACGGGATCTTTCCAAAGTGACCATGGATATCAACCTGTACGAAGCCTTTGCAACCGGATTCCTGTCGGAAGCGGGCGTTATTATGAAAGAGGAAGAGCTTCTTTCCCTGCCCATCGGGGCCAAAATGATGACCTTTGAATGTGGCATCCGCTTCCTCAGCGACTATCTGGATGGGGACGTATACTTCAAGGTCCATCGGGAAGGTCATAATCTGGATCGGGCCCGTACCCAGTTTAAGATGGTGTCCGATATGGAAAAGGTTTGGGACAGAATGAACGAGATCGTCCTGAATCTTGCAAAATAAGCAGAAAGAAAGGATCGCTATGACAAAATTTGAAGCATATTTTGAAGGGATGCGGGGCAAAGAGGTTGCCATTGTGGGCTACGGTGTTTCCAACCGGCCCATCATTCCCTTTTTGCTTGCTCACGAGGCCCGGGTCACAGTGTATGACAAGATGACCGTGGGCGAACTGGGGGAGGGCGCTATGGCGGATGCCCGCCGTGGGGTAACCTTTGTCAGCGGCGAAAAATATCTGGAACGGGCGGACGGGGATGTGATCTTCCGTTCCCCGGGCATCCATCCGTCTCGTTTTGCCGGGAAAAAGGGTAAGCTCACCAGCGAAGCTGAGGCATTTTTTGAGGTGGCACCCTGCAAAATCATCGGTATCACCGGTTCCGACGGGAAAAGTACCACCACCACGCTGATTTCCAAAATTCTGGATGCCGCCGGGTACAAGACCCACCTGGGGGGAAACATTGGCGTTCCCCTGCTTCCCAAGGTGCCCGAAATGGCGGAGGGGGACATTGCCGTCATGGAGCTTTCCAGCTTCCAGTTGATGACCATGTCGGTTTCTCCCGACGTGGCGGTGATCACCAACATTTCCCCCAACCACCTGGATATCCACAAGGATATGGATGAGTACGTGGAGGCCAAAACCAACATTTTCCGCCACCAGAAACCCGGCGGACGGTTGGTGGTGAACCTGGACCATCCCATCGTTTCGAAATTTGAAGCCAACCCGGGTTGTGTCAAGGCGGGCTTCTCTCTTTCGGGTATCGACGGAGGGAAGGGAAGTGCCAGACTGGTGGGGAATACCGTTTACCGTGGAGAAGAAAAGATCATGGAAAGCGACCGGATCCTGATTCCCGGACGGCACAACGTGGATAACTACATGGCCGCCATGGCCGCCACCGCCGACTTTGTGGGGCCGGAGGCTGTGGTGCAGGTGGCAGAAAGCTTTGGCGGTGTGGTCCACCGTCTGGAACTTGTACGGGAACACGAAGGAATCCGGTATTACAACAGTTCCATCGACTCCAGCCCCAGCCGCACCAATGCCGCCCTTTCGGTGTTCAAGAAAAAGGTTGTGGTGATCCTTGGCGGATACGACAAGCAGATACCCTTTGAACCTCTGTATGACCCTGTGAATGAACACGCTGCGGCGGTGGTTTTGATGGGGGCCACCTCGGCAAAGATTTCGGCGGCCATTGGCCCTGCACTTCCCAGACTTATGGCAGATAACATGAAGGAAGCCATTGAAATGGCCACCGTTCTTGCCAAAGAATATGGCAGCAAGACGGTATTGCTCTCCCCGGCCTGCGCTTCCTTTGACAAATTCAAGAATTTTGAAGAACGGGGTAATATCTTCAAAGCCCTGGTAAGGGAGCTTTGATGGAACCGATGATGAAATATCAGCCTCTGGCTGACCGCATTCGTCCCGAAAGCATCGACGATGTGGTGGGGCAGACCCATATTTTGGGAAAAGGCGGGCTCCTGCGGCGGGTGATCGAAAGCGGTGTGACCCCCAACATGATCTTCTACGGGCCCTCGGGTACCGGGAAGACCACCGTGGCCAACATCATTGCCAAGAAAACCAACCGCACCCTGCGTAAGCTCAACGCCACCACCGCCGGCATTTCGGATATCAAGGACATCATTGCCGAACTGGATTCCATGATGAACCAGAAGGGCATCCTCCTTTATCTGGACGAAATTCAGTATTTCAACAAAAAGCAACAGCAGAGTCTTTTGGAATTCATCGAGGATGGGCGCATCATTTTGATTGCATCCACCACCGAAAACCCCTATTTTTACGTATACAACGCTCTCCTTTCCCGGAGCACCATCTTTGAATTCAAACAGATCACCCCCTCCGCCCTGGTTCCGGCGGTGGAGCGGGCTATCCGCATGATGGGCGAGATTGCCGGAGCCACTCCGGTGGTGGAGGAGGGGGTCGCAAGGCACATTGCCCAGAATTGCGGGGGCGACGTGCGGAAGTCCATCAATGCGGTGGAGCTGCTCTTTTCTGCCGGAATCCGGCAGGGGGACAGGATCCACCTGACCCTGGAGGATGCGGTGGCGGTGGCCCAGAAAAGCGCCATGCGCTACGACCGGGACGGGGACGAGCACTACGATTCGGTGTCCGCCCTGATGAAATCCCTTCGGGGGTCCGACCCGGATGCGGCCCTCCACTACCTGGCCAGGATTCTGGCTGCCGGGGACCTGATCGGTGCCTGCCGCAGAATTCTCTGCTCCGCATCGGAGGATATCGGACTGGCCTATCCCCAGGCACTTCCCATTGTGAAGGCGGCGGTGGATTCCGCCCTGCAGTTGGGGCTTCCCGAAGCCAAGCTTCCTCTGGCCCAGGCGGTGATCCTGCTTGCCACAGCCCCGAAATCCAATTCGGTGGTCATGGCCATTGACGAAGCCATGGCAGACGTGGCGGCGGGCAAAATCGGCCCCTTCCCCAGGGAACTGCAGAACAAGCACGCCGATGGGGCGGGTTTCGAACGGGAACAGGGGTACAAGTATCCCCACGATTACCCGAATCACTATGTTTCCCAGCAGTATATGCCTGACGTTTTACGGGATCGGGTCTACTATCACTATGGGGATAACAAGCAGGAACAGGCGGCGAAAGCCTACTGGGATGCCATAAAAAAACCTGAAAAAAGGGATTGAAGCAGGGCGAGCCCTGTGATATAATGTAAGAAATCATAAGGAAAGGTGATTGCATTATGGATAAAGTACGCGTTGGTATCGTCGGCGTAGGTAACATGGGCAGCGGCCACGTTGGCAGCTTTGCCGATGGCAAAATCAAAAACGCCGAGCTGGTTGCGGTTTGCGACCTGAAGGAAGACAGATTGGCCTGGGCCAAGGAAAAGAAGGAAGATCTTGTCCTCTTCTCCGATGTGGACGAAATGATCGCAAGCGGTGTCATCGACGCCATCATCATCGCCACCCCCCACTATCTCCACCCGGTTATCGCACAGAAGGCATTTGCCAAGGGCGTTCACGTTCTTTCCGAAAAGCCCGCCGGTGTTTTCACCAGCGCCGTTCGGGAAATGAACGAAGCCGCCGAAAAGAGCGGCCTGGTCTTCGGCATTATGTTCAACCAGCGCAAGCGCGCGGTTTGCCAGACCCTGAAGCGCAACATTGAAGCCGGTGTCTTCGGCAACATCCGCCGTGTCACCTGGATCATTTCCTCCTGGTACAGAAGCCAGAGCTACTACGACAGCGGCGACTGGCGTGCAACCTGGTCGGGCGAAGGCGGCGGCGTTCTGATGAATCAGTGCCCCCACAACCTGGACCTGTGGCAGTGGTTCTTCGGCATGCCCAAGTCCATCTGGACCACTCTGTCCTTCGGCAAGTACCACGACATTGAAGTGGAAGACGACGTGACCGCCGTTCTGGAATACGACAACGGCATGGTGGGTACCTTCATCACCTCCACCGGCCTGACTCCGGGCACCGACCGCCTGGAAATCAACTGCGACATGGGCCGTGTCATTATGGAAGACAACCGTATCTTCTTTGACAAGAACGTCATGAGCGAACAGGAATTCACCAAGACCTACAAGGGCGGCTTCGGCGCCCCCGAATTCGAAACCATCGAAATTCCGGTGGAAGGCGATAACGACCAGCACGTGGGCATCCTCAACGACTGGGCCGACGCCATCGTATTCGGCAAACCCCTGTGGTCCCCGGGTGTGGAAGGCATCAAGGGTCTGACCCTGTGCAACGGCATGTACCTTTCCGGTTGGACCGGAGAAAAGGTCACCCTGCCCCTGGATGAAGAACGCTTCAATGCCCTGCTCCAGGAAAAGATCAAGAACTCCCGCCGCAAGGAAACCACCGGCGGCGCCACCTTCGATCTGGATGGCACCTACAATAAGTAATTGACAAGTGACAATTGAAAATTGCCAATGTCGGAGGGCGGCCCATGAGGGTCGCCCTTTTTTGGTGAGAAGGGTTGTTTTGACGGGAGCTTTGTGTTAAGATAAGGAAAAAGGGGAGGGTAGCACCATGACGAATATCGAAAATTTCCGATCCATTGCCGGGCGTACCGGCTATGACTATATGCCCATCCAGTTCAGTATGTGCCCCGACCTGGAAAGCCGATTTGGGGAATACGCAAGGGAGCAGGGAATCCAATATGAGCAGGGAAGCACCCGGGTGCCTCTGCTTGAGCCGAAGGCGGCGGATGAGTCGGTTTTTCGGGGCTATTACCACCGGGAGTTCAAACCTGGCACCATCTTTACCCCTTACGGCGTGGCAAAGGAGCCGGGGGATGCGGCGGCTTTTCACATGACCAGAATGTACCACCCCATGGAAGATTTTGACAGCCCGGAGGAGATCCTTGCCTACCCATTCCCGGATTACAGCGTTGCAGACCTCACCCCGGTGCGCCGGGCGGTGGAGGAGCTCCATGCCGCCGATCGGGTGGCGGTAGGGTATGCCAGCAACGTGATCTTTGAACCGGCCTGGTATCTGCGGGGAATGGAAAACCTGATGGTGGACATGATGATGGATGACCCCATGGCGGAGCTCTTGTTGGATAAACTGACTCAGTGCGCCATAGATCGGGTTCGGTTGTATGCCGGGTGTGGGGTGGACGTGATCCATATGGGGGATGACGTGGGCAGTCAGACCAGTCTTTTGATGAGCGAGGAGCTTTATTGTACCTGGCTGAAGCCTCGGTTGACCCGGGTGATCGCCGCCATTCGGGAGGTGAACCCCGATATTTTGGTGCTTTACCATTCCTGCGGCTACGTGAAACCCCTGATTCCCCACCTGATCGATGCGGGAATCGATATTCTCAATCCGGTACAGCCGGAGTGCATGGATTTCCAGGAAATACACCGGGAATTCGGGGACAAAATCGCCTTCAACGGTACCATCGGAACCCAAAGCACCATGCCCTTCGGCACCCCGGAGGAGGTGCGCCGGGAGGTCTTTCGGAATCTGGAGATTGCCGGGGATCGGGGCGGCTTGTTTGTGGCACCTACCCACCTTTTGGAACCGGAGGTGCCGGTGGAAAACGTGGCGGCCTACATTCAGGCCTGCAAGGATTTTACGTGAAAAAAGAAGGAGCGGCCGGTAAGGCGTTGTACCTGTAAGGACAGTAAAAAGGCCCCCTTGTGTAAAGGGGGCTGGATTTTTGCAAAGCAAAAAGACTGGGGGATTGTTAAGTGCAGATGACCAACAATCCCTCCGTCAAAAATCAAAGATTTTTGCCATCTCCCTTTACACAAGGGAGGCTTTTATTTTGTCTCATACCGTAACAAGCAGGGAAAATGTACGGCAAATTCCACTTGTTAGGAGAACCTAAAACCCTTTTCTAAACAAATATCATCTATTCGATAAATTGGAATTTGTCAAATACTGATGATCTCTCTTATTTTTTGAGCATAATCGTTGCCGTGGTTTATGGAAAATTCGCCGTGATACAATTTTGGCAAAACTTGTAGTGTACTTTTTGGCAAGGCGTT
>SVKS01000079.1 GCA_015068345.1 Oscillospiraceae bacterium
TGCGCCGCTTCAAAACCAAGCCCGCCATCGCCGCCTGGGACCTGGGTAATGAATGCAACTGCATGGGTTCCGCCACCGCTGACGAGGCATACCGCTGGGCAGACATGATCACAAACGCCATCAAGGTGGAGGATGCCGCCCATCCGGTGGTTTCGGGCATGCACAGCCTGGACCCCGAATCGGCCTGGCGTCCCCAGGACCAGGGGGAAATCCTGGATATTCTCTGCACCCACCCCTATCCCATTTTCACCCCCCACTGCGACACCGACCCCATCAACAGCATGAAAACCATCCTCCACAGCACCTCCGAATCGGTGATGTATGCCGGCCTGGGGGGCGTGCCATGCTTCATTGAGGAGGCCGGTACCCTGGGCCCCATGATTGCCGACGAGGAAACCGCCGCCGATTTCGTCCGGGCCGCCATGTTCTCCGCCTGGGCCCACGATCTGCTGGGTTACGTGTGGTGGTGCGCCAACGAACAGAGCCACCTTTCCCACACCCCCTACGACTGGTGCGCTGTGGAACGGGAACTGGGGCTCTTCCGGGTGGATGGTTCTCCCAAGCCGGTGGTCCATGAAATGACCGCCTTTACCGAATTTGTGGATGGTTTTGCATACGAAACCCTGCCTCCCCGCATTACCGACGGGGTCTGCATCCTGACCCATGAGCAGGATCGCTGGGCCGCCGCCTACGGCGCCTTCATCCTGGCAAAGCAGGCCGGGGTGGACCTGACCTACGCCTGGTGCGAGGACGAAATCCCCGTAGCCAAGAGCTACCTGCTGCCCTCCCTCACCGGGAACCTCTCCATCCATCGCCACGTGCTCCGGGAACTCCTCCATCGGGTGGAAGAGGGGGCCACCCTCTACCTCTCCCTGAACGACTCCCTGCTTTCCCCCTTTGCCGAAATCACCGGTCTGCGGGTCAAAACCCGGGAACGCCGGGTGCATCCCGTTTCGGTGGAGCTGGATCAGGGCAGGATCGAGGGTCTGTGGAACGACTTCCGCTATCTCTACGAACCGGTGGGGGCGGAGGTGCTGGTGTATGACAGCGAAAACAACCCCGCCTTCAGCCGCTTTGCCTATGGCAAGGGGCAGATTTGCTTCGCCGCCTTCCCCATCGAGCTGATGGCCGCCACCAAGCCGGGTATGGCTGTCAACCAGCCTCTTTGGGCCTTCTACGATGCTATGAAGCTCCCCTCCCCCGAAAAGGTGGCAAAAAGCGACAGGGCCGATTTGGCGGTCACCGAGCACATTGTGGACGACAACACCCGTCTCCTGTGCCTGATGAACTACGCCCCGGCGGAAAATACTGCCTGCGTCACCCTGGATGGCTGGCAGGCCGAAGCGCTTTACGACTACAAGGGCGGCAAGATGACCGCTTCCGACACCGGTTTCACGGTCACCCTGCCCCGCAACACCGGTTGCGTGGTGAAAATCAGAAACTGCTGATAATGGACAATGGACAATGAACAATTTTGGAAGGGCGGCTCTTCGGAGCCGCCCATTTGTTTTACACCGTGTGGGTGGTAAGTTGAAAATGGAAAGTGGGTTACGGCATAATGACCTGGTTTCCCGTGAGGGAAATTTTCGGGCCGGTGGGGCCCGAAAAAATGGTCATATGCGATCGATTACGTTGTAGGGGCGCGCATTGCGCGTCCGCCCCGGGCCGCCTGCGGCACGGGGGAATGATTTGTGCAGAGC
Organism: Oscillospiraceae bacterium; assembly: GCA_015068345.1. Lineage (GTDB taxonomy): Bacteria > Bacillota > Clostridia > Oscillospirales > QAMX01 > RUG11797. The sequence continues at coordinate 1,701 of SVKS01000079.1, forward strand.
CAAATCCGCCGCACCGATGGTGCGGGCGGCGGGCGGTATGGCACAAATATGTTCGAATAATCCAGGTATTTTCAAAAACTCTATTCCCTTCCGGGGAAAACCGTGGTATACTGAAATCAATCATTCCCGAAAAGAGAGGAAAAACCATGAGTACCAACCGTAACGCAATGCGCGACTATATTCGTGCCCACGCCCTGGCGGAGGATTCTCCCGACGTTTTTGAATTGGACAGCCAAAACCTGATCTGGCTCCTGGACCATTCGGAAATTGGGGTGCCGGAGGAAAACCGTTTCTTCGTCACCACCGATGCGGACGACCTGGAATGGGAGGCCATCCGTATCCGGGCCCGGGTGTTTGATCCCCAGGTGAAGGCGCGGGGACTCCATTTGGGCAACAAAAACAAGGCATACACCGGTGCCATGGACTTTTCCCACACCACCCCGGAATGGGAGCGGGTGCTGGGGCGGGGGATCCTGGGACTGAAACAAGACCTGGAAGCCCGGCTGAATGCCGCAACCGATCCGGATAAGGCCCGGTTTTACAAGGCCTGCCTGGGGGTTTACGAAGCCTGCCTTCGCTTCATGGCCCGGGCTGCCGACAAGGCGGAGGAGGCCGGCAAGGTCGAAATGGCATCGGGACTTCGGGCTCTGTGCACCCGTGCCCCGGAGAATCTGTTTGAAGGCATGCAGACCATGCTGGCCTACTACATGTTCCAGCACAGCTACGACGGCAGCTATCTTCGCACCCTGGGGCGGCTGGACAGCCTTTTCTGGGATTGGTACGCCAAGGAGGACCCGTCGGTTGCCAAAAAGCTGGTCTACGACTTTATGGAGGAAATCGATCGGCTCAACGCCCCAAGCAATATCCCCTTTGCCATCGGGGGTACCGACCGGGAGGGGAAGGTGACGGTGAACGCTCTTTCCTACCTGCTCCTGGAAGCCTATCAGAATACCCCCTCCATCAATACCAAGCTCCACCTGCTTTGCACCGCCGAAACGCCGGAGGAAATCCTTGCCGATGCTTTCCGGGGGGCCAGAAGCGGGAAAAACTCGGTGGTCTTTATGGCCGACGACAAAATCAAGGAAGCCCTCATTCGCCTGGGGGCCGACCCTTGGGACGCCGCCAATTACCACGTGGTGGGTTGCTACGAATGCGGCGCAGAGGGGGAACTGACCTGCTCCTGCAACGCCCGGGTGAATATCCCCAAGGCGGTGGAGTACGCCCTCACAGGGGGCACCGATATGCTCACCGGGGACCTGGTGGGCCTCCCAAACGGTGGGGATTTCCCCGATTTTGATGCCTTTATGGCAGAATATACCCGTCAGCTTCTCCATCTGGCCGACTGCGCCATGGAGGTTACCGATATTTACGAAAAAAACTACAACAAGATCCATTCAGCTCCGGTGTTTTCTGCCACCTATCAGAGCGCCCTTGACCGGGGCGCCGACCTGTATGCCGATTACGCCGCCAAATACAACTCCTCCTCCCTGAATGCCATCGGCCTTGCAACCGCCACCGACTCCCTGGCCGCCATCCGGAAGCTGGTTTTTGAGGATGGAATCATGACCCTTTCGGAGCTTCGTGAGCTTCTTCGGGCCGACTGGGCGGGGAAGGAACCCCTTCGCCTTGCCATCCGCAACCGCTATCCCAAATACGGCATGGGGGACAAAAAAACCGACCTTTTGGCAAAACGCACCATTGAAGCCCTGTCAGACCGCATCAACGGCCGTCCCAACGTGAAGGGGGGCCATTGGCGGCTGGGGACCTTCTCCATCAACTGGCGGTGGGAATTCGGGGAACAAACCGCCGCAAGCGCCAACGGCAGACTTTCGGGGGAAACCCTTTCCCAAAACACCAGCGCCTCCTTCGGCGCCGACAAGGAGGGGGCCACCGCCCACCTGATTTCGGCGGCGGTATTTGATTCGGTCCACACCCCCAACGGCTCGGTGGTGGACATCGACCTGCACGCTTCGGCGGTGCAGGGGGAAAACGGCATCCAAACCCTCATCGCCACCCTGAAAACCTACTTTGACATGGGGGGCTTTTCGGTGCATTACAACATTTTGGACACCGAAACCCTCCAAAAAGCCAAAAAGAACCCGGCGGATTATCCCAACCTGCAGGTTCGCCTGTGTGGGTGGAACGTGCTCTTTTCCACCCTGAGTGACGCCGAAAAGGACGAATTTATCGCCCGCTCCGCAAGGTAGGTGGGATTATGGCGTTGACAGGATTGATTTCGGGCATCAAGCGCATGGAAATCCACGATGGGGACGGGCTTCGCACCACCGTGTTTTTCAAGGGCTGTCCCCTGAAATGCGTCTGGTGCCATAACCCGGAATCCATCGGCTTTTCCCCGGAGCTTGCTCTGCTTCCCGAGCGTTGCGTGGCCTGCGGCAGCTGCGTGGCGCTTTGCCCAAACGGGGCCCTCTCGGTGGGGGACCGGGTGGAGCGAAAGCGGGACCTGTGCCGTGCTTGCTTTGCCTGTGCCTCTGTTTGCCCCACAGAAGCCCTCCATCCCTACGGAAAACGCTATGGGGTAGAAGACCTGGTGGAAAACCTGATGCAGGACGAGCCATTCTGGCGCTCAGGAAAGGGGGGTGTCACCCTTTCCGGGGGTGAATGCCTGGCTCAGCCGGAATTCGCCACCCAGGTGGCCAAGACGCTCTTTGACCGGGGGGTCAGCGTGGATATCGACACCTGCGGCTTTGTGAACCGGCGGGTGCTGGAGGAAATCCTTCCCTATACCGATACCTTCCTTTACGACCTGAAGGCCATCGACCCTGTGGTACACAAAGCCTGTACCGGTCAGGATAACGCTCTGATTCTCAAAAACCTTGCCTGGCTTCTGGAAAACGGGGCCCGGGTGGAGATTCGCTATCCTCTGGTGACCGTCTGGAACGACGGGGAAGCGGCGGCCATTGGGGAATTCCTTGCAACGCTCCCTCCGGTGACCGGGGTGAAGGTGCTCAAATACCATAACTATGCCGCAAGCCGCTACGAAAGCCTGGGGATGGCTTGTACCCTGCCCCAAACCGAAACCACTCCGGAGGATATGGCGAAAGCTGTGGAAACTCTGCGGGGGTATGGTCTTACCGTGGTGAACGGCATGGAAAATTGAAAACAGAAAGCAATGGACAATTTTGATGCGCGCCGCAAAAACGGCGCGTATTTTTTTTGATAGGAAACTGTACCGGGCGGGGAACCCAGCCCCTGCGAAGGGGAAATTTATCGGATGATTTCTCCATTTCCATCGTTGCCTTTCGGGAAAAACTGTATTATAATGGAATCAATGCAAAACAGGTTGGAGGGAATACCATGAGAAAAGGAATTGAATTCAACAAGGCGGGCTTTGGCCGTTTTGGGGAGGAAGCCTACCTGCGGGTGAAGGAATGCGGCTTCGACGCGGTGGACTTCGCCATGGCGGACACCGACGATATCTACTACACCCTGCCCATGGAGGAGGCCTGTGCCCTGCTGGCCCATCAGAAGGAGCTGGCGGAGGCGGCGGGGGTCTCTGTTCACCAGGTACACGGCCCCTGGCGCTGGCCGCCCATGGATACTACGCCGGAGGACCGGGCAGAACGGCTGGAAAAAATGATCCGCTCCATCCGCATGACCAAATACCTGGGTGCCAAAAACTGGGTGGTACACCCCATTATGCCCTACACCGTGGAGGATTTGGATAACGGCATGGCGGAGGAGACCTGGAAGCTCAACATCGACTTCATGCAAAAGCTCCTGGCGGTTGCCCGGGAAGAGGACGTGGCCATCTGCTTTGAAAACATGCCCATGCTCCGCTTCTCCCTGGCCCGGCCCCGGGACATTATGCGGGTGATCGACCAAATGGACGACGACCACTTCGTGGGTTGTCTGGATACCGGCCACGTGGCGGTATTCCCCGACGAGGACATTGCCGAAGCGGTCCGTACCTTCGGCAAAAAGCTTCGTATCATGCACGTTCACGACAATTCCGGCCGGGGGGACGAGCATAAGCACCCCTATTACGGCATCCTGGACTGGAAGAAATACGCCGCCGCCCTAAAGGAGATCGGCTTCGACGGGGTCTTCTCCCTGGAAACCCTGCCCTCCGCCAAGCTCTCCGATTCCCTTTTCCTGGAAGGAGCCGCCCATCTGGCCCACATTGTGGACGAAATTCTGGCCTAAAGGAGAAAAATGATGTATTTTCAGATTGAAAAATTTGCGGTAAATTATAACGAGCGCCCCGGCACCCTGGTGGCCGATGCTCCGGTTTTCACCTGGGCCGCCCGGCACTCTGCCGATGATCAGCACCAGTCGGCTTACAGCCTTACCGTCAGCCGGAAGGGGGAAGCGGTTTGGGAAACCGGCCTGGTGGAAGCTTCCTCCCAACGGGCGGTTTACCGGGGACCTGCCCTGGAATCGGGGCTTTATGACGTGACCCTCACCATCCGGGACAGGGATGGGGTCGAAAGCGGCGAAGCCAAAACCACCTTCTGCTTCGAAGGTCAGCGGGACTTCGTTGGCAAATGGATCACCACCGCCGATGGGATCAACACCGATGGCGCCAAGTATTTTTTCAAGGGGATCACCCTTTCCGAAAAGCCGGTGGAGGCTCTGCTGTTTGCCTCCGGCATCGGCTACCAGTATGTCACCATCAATGGGATCGACGTGGAAAAATCCTTTCTGAATCCCGCCGTATCCCAGTTTGACAAAATTTGCTACTACACCGTCACCGACGTGACCGATGCCCTGCAGTCCGGCAAAAACGGCATCTGTGCCATCCTGGGCAACGGCTGGCGCAGCATGGACGGCTATTTTGAAGCCGAGAAGGCCGACATGGGGGATCGTCTCCTCTTCGGGGATTGCCGCCTGATGGTCCAGCTGGAATTGACCTACGCCGACGGCCGCAAAGAGGTCATCGGCACCGATGAATCCTGGCTTTCGGGCTACGGCCCCATCGTGAAGAATTCCATCTTTGACGGCGAAGTGTGGGATATGCGCGCCGCCATCCCCGGTTGGGATACCCCGGATTTCGCCGGTGAGGGATTCGAACCCTCCATCCTGGCAAAGGGCGGGGTGGGCAGGCTGATTCCCCAACTCCACGAGCCGGTCAGGGAACGGGAACGCCTGTCCCCCAAAACCATCCACCGGGCCGCCGATGGGGGCTACGTGCTGGATTTTGGGGTCAACATTGCCGGTATCGGCTGCCTGAAAATTCCCTGTGACATTGCCGAAGGTACCGAGATCACCCTGGAATTTGCCGAAGAAATTCTGCCGAATGGTGACCTGGACAAGGAGACCCTCCGCCGGGCCAAGGTGGTGGATACCTTCATCGCCGGGAAGGAAAATCCCGCCGAATGGATCCCCCGTTTCACCTACCACGGCTTCCGTTATGCCAAAATCACCGGTTACCCCACCTTCCCCGGGGATGCCATGACCGCCATCGCCTTCAGCAATGAGGTGAAGAGCCGGAGCTTCTTCCGCTGCGGCAACCCCCTGGCCAACCAAATCTACGAAAACATCCTCCGCACCGAACTGGATAACCTGCACCATCTGGCCACCGACTGTCCCCAGCGGGATGAACGTATGGGCTGGATGAACGACGCCACGGTGCGCTTCGAACTCTCTCCCTACAATTGCCGCATGGGCCGGCTCTTCCCCAAGATCGTCCGGGACATCACCGTGGAGCAGGATCCCAAGTCGGGTGCCATCTACTCCACCGCCCCCCTGATCTGGAGCGGACCCATCGCCGACCCGGTTTGCTCCTCCTACCTGGTGGCGGGGTACCAGATGCTCCTGCACTATGGGGATACCCAAACCATTGCGGAAAATTACGAACCCTACAAGCGCTGGAACCGGTGCCTGGCGGAGCTTTGCACCGAGGAGGGCATCGTGGAATACTCCTCCTACGGCGACTGGGCGGGTCCTGCCGACTATTGCGACCGGGTGTTTGACGGTTGTCACTCCATCGTCACCCCCAGCCCTCTCATGTCCACCGGTTACCATTACTATAACTACACCCTGCTGGCCAAATTCGCCGACCTGCTTGGAAAGCCCGAGGAAAAGGCGGAATTTGAGGCCAAGGCCGCCGAAGTCCGAGAAGCCTTCCTGAAAAAGTGGGTGGATATTCCCCGGGGCTACGTGCACAACGGCTCCCAGGGGGCCCAGGCTTTTGCCCTGTGGCTGGGCATCCTGCCCAAGGAATGCGAAAAGGCCGCCGCCGCCCAGATGTTTGATGCGGTGAAGAACGTGGGTTACCGGCTCACCACCGGCAACCTGACCAGCAAGTATCTGCCCGAAATGCTGGTGAAGTACGGCTACGCCGACGCCGCCTGGAAGCTCATGACCCGGGACGAATACCCCTCCCTGGGATACATGATCCAGAATGGCGCCACCACCATTTGGGAACGCTTCGAATTCAAGCGGGGCTCCGGCATGAACTCCCACTGTCACCCCATGTACGGCGCTGTGGGCCATTTCTTCTACGCCGACCTGCTTGGTGTGCGTCCCCTGAACCCGGGCTGGGACAAGTTTGCCGTAAAGCCCTGCTTCCCGGAGGGACTTCTGTATGCCGAGGGCCAGGTGGAAACCATTCTTGGCAACATCTACGTCAGATGGCAGAACCAGATGGGTCAGATCGACCTAATGGTGGACGTGCCCTTCGGGGCCACCGCCATGGTCACCCTGCCCACCGGCAGCTTTGAGCTTACCAGCGGCTGGCACAGCCTCTCGTTTGAAGGATAAAATATCGAACGCGACAGGAATGAATGCTCCGTATCGCTGGTATGGTGTGATTGGGTCATATAAAGGAGCAGCGCTTGAACCATGTTACTTTTCCAATTGACCATTACGAAGCATCACTTCTCATTTTCAACTTTTAACCGGTTGCCATAGGCGGCCCAGGGAGGAAACCATGGAACTTGTGAAGAAAATCGACATGCATGCCCACACCATCCGCACCCACGGCATTCCCCGACCGGGGGGAAGCCATTTTGCCACCGTGCCGGAGCTTCTCCAAATGTATGACAAGATCGGGGTGGAAAAGGGGGTTCTCCTGCCCAGCATTTCCCCCGACTGCGCCCACGAAATCAGCACCAACGAGGATATTTATGAAATTACCCAGGCAAATCCCACCCGGTTTGCCTTCCACTGCAACATCGATCCCCGCATGGGGGACAACAATGGGGAAAGCGATTTCACCTACTACCTGGACCACTACAAGGCCCTGGGGGCGAGGGGAGTGGGGGAGCTCACCGCCAATTTGTGGTTTGACGATCCCCGGGTTTTAGCCCTGTTCAAGGCCTGCGAAGCCCGGGATATGCCGGTGACCTTCCACATCGGCACCCCCGAAGGGGAGTACGGCCTCATCGATACCTTTGGCCTTCCCCGGTTGGAGGAATGCCTGCAGGCTTTCCCCAAGCTTCGCTTCTTCGGACATTCTCAGCGCTTCTGGTCGGGCATTTCCGGGGACGTGGATGAAGCGGCCTTCCATGGCTGGCCCCAGGGCAAGGTGACCCCGGGTGGCCGGGTGGTGGAGCTGATGCGCCGCTACCCCAACCTCTGTGGTGACCTTTCGGCGGGCAGTGGTTTTGGGGCCATTTCCCGGGATCCGGAATTTGGCTATGCCTTCCTGGAGGAATTCCAGGATCGTCTCTATTTCGCCCTGGACCTTTGCGACCCGGCCAATATCACCCAACCCATCCGCATCGGTCTGGCGGCTTTCCTGGACGATGCGGTGACAAGGGGCAAAATCAGCTACGAAGCCTATTATAAAATCTCCCGGGGCAATGCAGAAAGGCATTTGCAGGCATAGCACAGCGGCAAATGCAGGGCGGGAGTGGTTGTAGGAGCCGGGTTTCCCGGCCCGGTGACAGCACCGTAGGTGCGGCGGCCATTGGCTCCCCTTGTCAGGGGAGCTGTCGGCAACGCCGACTGAGGGGTAGTAGGGGACGGGTTTCCCGTCCCGCCGTCCGCGCCCCAGGTGCGGTGGATTTGATTTTGCACAAAACCATTCCCCGGCCCGTAAACGGCCCGGGGCGGGCCGACATGCGGGCCTTTCGGCCCTTAGTACGGCCCCTACATGATCGGCCGCTCCGACGGCCGATCGCATATGACCGTTTTTTCGGGCCCCACCGGCCCGAAAATTTTGCTAACGCAAAACCAGGTCATTATGCCATACCCGGTAGGTTTCACATCGTAGGGGCGACCTGCGGTCGCCCGTGTTGGCAGGTTCGGCGGGCGATCACAGATCGCCCCTACGTGATCGCTCCGCAAATGCGGATCGATCGCATATGACCATTTTTTCGGGCCCCACCGGCCCGAAAATTTCCCTCACGGGAAACCAGGTCATTATGCCGTACCCGGTAGATTTCACATCGTAGGGGCCGGGTTTCCCGGCCCGCCGCCCGCACCCCAGGTGCGGCGGACCTTGGCTCTCCCTTTGGGGGATGGCATTGCGTAAGCAATGTCAGGGGGCGTCCCCGCAGGGGACAAATGCTGTCTGCCCTTCGGGCAGACTGAGAGGGTTTGTACAATTTTGCAAATCCATCCCCCATACCGCTTGCGGCATGGGGAATGATATTGGAACAAATCCCAGTGCGACGGCGGGCGTAGGAAACCGTCACCTGGGCTAATAACGCAAAAACCGACGACCGACGGTGGTGAAAAGCCGTCGGTCGTCGATTTTTGAAAATATGGAGGAGTTATTTCGCAAAAAAGGCCACGGCAACCGCCCCGGGACCCACGTGGGTACCGATGACACTGCCGATGACGGTGGTTTCCAACGCACGGACGCTCTGTTCCCAGATGTGGGCGCTGTCCGCAATGTACTTTTGCAAAAGGGCATCGGAAAGGCCGGTATAACCCAAAAGCACCGGCTTGGTGAAATCCACCCCGCCGCACTTTTCGATTTCGGTTACCAAAAGGTTGTTGCCCTGCTTGGAGCCCCGGGCCTTGCCCAAAAGGGCGATTTCTCCGTCCACCACCGAAAGCACCGGCTTGATGTTCAAAAGGCTCCCGGCAAAGGCCACGGTTTTGGAAATGCGGCCGCCCTTTTTCAAATATTCCAGGGTGTCCACCAGGGCCACGATGCGGATCTTTTTCTTTTCCTCGTCCAGGGTCTTGGCAATGGTGGGGGCATCAAAACCCAAATCGGCCATTTCCAGGGCCATTTTGGCCAGAATGCCCGCCCCGATGGCCACGGTGCGGCTGTCCACCACATGGATGTTGTCGTAATCCACCGCGGCGATGATGGCGCTTTGGTAGGTGCCGGAAAAGCTGGAGGACACGGTGATCACCACGGCGCTGTCCCCGGCGGCGGTGATTTCGGCAAAAACCGATGCGAAGGCATCCGGGTTGGCCTGGCTGGTACGGGGAAGCACGTCGGTTTCCACCAGCTTTTCGTAAAACTGCTGGTGGGTGATGGTGATGCCGTCGATATATTCCTCTTCGCCGAAATGTACCGTCAGGGGGACCACGGTGGTGCGGGCTTTGATTTCGGGCAGCAGATCCACGGTGGAATCCACGATAATATGAACCTTCATGGGAAATTCTCCTTTGATGGGTGATATATAGAAAGTTGAAAACACAACAAGTGCTATTATACACCATACTTGTTGAAAAGTCAACAAGTATTTTGGGTAAGGGTGTCTTATCCATGGCTTCCTGCCGCATTGACTTTCCGGTCATGCTGTGGTAAACTTCGGTTAGATTTCAAAAAAAGGAGAAGGTCAAAATGAAACGCTTCCAAACAAGCTCGTCCCTGAATCTGCACCATCGCAATAAGGAGAACCTTTCGGATGATATCCGGGCCGGTCTGGCATTCAACAAAAAAATGGGCTTTGACGGGGCCAACCTGGATCTGGTGATGCCCATTTTCGACGCCGACGGCTGGCAACCCTATATGGAGCAAGCCCTCCGGGATTCGGAAGAGATCGGCCTTCCCATCCGGATTGCTCATCTTCCCTTCGTCAGCGGCAACCTGCAGAAGGATTGGGCTTTCTTTGAAAAATTCAATGAGAAAATCATCCGGGACATGGATGGAGCCAAGCTTCTGGGGGTGGAGTATGCGGTGCTGCATCCCGTCACCATGGCTCTTCCCGGCACCCAATACAACAGAAAGGAACAGCATGAGCTGGTCATCCGGAATCTGACCCCTGTGATGGAGCACGCCGCAAAGATCGGGCTTGCGGCGGTGGTGGAAAATATGCGGGTCACCCCCCATTTTTACGAATCCCATCGCTATTGCCAGTCCCCCGACGAGCTTTGTGACGTGGCGGACACCTTCGGTGTGGGTGTTTGCTGGGATTTCGGCCACGCCAACATCAGCGGCATTCGCCAGTCGGAGGGGCTTGCCTACGTGGGAAGCCGCCTGAAGGTATTGCACATCAACGACAACAAGGCCTTTGAGGACGATCATTTGCTGCCCTTCATGGGCAATATCGATTGGAAGGACGCCATGCACGGCCTGGCCCTGGCCGGGTTTGAGGGCATGATGAATTTTGAAATTTCCACCGGCCGGTTGCCCGGGGCGGTGCGGGAAGATTTTGCCCGCTATATCCTCCATGCGGCAGATCAGCTGATGGCCTATGTAGAATGATCGGCCGCTCCGACGGCCGATCGCATATGACCTTTTTTCGGGCCCCACCGGCCCGAAAATTTTGCTAACGCAAAACCAGGTCATTATGCCGTACCCGGTAGGTTTCGCACCTACGATACCCCCTTCGACGCACCCGCCAAAGCCTCCCTTCGTGTATTGATCGCTTCCCGAAGGGAATCGATCACGGGAGGTGGCATTTGCGAAGCAAATGACGGAGGGATTGTCAATAACCCTCGGCATGGTCAATCGCGTTGCGGACGGCCATCGGCTCTCCCTTGTCAGTAGGGGCCGATGCCCACATCGGCCTGCCGTCCGCACCGTAGGTGCGGCGGATCTTGGCTCTCCCTTTGGGGGATGGCATTGCGTAAGCAATGTCAGGGGGCGTCCCCGCAGGGGACAAATGCAGTCTGCCCTTTGGGCAGACTGAGAGGGTTTGTACGATTTTGCAAATCTTTTTCCCCGGCCCGTAAACGGCCCGGGGCGGGCCGATGTGGGCTGTACAGTGTAGTAAGATAGTATACAGGTAGTGCAAGAGGATGGTATACAGTTTTGTGATATAATGAAAGGCAAGAGAATAACCGAAGAGGAGGTTGTTGGA
>SVKS01000080.1 GCA_015068345.1 Oscillospiraceae bacterium
CGCTCCCCCGCATCCGGGGTCCGACCGACTTGATAATCCCTTCACAACACCATCCACATTTTTTAGGAGGACTGACATGATTAAGTTAATTGTTGGCAAAAAAGGTTCCGGTAAGACCAAGCAGCTCATCGAAATGGTAAACCAGGCCGCCAGCGAACATGCCGGCAGCATCCTGTGCATTGAAAACGGCAACTCCCTGACCCTGGACATCAATCACGACGCTCGTCTCATCGATTACAGCGAGTATCCCCTGACCGGGTTCAACGCCTTTGCGGGCTTCCTGTTTGGCTGCTACGCCCAGAACTACGACCTGGTTCACGTCTTTATCGATAACCTTCTGAAGATCGTCAAGGTCGGCACCGACGAAGAACTGGCCGCCTTCATTGAACTTCTTGCCAGCAAGAGTGAAACCATGGGAATCGATTTCACCATGATCATTTCCAAGGACGTTGAGGAACTTCCCGAATCTGTTCGGAAGTACGTTTGCTGAGTAACAACTATAAAACACTTTACAAAAAAACGACCCGATTTTCATTCGGGTCGTTTTTTGTTTGCTTTCCTCTACTCCAGTTTGCCTATGCTTCGCAGATAGGAATCAAGTTTTTCTTCCTCCTCCGGCAAGTGGATCACGTCCCCTCCTACCAGAAAGGAGGAGATCCACATCATACAAAGCACCCCCATATCCCGATCCCCCGTGGTTTCCACCAGGGTCACGATACGGCCCGCCGCACTCTTCAAAAATATGGCTCCAAAAAAACAGTACACCACCGAAACGACTCCCACCGCCGCAAAAATTGCTATGCAAACTTCCATCCGTCACGCCACCTCCTGCTTTTATTGTATGCCACACTACCTCCTCGTGAAACAGAATCTCCTTTTGTGAAATTGACTTTTTACGCCGGCTGTATTATAATGAAGGCATACCCTGGGGTGATTGATTCCAGCAACATCGGCATTCCGATTTCCCTCCGGGGTGATTACGACAGCGTTATATTCCACTTCAAACAAATAAATTAACGATTCCCCAGGAATCGATCAGAAAGGAAGGATTCCCTTTGGCTTTTTCCCAGTATTTAGATTCCAAGCGGGCCGATATGAAGGCGCTGGTGAAGGAACTCCGCAAGAGTTTTTCCTACGCAAGCGTTCTTGGCGTGGACATCCGCTCCAGTGCCATTCGTGCCGACCGCAACACCTCCGGCATCAACCCGGGCCGCGACACCGAGTGCGGCTTTGTGGTGAAGATGTATAACGGCAACGTCTTCTACGAATACTCCCTGGATGATATTTCGGGTGACATGACCGTCTTGGCCCAGACCATTGCCAATGGCGTATTTGGTGCCGGTACCGATACCATTCCCCCGGTGGAAGTAAAGGACGAACCCCTGGTCAAGTCCTTTGCCCGTCCCCACGATTTTGCCGAGTACACCGATGCTACCCTGCTGGATTTCTGCAAAAATCAGTGTGCTACCCTGCTTTCCAAGAGCGAACACATCCTCAACGCTGTGGTTATGATGGGGCTTTTGGAGGTTTCCAAGCTCTTCATTTCGGAAAACCGGGAGCTGGACCAGAACTACACCTGGGTCAACGGCAACATGTTCCTGGTTTACCGGGATAACGACAAGGTCGTCCAGGCCTACGAACCCTCCTATGGCAACCGCATCGGCGACGTGCTGGCCGCCATGCCCGGCAAGGTGGAGCGTCTTCTCAAAAAGGCTGACCTTCTCACCAAGGCCAAGCCCATCACCCCGGGTGTTTACGACGTGATCACCGACCCCTCCATCACCGGCCTGATCGCCCACGAAGCCTTCGGTCACGGGGTGGAAATGGATCAGTTTGTAAAGGACCGTGCATTGGCTAAGGAATACGTTGGTAAGTACGTGGCCTCCCCCATCTGCAACATGCGGGACGGCGCCGCCGCCACCCTGTCTGCCGCCAGCTTCTTCTTTGACGATGACGGCGTTTTGGCCGGGGACACCCAGATCATCAAGGACGGCATTCTGGTGGCCGGTCTTTCCGACCTGGCTTCCGCCGCCCAGTTGGGAACCGTTCCCACCGGGAACGGCCGTCGGGAATCCTCCCGCCGCAAGGCCTACAGCCGCATGACCAACACCTTCTTTGAACCGGGTTCGGATAAACTGGAGGATATGATTGCCTCCATTGATCACGGCTACATGCTCTTCGAAACCAACAACGGTATGGAAGACCCCAAAAACTGGGCCATCCAGTGCGTCGCCCAGTACGGCATCGAGATCGTAGACGGCAAGCTCACCGACAACTATGTTTCCCCCGTTGTCATGAGCGGTTACGTTCCCGATCTTCTCAAGTCCATCACCATGATTTCGGATGATTTCAAGGTGATCGGCTCGGGCAGTTGTGGTAAGGGATACAAGGAATGGGTCCGGGTCAGCGATGGCGGCCCCGCCCTGAAAGCGAAGGTGAAACTGGGATGAACACGATTCTTTCTTATCTGAAGGCTGACGCTTCTGTCAGCGATTACAAATACAACGAGCACAAGCGGGAAAGCTGTGAACTCTTCTTCGTGAAGGGCAAGCTGGAAACGGTCCGCCGCACCGCTACCTGCGACAAGCAGGTGACTGTATACGTAGATCACGATGGGTTCAAGGGCGAAAGCTCCTTCCTGGTCTACCCCTCCACCACCGAGGGTGAGCTTCAGGAAAAGATCACCGATGCAGTCGCTAAGGCCAAGCTCATCAACAACGCAGACTACGCTCTTCCCGAAAAGGAAACCGGTTCTTTTGAAGTGGCCAGCAACTTTGCGGATTACGAGCTTTCTGCCCTTTCCGAAAAGATTGCCGAATGTGTCTTCGCCGCCAACACTCTGGAAAACGCCGATTTGAACTCGGTGGAGGTCTTTGTCACCCGCCACACCGAAAGCGTGGTCAACAGCCGCGGCATTGACAAGACCCAGATTCGCTACAGCGCCATGGTGGAAGCTATCCCCACCTTTAACGGTGAGACCGAAAGTGTGGAGCTCTATCAGCAGTACAACTTCGCCTCCATGGATGAAGCAACGATTCAAAATGAAATTGCTGCCAAGCTCCGGGAGGTAAAGGCCAGAGCTCAGGCAAAAAAGCCGGAGGGCGAACTTGCCGGCAAAGTCATTTTGAACAAGCTGGAGCTTTCCGAGCTTTTCGGCAACATTGCCTACAACCTGGACTATTCCGCCGTATACGCCCACGCCAGTGTGTTCCAAAAGGGGGACGCCATCCAGAAGGATGCCACCGGTGACAAATTCTCCATCACCATGTCGGGCGAGGTGGAGGGCAACCTGCAAAGCAACAAGTTCGACTCCGACGGGTTGACCCTCGGGTCCATTGCCATTGTAGAAGACGGCGTTGCCACCAATTACTACGGTAACAACCGCTTTGGTCAATACCTGAAGGAGGTTCCCACCGGTCGTCTTGGTTGCATGACGGTGGCCCCCGGCAGTGTTTCCGCCGAAGAGCTTGCCGCCGGTCCCGCCCTGGAAGTGGTTTCCATGTCGGGTCTGCAGGTGGATTTTTACACCGACTACATCGGCGGTGAAGTCCGTCTTGCCTACTGGAACGACGGCAAAACCGTGACCCCGGTCACCGGCATTTCCATCACCGGCAAACTCAGCCAGGTTCTTTCCTCCCTGCGGCTTTCGGAAACCATTGCCATCCATGACGGTTACGTCGGCCCCGAAAAAGCCATCCTCAGCGACATGCAGATTTTCTGATTCCCCATACAAAAAGCCTTTTGGGAAGCTTCCCAAAAGGCTTTTTTCTGTGTATGTTCTTAAAAATCCCGTTCCAGCCCGATGACGTGATCCCCAAACCGCTTGGGCTCCCGGTTTTCACTTACCGGTACCTGTGTGGGATAACTGCCGTCGATATGATCGTCCCGGGAAAACACCAGGTAGGTCTTACCAGGGCAGGTTTCAAAGGAAATCCTTATCTCTCCATTGTCTGCGGTCTTCTCAAACCCCACGTAATCCCTGCCACACCGAACGGCTTCGTCCCCTCCGAAGGAGCTTTCCAGGGTCACACGACCGCCCCGGCGGCTTTCGATGGCCACAAAACGAACCTGCTCCCCTGTTTTTTGGGCGGTCACCATAAAGTCTCCTTCGGCATGCAGGCGGAACAATCCGTCTCCCGCCGTGGGGAACACCCGGATCACTCCGTCGGTACTTTGGATCAGGCTTTCGTGAACCGCAGCCGCCACCACCGCCATTGGTTCGGAATAGAAATGGGAAAAGCGCTCCGCATCGTAACGCACCCGCTCCCCCTTATCCTTTTCGTGCAGATCCCCCCACTGGGTGTGGGTAACCCCCTCCGGAATGGCACGGGCGGTATATCGGCCTGTCGTATCGGGCGGATTAAAGTTGGTCAGACCGCTTGGATAGATCATATAGGTACGGGCGAACGCATGGATCCCCCGTTCCAGTTCTTCCCGATAGCCCATGCGGGCATTCACCGGCAGATTCAGATCCCAACCGCAACCGGCTTCCCTGTCCTTCGCCAACTCTGCGGTATTTTTCACAAGCTCGAACCAGGGTCGATGAACGCTGTTTTTGTGATAAAGCAACGCCGGGAAAACACACATCAGGGTACCCATGATGCCGGTGGCCATATCTCCTTCGGGGTACTTTGTATCGGTGCAGATTCGACCATCCTCAAATCGGCCGTAGGCAAATACCGATTTGCCCTCCGCTGTCATAGTGGGCGGGTCGTAAAGATTCTCCAACCGATCCTTCCATGCGAAAACGAGCTCCTTTGGTGCGTTCACCTCTTCCGCCACCTCCAGAAGTGCCTCAAACAATGCCTGGATCATCGCCCAATCATTCATGGTATCGTTGAGATAAAGGTAACCTTCCATGGCGGTGACATCACGGATATGGTACTTTCCATCCATCTCCTTCACCAAAAGGCCCAGGTACAGATCCCCGCAGGCCTTCATTACCGGCCACGCCACATCCCGCAAAAAATCGGAATCCGGAAAATGCTTATAGTGGCGGTACATTTGCAGGGCGATCATGGCCCCACAGCTCATATTACCCCGGGTATCGGGTTCTACAGCCTGGAATCCGTCCGCGGAGGAAATATCGGAATACCAGGCACCGTCCACCCCATGAATGGCACGTCCGTCCTCTATGGTTTTGGGAAGCATACCAAGCCGATAGTCAAAGTAGGGCTTCAGCATTTCCCCATGATTCCAGGTATCCGGAGCCCAGAACTGCATCTGGTCATTCCAATGGTAGTAGTGCCCCCAGTTGCGGGTATCTCCGAAGGTAGTCCAAAGGGACCCAAACACCGATGGCGGGAAAGCGCCGTAACCACTGCACCCAAACTGATAACGGTGGATATAGTAAAGATTCTCCACCAGCTCGTCCCCAATTTGGATAAAACTCCGGTTCCAGAACTCTCTCCACCAGGCAAGGTGTCGCTGATGGATTGCATCCCCCTCTTCCCGTGCCGCCAACAGAGTATCGGTGGCCATTGCTTCGGTATCCTCCCCGTCTGTGGACAGGGCGGTTGTAACCAATACCCGAAATTTGACCGATTGGGCGGCGGGTAGTACGCAACGAACCTCCCGCTGATTGATCACCTCATAGCGTGCTTCGGGGTGTTCTACCGTCACGGCGGTGGTAAAGGTGCAGCCATGAAGCTCCTGGGTCAAAAGCATCATATCGGTTCCGGCAGTGGGTGTTACACCGTAAAGACGGCGGCGAGTATCCCGAGTGAAGCTTTCATAGTAGTGGAAAAAGCCCCGGGTGCCGTACCGTTCCAGGGTAACGGTGCGTTCCAGCGGTTCCTCCGAGGTAGCTTCCACCTCCCAAACCATACAGCTATCTTCGAGACTTCCGTAGCCGGTTGCCCGCCAGGAGGAAAAGGGCGTTTTGGATTCCATGCGGATTTCCCCCTGCCCCAGGTCCAGGGTCATGTCGTAATCGTCCAGGTATTCCCAGGCAAAGGCAGGCGTACCATCGGAAAACTTCAAAAGACCACAATTGGCCAGGGTGGTACATTTTTCTTCCCACTCATGGCCCCATGCCCCAAAATTTTCGGCGGGACCGTAGTCAAAGCTATCGGTGCGGTTGATACGCATGCAAAGCTCCCGGTCACTGTGGTATACCAACCCGCCCATGGCACCGTTTCCCAGGGGAAGTCCATCCTGGGGTTTCTTCGGCGGTGTCTTATAGATCACGTTGTGCTTTTTCACATATTGGGACACGTCACAGAGGAGATTTCCCTCCCGGTCCACGCGGGTATATCGGAACATATTGTAGCCCTCTCTTTCAAAAAAGGGGAAGAGAACCACTTTTTGCGATTTCCTTCCCCTTTTGAATTTTATTTTTGCATGGCAAGGTAACTTTCCAGAATCAGCTCAGCGGATTTCATATCCACCAGCTTTTTCCGTTCCTTGCTGTCATACCCCTGTTCCAGGAGACGTTCATGGGCTTCCACGGTGGTCAGACGTTCGTCCATAAGCACCAGTTCAATCGTCTCCAATCCCCGGGCAAAGAGTTGTCCCTGCAGAAGCTTCCGGAAGGCCTTCGCCTTCTCGCTCCGTTCTCCCTCGGTGCCATCCATATTCAGGGGATTTCCGATCACGACTCCCCCGGCTTTTTCGAAAAGGACGATATCCGCCACCTCAATGGCGGTCTTTTTTAAGCCCTTCCCCTCGATCAGCCGATAGGAACGGGTCATACTTCCCGACACCGAAATAGCCACTCCGGTGCGGACATCCCCCAGATCGATGCCAAGCCAGATCATTTCCACTCTTCCGCCTTTTTCAGGATATATTCCTTCAGCCAGGCACCGGTTTTTTCGGATTCCAGGGCATATTCCAGCACGGTTTCCAGGTAGCCGGTCATACTGCCGGTATCAAAACGGCGGCCCTCAAAGTTCACCGCCACCACCTTTGACCGTTTGGCAAGACCGTCAATGGCATCGGTTAGCTGGATTTCCCCATTGAACCCGGTGCTTTGGTGCTCCAGCACGTCAAAGATTTCGGGGGTGAAAACGTAGCGGCCCAGAATGGCAAAGTCGGTAATCACCTGCTCCGGACGGGGCTTTTCGATGGCTTCCAGGAGGTGGAAGATTTTTTCTTCCCCGGGAATGGCTTCATAACGGGTGGTACAATACTTCCCGATCTCCTTCAGGGGAACATGGCGGCCACCCATGGCAGAACAATTGTATTTTTCTGCTGCATTGATGAGCTGTCGGGTGATAGGAACGTCGTTTTTCATGATATCGTCCCCCAAAAGCACCGCAAAAGGTTCGTTACCCACAAACCGCTTGGCACAAAGGACTGCGTGTCCAAGGCCAAGGGTTTCCTTTTGGCGGATGAAGGTGAAGTGGGCCATGTCGGCCACCTTTCGGATCATGTTGGCATCCTCTTCCCGTCCGGCGGCCCGCAGTTTGGCTTCCAGCTCCGGGTGATAGTCAAAATAATCGTCCATCACCGTTTTACTGCGGTTGGTCAGAATCAGGATTTCCTCAATACCGCTGTTTACCGCCTCCTCCACCACATACTGGATGGCGGGCTTGTCCACAATGGGAAGCATTTCCTTGGGAAGCGTTTTGGTTTCGGGCAGCATGCGGGTGCCAAGTCCCGCGGCCGGAATCACAGCTTTTTTAACCTTCATACGTACCTTCTCCTTCCATGCTTGCAAGATCGTTTACGTAATGCTTTTATATAATTTCACCGCTTCCCACCACCAGGTCCCCATCGTAGAATACGGCGGTCTGGCCGGGGGTAACGGCGCGCTGGGGCTGATCAAATTCCAAAAGGAGTTGATCCTCCCCCACCTGATGCAGGGTGGCATCACTTTCCTTTTGGCTATAACGAGTTTTGGCTTTGACTCGCATGGGGGCATCCAACCGATCGAAGGGGATTAGGTTGATATGACAAAGCTCCACTCTTGTTTTGAAGAGAAGGTCGTTTGTGCCAACCGTCACTTCGTTTCGTTCGGCATTTTTTGCCACCACGTAGGCGTGGTAGCCCAGGGGTAAACCCAACCCCCGGCGTTGGCCAATGGTATAATCCACGATGCCACTGTGTCGCCCAAGAATTTTGCCCGCCGGATCCACGAAATTGCCCTCCGGGAAAATCTCCCCGGTCAGGCGGCGGATGTAGCCTGCATAATCTCCATCCGGGATGAAGCAAATATCCTGGGAATCGGCGGCTTTGGCGCTTTCCAGATTGTGTTCGGCGGCAATTTTTCGCACGTCCTCCTTGGCATAGTCCCCCAGAGGCAGGATCAACCGGGCAAGCTGGTCCTGGGTCAGGACCGAGAGCATGTAGCTTTGATCCTTTTCCGGGTAACGAGCCTTGTAAAGCAGACTTCGACCATTATGCCGTTCTACCCTTGCATAATGGCCGGTGGCAACGTAGTCACACCCGGCGTCCTCCGCCGCTTCCAAAAGGAAGGGCAGTTTCACACGGCGGTTGCAATAGATACAGGGATTTGGGGTTTTCCCGGCCTTGTAGGTCTCCACAAAGGGGGTAATCACCCGCTCCATAAAAGCCTCCTGCCGCTCCATCACCCGAAAAGGAATCCCCAGAGAGGCGCAAAGCCGTTCCGCAGGACCGGGATCAAACCCAGGATGGAGCTTCAGGGTCATGCCCATCACGTCGTACTCAGCCGAAAGGGACAGCACGGTAACGGCACTGTCCACCCCGCCGCTGAGGGCTACCATGCACTTAGGCTTCATTCGCTGACTCTTTCCAGGAAGGCCATCAGGCACTCCTGAGCAGTGGCGCTGGAGGCCAGGTAGTTTTCGTGGAAGTTTTCCATACCGCTCTTTTCAGCGGTGTCGGTAATACTGCGGAAGGCCACAAAGGGGATCTTATTCATGTAAGCCACGTGGGCCACAGCGGCAGTTTCCATATCGGTGCACAGAGGGTCAAACCCATCAATGATCTCCTGACGACCTTCGTCTGCCACAAAGGCTTCGCCGGTGACGGCCTTACCGGTGTAGATCTTGTAACCGTTGATGCTATCCCCCAGGGCTTCCTCGGCGGCTGTAACCAGGTCGGCGTCCGACTCAAACCAGGGGCTTCCCATGTAGGGAGGATCATCCACCAGAATATTGGGAGCCACGTCATGGTAAGCCACCCGGCTGCAAATCACGGTGTCCCCGATTTTCAGCATGGGGTCAATGCCACCCGATACACCGCACACCACCAGGGCGTCACAGCGTTCTTCCCGCACCAGAACCATGGCGGCAATGGAGGCATTCACCTTGCAAATGCCACTGATGGCCACCGATATGTCCAAATTCTTGTAGGTACCTTGATACACCTTGATATTGGATACCACGCGTTCTTTTTTGTTTTCCAGGGCGGCCACAAATTTGGCCACTTCCCCTTCGCTGGGTCCCACGATGCCATACTTCATAAGGTTCTTTCCCCTTGTCTTTTTTCGTAAATTTATCTGGTTTCGCTTTCCAGATCCAGGTAAGCCAGTTCTTCCTTGGTAAGCTTGATTTCCAGGGCCGCCACGTTGTCCGCCATACCTTCTACACGGCTGGAACCAACGATGGGATAAAGATCCATATCCTGGTGGAGAACCCAAGCCATGGCGATCTGGGCAACCGAATAGCCCTTTTCGGCGGCCAGTTCTTCCACCCGGGCCAGACGCTGGAAGTTATCTTCGGTGAAGTAGCCCCGGACGGTGCTGCCGGACACCACAGCCTTAGCGCCTTCGGGATCACTGCTCTTCATACGGCCCGAGAAGAAGCCGGCACCGATGGAGGAATAGGGAACCACGGCAATGTTGTTATCCCGGTAGTAAGCACGGGCTTCGGCATTTTCAGGGCCGGAGATACCGATGCAGTTGCCGCCAAAGGGGTCGGCGTGCTGAACGGCCAGGCCGTAGTAGGGGCTGACCACCGTAAAGCCCTGGAGACCATGTTCGGCGGCGTAGGCATTGGCTTCGGCTACGCGCTTGTGGGTCCAGTTGGAACCGCCGAAGGCTTTGATCTTACCTTCGTCCACCAGGGCATTCAGAGTTTCCACAATGGGGCCAACCGGCTTGGTTTCATCATCCCGGTGCAGAAGGTAGATATCGATATAGTCGGTCTTCATACGGGCCAGGGAGGTATGTACGTCGGACAGA
This sequence comes from Oscillospiraceae bacterium, assembly GCA_015068345.1. Classification (GTDB taxonomy): domain Bacteria; phylum Bacillota; class Clostridia; order Oscillospirales; family QAMX01; genus RUG11797. The sequence goes on from SVKS01000080.1 coordinate 10,109, forward strand.
ATGTCGTAGGGGGTTACACGAATGTGCCAACGATCGTGGTGGGCGCCCTTGGTCTGGATGACAAGCTTATCCCGCAGGCCGCGCTTTTCAACCCAGTCACCCAGGGAGCATTCCGCCAAGCCGTAAACATTGGCGCTGTCGAAAGCATTGATACCCATGGCGTAGATCTGGTCCAGAAGTTCGGAGGCATCCTGGCCCTGGGACATACATCCCAGCATGGTACCGGCAAAAAGTCTGGATACAGGCTTGTCAATGTAAGGCAGAGTTCCGTAGGTCATCATAAATATTTTCTCCTTTTCGTTGCCGGGAATTCCCGGCTCTTTTTTCTTCATTATACCGTTTTTTTCGGTATATTGCAAGGGGGATTTTGTGGAATCCATATTCCTTTGCCCTCTCCTCCGGGTCATAATACCCGGTACATTTCATTTACTGCTTGCATTTTTAGCTTTTTTTGTGTTAAAATGAACCCAACCTAATATTTGCAAGGAGGCACCCCCATGGCAAATCAATCGTTACATTCCAATGCGCTTTGCTTCTCTCCCTTTTACGAGAATCCCATTTACCAGGATGACGGCGGCGTCAAGATCGTTTTCCCTGCTTGCGGTGCCAAAAAGATCACCCTGAAGGGAATGTCGGACTACACCGGTCTGGAAGACAAGGTTATCGAGTTGACCCCGGAAGAGGATGGCAGCTTCACCACCACCCTCTACGGCATTCGCCCCGGCACCCACTACGTGGTGTTCGAGTGCGACGGTATCAAAACCGTAAATCCCGCCATGCCCCTCTACTGGGTTCTCAACCAGGCGGTAAACTCCCTGGATATTCCAAATCCCGACTACGATTTCTATGACATTCAGGACGTGCCCCACGGCCAGGTGCGGAAGGTCTTTTTCAAATCTTCCCTCACCGGCAAAACCCGCTGCGCCACGGTCTACACTCCGCCCTCCTACGAAACCGACCACGAAAAGCATTACCCCGTCCTCTACCTGCAGCACGGCTCCAGCGAGGACGAAACCGGTTGGGTGGAACAGGGCAAGATCAACTTCATTGCCGATAACCTGATCGCCAAGGGCGAATGCAAAGAAATGATCATCGTCAACGAATACGGCTACGGCTTCGAGCCGGGTGTCACCCCTTCCCGGGATATGCGGGAGCTTCATTACCAGAACAAATTCGGGGATGTGCTGATCAATGACACCATTCCCTTCATCGAATCCCACTTCCGGGTCATTGCCGACCCCGACCACCGGGCACTCACCGGCCTTTCCATGGGCGGCATGCAGACCGCCAACATCGTCTGTGCCAATCCCGGTGTCTTCGGTTACATGGGGGTCATGTCGGCGGGTATCCGTGGCAGCCGCTTCCAGGCGGAGCCCAAGGTAGCCGACGAGGCTCTGCTGAAAGCCACTTTGCGGGAAGCCTTCCTTTCCGGCGGTGAGTTGGAACTGGCACCCAAGGGCTTTGTGAACCTGGAGGTAAACAAGTCCTTCTTCGACGAACGGGGTATCCCGGCCCACGTGGTTCTTTCCGAAGGCGCCCACGAGTGGCAGGCATGGCGGGTAGCCGCATGGAAACTTCTTCCCAGACTGTTCAAATAATCCCAAACAGGCAAAAAATCCGCACAGACCGGGCATGGTCTGTGCGGATTTCTCTCTTTTACTTTTTGGTTTCTTCGCTTTCATCGAAGAGCTCGTCATCCCAGAAATCGTCTTTTTTCATTTTATCCCAATCGGGTTCTATGATGGAAACGAGCCTGCTGTCGGGGGTAATCTTTTCCGCCCGTTTGGCGTAGCCCAGGGTAATCAGTTTGTTGGCAGCTTGTTTCAGCTTGTCCTCTTCCACCTCGGCATATTTTGCCACGTACCGACAGATCTCCGGCAGGGTCATGGCCGGATATTCCTTTTTCTTTTCCCGGTCTTTCAGGTATGCAAGCACCAGATCCATATAAGGCATATCGGGATCAGGCTTCTTTTCTTCCTCCGGAAGCTCCACAAACCAGCTTGCCGCACTTTTCAAAATGCTGGACGCGGCAAAACGGACCGCAAAAACACCCACTTCTTTTCCGCACTTCTGACGAATAAAGTTCACCACCGAGCTGAAATGCCCGTCCCCGGTGAAAATGATAAAGCAATCCACATCCTTGTCGGAAACCGCGTGCTGATAAATATGGTCAAGAATGATAAAATCGGTGTAGTCCTTTTCGTAACGGCTGGTGTTGTTTTTGGTTTCGATCACCATGTTGGTTACTTCCCGGATACGCGGAATTTCCACCTGCAGATTGGGGTGGGAGTAATCGGCAAATACGTAGAGATCCTTGATGTCATACCGTTCCAGTATGCTCTCCCGCCACGCCATCAGATTGGGCTTTTTCTTGTGGAGCTTGGTCATGGAGATATACCAATGTTCATAATCCACAAACAGAAGCGCCGTGGGCTTTTTTCCCTTTTTACTTTTTAAAACAGGAATTCTCCTTCTCCTCCTTTCTTCTTTATTCGGCACACACCCGGCTTGGTGCATCCCGTCCATGTTTATTATACAACTCCTTCGTAAAATTGTCAAATTAAACCGCATCCAAGCTTGAAATTTTACCGGTTATATGGTACAATATTTCCCGTATGTCAAAGACATTTCCCGAAAGGATGAATGATATGTTAAAGAACAAGCTCTTCACCTCCGAATCGGTAACCGAAGGCCATCCCGATAAGGTTTGCGACCAAATTTCGGA
>SVKS01000081.1 GCA_015068345.1 Oscillospiraceae bacterium
AGGGCATTACCGCGGCGGGAGTAAACCCCCGCCCTACGGCGGTATCAATCAACTTATCACTCCCCTCAGTCTCGCTTCGCACCCCTGCCCCCCTCCCCGAGGGGGGTGGCACCGCAGGTGCCGGGGGAAGTTATGCGCATGGAAGGAGAGAACTCCCCCAGCTTCGCTGTCGCTCAGCAGCCCCCTCCCAGAGGGGGCCTTCTAAGCTTGCACACGCTTCCTACGATGGGAACCCAATGATACATCTGTAGGGGCCGCTGACCACAGCGGCCCGCCCCATGCCGCTTGCGGCATGGGGATAAAACCCGTGCAAAACCCGATCCGCCTCGCCTGTGGCGTGGCGGCAGGCGGATGTAGGCATCCGCCCCTACAACAAAAACTGCCCCGGGCTGTGGAGGGTATAACACAGCCCAGAGGGCTATGGGGAACGTTACCCTTGCAGGGAAGGTTCCGGAAATAGAATACCGAAAATAATATAACTGCGCAAGCTGTCACTGCGTGAAACGACGTATTTTACGCATCAAACGACATTTGGGCAAAAATCAACCTCCGTTGCTTTCACAACGGAGGCGGTATTTCTATTTTTCATGAGGTGCCTTTTTAGAGGAAGTTGCAATGAAAATGACCATCAACCATCGCCTGGCAGAAGTCACCACTTCCGCCCTGAAAACCGTCCTGACCATCAGCGCCAACACCAACTCCTGCACCATTTTGAAACTGGCAAAAGGAATGCAATCCCCCGAAAAATAACCCCGGGAGGATCTGTCGTCGGTACACTCCCGATGATGGATCCTCCAAGCTTTTTGCAAAAATGTCACTTCATACGCCAAAAACGTCGTTTCGTGCAATCGCTATTGCATCCCGGAAACAACGGATTTATGATACAGATAACATTGGATCCTTTATCGTATAACCCCATTGCTCACAGGTTTGGCCGCCTGTGGCAGCCACAAAGATTGCACAGGATGTACACCTGTGCGAGAGAGAGGAGGGATAGAAAACAAGGTTTCAAATTGGCATTTCCCTAATAAACAAAAAGAAAGGATTTTTGGCTATGACTAAGAGGAAACCACGATGCGGCAATAAACAAAGTTGCCGCATCGTGGCGGTTGTTTTATCGCTATACGAAGCAGAGGATATGGGTGAGATTATGAAAAAGAAAAAACAGAATCTACATAAATGGCGAGGGATAAGAATAATCTGTGCGATTCTTGTGCTTCTATCTTTGCTTGTCGGCTGTGGGAAACAGGAAGAATCGAAGGAGGTAATAGGTTTTTCAGAAAACCCTGTGATTCTCCCTGAGGAAAAAGAAACCCTTGCCTATACGGCGGAGGAATACACCTTTGATGGGGTAAAGGAGCTGCGGAAAATCCTGGAATCCGATGTAGGCTTTATGGTACTGGCTGATACCGATTCCGGTTGTATCACCCTGAATCTCTTTCAGGATTTCAGAGAACAAGCCAGAACGGAATTGGACGAATATCTCTATGATTTTAGTTGGACTCCGGGCGGGACCATCCATTCCCTCCGGGACGATGGATTATATGAAACAATATACGGGAAAGAGCATCTTCTTTTTGAAATGAAAGGAAATACTCAGTATATGGGCTTGGATGGATGTGTCTATACTTGCTACATGGGAGGGCGAAATCTTTACAAGGATATTATGGAAGTGAACCTTCCCGAGGTGCTTCCCGGTCAAATCCAGACCATCCACGGTATGTGGGCACAGGGGGGGAAGGATTATCTGCTCCTTTCGGTGAGTGCGGAGGATGGTCTTTCCGAACCGGTTAATACCCTCTACACAGTGAAGGACGGAACCCTGGAAAAGGTTGCCGACGTTGGCTTTTATGGACAGCACTTTGCGGCAACGGAAGACTACATTTTCTATGCTTCAGGCGGCCATCTGATGAAAACCGACGGAACGACGGTATGGAATTGCGGCGCTTTTTCGGACTATCTGATTATGGAGGACAGCATCAGTGATATTCTTCCCCTGGAGGATGGTCGGGTCGTGATTCTGTGGGATGACATTCTGACAGTATTGACCGAAAACGAAGAAGGAAAACCCTCTGCCAATATCGGGGAATCCCAGGAACAACAGAAAATTGTCATTCTGCAATATAGTAATTACGTGGACTACAGGCTGGAAAATGCCATCAATGAGTTCCAGCGGGAAAACAGAAACTACGTGGTGGGAATTCACACCTGCAGCGATACCGAAGCGTTGGGGAAAGCGTTGGTTTCAGGCCAATTTGATATGTTTATGACCAGCAGAGGCCTGGAACCGATTCGAAATCTGGTCAAGCAGGGCTATATTACCGATATCCGGGATTACCTGGGGGACTTGAAGGACGGTATTTACCCCAATATTTACGAGGCGGGAACCATTGACGGCATGGTGGCTACAATTCCCTTTACCTTTGAATTAAAGGGGATGGCCATTGTGGAGGCCGCCATGGAGGGACGGCATTATTTTGAAAGCACGGTTGACATGGAAAAGACCCTTCTTTCCCTGAGTCACCAGAATTTCTGGATGCGAAACTGCTACGAAAACGTGGTACAGGAGTTCGGCCTCGACGGGTATGAATCCTGGGTAGACCGCAAGGCAGGTACCTGCGATTTTGAAGATGAGTCCTTCCTGGCACTGCTTCGTATATTGAAGCGGTTTGCTCCCGATTTGGATACCGTGGAAGCCAATAACGATGGAAATTCACCTCTATTCAATCCGTCACATAGAATATCGCAACCTCATATAAGCGGATTATTTTACTTTGCGGAAGTCTATAAAGCCGGAAGACCCTACAGCGAATACGGTATGCAGGGAAAAATGATTCCTATACCCGGAAAGAGTGGGGTGGATGGGGTATCCATTGAATCCTTCGGGCTCCTTTCGGTTATGAAGGATGCCGCCAATCCCCAGGGGGTCAAGGATCTTTTATCGTATCTCTATTCAGAAGAGGTGCAAAGACCGGTAATGGAAGAATTGAACACCGGTACCTTCTCGCCGGTGATGGCAATCCAGAATGCCTATACCACCTGGTGCCTGGAGAATCCCAGCGAAGGTATGGCTGAAGACTACAAGCCATATTACCCCCAGAGTATAGCGGAAATCCGGAGATTGTTGGAGGGGGCGGATCATTACACCGTGGATGAGTCGCCTATCCAAACCATCGTGATGGAAGAAATCCATCGTTATCTTGCGGGGCAGAACACCGCCGAAAAGGCGGCGGAATACATCCAAAACCGGGTTTCTCTCTACCTTGCGGAGCAGGGATAATTTCATATATCCTCCCGCGAAGCGGAGCGATAGAACGCCCCGGGCTGTGACATACCCTCCACAGCCCGGGGCAGTTTTTGTTGTAGGGGCTGGGTCGACCGGCCCGGGGGATGGTTTATACGTGAGACAGTCGGGGACGCCTGTCCCTACAACTGTTTATCTGGTGTAAGCATATATCCAAAACCGTGTTTCGCTATACCTGGCCGAGCGAGGATAATACAAATAGATTCCCTGCACCATTTTGAAACTGGCAAAAGGTATGCAATCCCCCGCAAAATAACCCCGGGAGGATCTGTCGTTGGTACACTCCCGATGATGGATCCTCCAAGCTTTTTACAAAAATGTCGCTTCATGCGCCGAAAACGTCGTTTCATGCAGACGATATTGCATTTCAAAAACAACATCGTTATGATACAGATAATATTGGATCCTTTATCGGATAACCCTAGCGCCCACAGGTTTGGCCGCCTGTGGCAGCCACAAAGATTGCGCAGAATGTACACCTGTGCGAGAGAGAAGAGGGAGAGAAAACAAGGTTTCAAATTGGCATTTCCCTAAACATTTTGAAAAAAAGAAAGGAATTAACACCATGAGAAAAATTCGATTGATCTCGTTTATCTGCGTACTGGTGCTGGCTCTAAGCCTGTGCTCCGTGTTCAGCTTTGCCGCAGCTCCGGAAGCTGATGTGATGCCGCTTTCTGACAACAGCAAAGACTATTTTGCACGCTATACTACTTCTATGTATGCAGGACAATCCACCGCCAATGTTATTTTGTCTGTTTCAAAGGGTGCAAGAGTGCTTGGAAGTACTTCCAATTCCGGGTGGTCTTTTGGAAATGGATGGACATATGTAACCAAAGGGGCATACACCGGCTATATGAGGAACTTCACCTTGATTCCTGCTGATGAATGTGTTAAGATTACTGCATTAACCGACCTTTATGGTACTGCCTCGTATAGTGGAACAGTCAAAGCAACAATTTCTTCGAACACTTATGTGCGTTATCTTGGAGTAAGTGGAGAATTTTATAAAGTCACTTATTATTCCTCGAATTCCAGCAGTATAACTGGATATGTACCCAAAGCTTGTTCGGCTCGTTACTACGGATGATAACAAAACACCGAATGTCCAAAGGGGGAGATTCCCCCTTTGGAGTGTTTTTGGACGACTATATTCTTGCAGTACCCATAGTTTGTGACTACGTGGAGGTATATTTATGAGGTTCAAATGGCGTATATGCGTGATTCTCGTTCTGTTACTTGTTATCCTTTTTTCTTCCTGCGGGAATCATGTTGGAGAGGTAGATACCGGTATTTCTCATACTAACCTTGATAAAGCTGAGCCTTTACCCACTCGCATCGAAGCCGACCCCAGAAAAGCGGTATACTTTGAGATGTATACAGCGGAATTTCTCCCCTTGAACCTTTCGGAGGAAGAACTTCTATTGGATATACACTTAGATGGAGAAGGTTACCGTATAACCGTAGCAAAAGAAGTTGAACTTACCAAAGTATACACCGAAGGATATATGGGAATTTCTACTACCCCACATGTAACAGAATATCGTTATCTAGATACTGCTTTTAGCGAAGACCAATCCCGCAGGGAATTAACCACTTTGCCGATGGAAATGACCTCTCTTGCCAAAGAAAAGGATGTCTATCAGTTTGGCGGAGACTATTCTAATAAATCTTATGATCCCGATGATGCCACAGGCCAGATAAATGGTGTGGATTATCACCTTTATAAAAATGGGGAGATATATGTTCCCATGGAAAAAAGAATTCCAGGGGACTATGTGGCAGAATATGCCCAACTTCTTTCGGTAAAGGAGGATCTTTACAGCGTGGTTTGCCCGGTGACCGATGAGATGCGGACATTGTTTGTGAATGGAGTTCAGCTATATCGGGCCGATTCTCCGGAAGCACCTTCTTTCTATCCCGTCGGTGTGGCCCAGATCGACGAAAAGGTTTATGCTGTGATCCATGCCACCAAAATACGTAATGATAACGGTGAAATCACGGTGGAATGGGATCATGGTGTTATGGTTCCGATCTCCACTGACAGTAAAGAACTAGGATATGAAGGAATTGCTCTGGAGGGAAACCCCGATGGAGCGGTTACAAGTGACGGAAGATATTGTTACTATACCGTAGGGACAAAACTTTGGCGAACCGATGGAGAAACCTGTGACATTTTGTGCGATCTTGTGACGGCGGGATGTAAAAATACCCAGGCCATACGTCAACTTCTTTGTCTGGGGGATGGAAGAATCATCGCCGTTACCACCACCGGCATTTTCCTTCTGACCGAGGGAACGGAAACTGAAGAGAAATCTTCCGGTATTTACACCATTGGTACCTATATGGATTATGTAGACGAAAGTCTGGAATATTTTGTATCCAACTACAACCGTGCCAACCGGAGGTATACCTTTGCTATAAAGCAATATGACAATCTTTCCGACATGAATCTGGCACTTCTTTCCGGAGAAATTGCCGTAATAGCAGGAAACGACATTTTGATCCTGCGGAATTATGCCGACAAGGGGTATCTTACCGATATGGAGGAGGCTGTCTCGGACCTTTTTACGGAAGGTATCTTGACGAAAAGTGCGGTGGAGGCCACCCGATGGAATGGCAAAGTCTGTTTCCTTCCGAGAAATTATCATATTGATGAGTTGGTAACTGTGGCTGACCGGGTATTGGAAGATGATGAAGTTTCCACAACCTTACAAGAATGGATTGCCTTTCTTGAAGTAAAGGCACCGTATGTTCAGAAGGGAAGCCTGAAAAAGAATCTGTATGCCAAATTTGCCCCACAATTGGAGGAATGGATTGATTGGGAAGCCAATTCCTGTAACTATATCGATGGGAAATACGAAGCGATGCTTGCATACTGCGACGGTGGGGCTAAAGATATGGATGAATTGGAAATGAACAGGAACTCTCCGGATTATCCTGAATTTCCTGATATACGAGTGGAAGATTATCTTCATTCTCTGGCGGGATTGGATAGCAAAGTGGCTATGGAAGCTTATCCGGATCTTTATGATCCTAATTGCGAGACGCCAGTATCGCGATATGCCCTCCCAGCGGGGTATTATTCTGGGTATGCTTTGGATGCATCGTATTATTTTGGTATTGCCAACAGCAATACCACGGTGGAAGCCGCAAAAGATTTTATTTGGTACTGTTTTGCTGAGGACGTGGTAAAGAATTTCCCGGAAAATGAGGACGATGCATATAGGGAAATATCATGGTATGGAAATGGGTATTCAATAAACCGAGAAGAAAATGATTGTTATCTTCATAGTACCAAATGGACAGATGAAAGAGAATTGATTAACATAGCGGTTGATACCACCTGGGGATTGATAGACGGCATAGACCATGTGTCCTACAGTACCGAAAACGTGATCTTTGAGGTGATGTACGAAGAAGCATCCCGCTATTTTACCGGACAGATCACAGCCTCGCAAGCCGCCGAATACACCCAAAACCGCATCTCCATCTACCTTGCGGAGCAGGGATAATTTCATATATCCTCCTGCGAAGCGGAGCGATAGAACGCCCCGGGCTGTGACATACCCTCCACAGCCCGGGGCAGTTTTTGTTGTAGGGGCGTAATCTGCGGCACCCGCCCCGGAGGCCCCCTCTGGGAGGGGGCTGCTGAGCGACAGCGAAGCTGGGGGAGTTCTCTCCTTCCTTGTGCATAACTCCCCCCGGCACCTGCGGTGCCACCCCCCTCGGGGAGGGGGCAGGGAAATGGGTTCTCGTAGGGGCGCCCGCGGGCGATCACAGATCGCCCCTACAAGGAGAAATTCGGACGTTGCGTTCGTAGGGGCGAACTGTGTTCGCCCGCCGCCACACTTCCCGTAACAAAAAAGCCCGCACCATCGTGCGGGCTTTTTGGATGAAATCACAGAACCTTTTCCAGGTTTTTGCGGCCGATGGCCACGCTTTCGATGGGGGCACAGGCATAAACCTCGTGCTCCACGATCATATAGTCGCAGTTGGGAGCGGCGGCGGCGCAGGCGGCAAAGTCGATGATGCCGTTGCCCACTTCAATTTCCTCGCCCTCGGGGGTGATGTCCTTGGCGTGAAGGGCCTTGATGCGGTCGCCGTACTTTTTGACGTAGGCTACCGGGTCCTCGCCACCCTTGGCGACCCAATGCAGGTCCAGCTCGGGGAAGACCGAGGGGGCGTTTTCAAAGAGAATATCCAGGGCGTACTTGCCGTCAAACTTCTGGAATTCATGGGCGTGGTTGTGATAACCGAAGGGGATGCCCACTTCGGCAAAGGCCTTGGCGAAGCCTTCCATTTCACGGCCCAATGCGGCCCAGCCTTCGGCGCTGTCGGCCGAAACGTAGGGGCAGACGGCGGTCTTGATGCCCACGGCGGCGGCGTAGGCCACTTCGCCGGCAAGGTTTTTGCGCAGGGCGTCGATGCCCAGATGGGTGCCGATGGGCTCCAAACCGGCTTCGGCCAAAAGGGCCTTCATTTCGTCGGCACTCAGGCCGTTGTAACCGGCGAATTCGCAACCGGTGTAACCGGCCACCTGACCGGCGGCCTTCACGGTGGCGGCGTAATCCACCCTGGCGTCGTCACGAAGGGAGTAGAGCTGCAGAGCAATTTTCATAATTCTATTTCCTTTCAAATTCAGAATCGGTGTGAAACGGGGGATTCGGGGAAAAGCTATGCTTGGTGTATGCCTCTATCTTACAACATTTTTGAAAGTTCGTCAATACGGAAGGAAAAAATGCTTTCCCCTTTACAAAAAGGGCAAAATCGTATATAATGTAGAGAGCAGAAAAGCGGCGCTTTGCGCCGGAATTTTTTTGAGAAAGGCACAGGAACAAAACTGTATGCTTACCATAGAAAATCTTTGTTACACCGTCCGGGACGGTGAGGAGACCCTGGGCATCCTGCAGGGGGTGGACCTGACGGTCAACAAGGGGGACTTTATCGTGGTCACCGGCCCCAACGGAGGCGGCAAAACCACCCTGGCCAAGGCCATCATGGGCCTTGTGGATCCCACCGGGGGAAAAATCACCTTCCGTGGGGAGGATATCACCCATATGTCTATCACCGACCGGGCCAAGCTTGGGGTCAGCTACGGCTTCCAGCACCCCGCCCGCTTCAAGGGGATGAAGGTGAAGGACCTTTTGGCCCTGTCCTCCGGTAAAAAGAAGCTCTCCCGGGACGATTGCTGCCTCTACCTGAACAAGGTGGGCCTTTGCGCCGGGGACTACATTGACCGGGAAATCGACGCCTCCCTTTCCGGGGGGGAAGTCAAGCGCATCGAAATCGCATCGGTCCTGGCCCGTGGCACCGACCTGATGATCTTTGACGAACCCGAGGCGGGCATCGACCTTTGGTCCTTCTCCCGCCTGACCGAGACCTTCCGGGCCCTCCACGCCACCCGGGAAAGCGCCATCATCGTGATCTCCCACCAGGAACGTATCATCGAATTGGCGGACAAGGTGGTCCTCATCTCCGGCGGCAAGGTGACCCACAGCGGCACCAAGGAGGAAATCCTGCCCTTCGTCTTCGACCGGAGCGCCGAGGGCTGTGAATATGACAGAAAGGTGGCCCGCGCATGAGTCAGACGCTTTCCGAAAAGGATCTCAAGCTCCTGATGGAGATCGCCCAGCTGGAAACCATTCCCCAGGGGGCCTATAATATCCGCAAGAATGGCGAAGCCGCCGGCCGCGCCAGCAGCGAAAATATCGTCATTGTCCAAAAGGAGGACAAGCCCGGCATTGATATCACCATCGCCGCCGGCACCAAAAACGAATCGGTGCACATTCCGGTCATCATCACCGAAAGCGGTTACACCGAAATGGTGTACAACGAGTTCTTCATCGGCGAAGGGGCCGACGTGCTCATCGTGGCGGGCTGCGGCATCCACAATTCCAGCTGTGACACCGCCCAGCACGACGGCATCCACACCTTCCACGTGGGCAAAAACGCCCGGGTCAAGTACGTGGAGCGCCATTACGGGGACGGGGAGGGCACCGGCGAAAAGGTCATGAACCCCGAAACCGTCATCTACCTGGACGAAGGGGCCTACATGGAGCTGGAAACCACCCAGATCAAAGGGGTGGATTCCACCAACCGCAAAACCACCGTGGTCTGCCAGGCCGGGGCGGAGGTTGTCATCAACGAAAAGCTCTTCACCCATGGGGTCCAGCACGCCGATTCCACCATGGACATCGTGCTGGAGGGTACCGACGCCAGCGGGCGCATCGTCTCCCGTTCGGTAGCACGGGATGAATCGGTGCAGATTTTCTATCCTTCCATCACCGGGAAGGCCTGTTGCTTTGGCCACGTGCAGTGCGACTCCATCATCATGGACGCCGCCAAAATCCGCTCCATCCCCACGGTTGCGGCGGAGCACCCCGAAGCCACCCTCATCCACGAAGCCGCCATCGGTAAGATCGCCGGTGAGCAGATCCAAAAGCTCATGACCCTGGGCCTCACCCAGGAGGAAGCCGAAGAAACCATTCTTTCGGGCTTCATGAGCTGATATATTCAAAAGCAGCGCCCCTTCCGGGATTTCCGGAAGGGGCGTTTTTTGGTGGGTTAGCTTTGCTCTGCAAGGTAGATGGAGACCCGGTTCAGTTCCGGTAGGTCAGGATCTCATGCAGAAAGGCTTCGATGTTTTCGATGGGGGTACCGGAGACAATGCCGTTGCCGGCGGCGTAGAGGAAGCCTCCGGCGGGTGAATCAAAGGTATCCCGCATCAGGCGGACCTCCGCCCGGACTTCCTCCGGAGTGCCGTTGATGAGGGTATCCTGCACGTCCATACCCACCCAGAAGGCGATTTTACCGCGCCAATTGGATGCGACTTTGTTCCAATCCATGGTGTGTTTTTGGATGGGGTGGAGGACCGAAAGACCGCATTCGATCAGGTCGCCGATGATCTCGGTAATATTACCGCAGGTGTGGAGCCACACGTCCACGTCGTTTTCCCGGGCAATGCCCCAGGTTTCGGTGTAGTAGGGCTTGATGAACGCCCGGAAGGTGGCGGGGCTCATGATGAGGGATTTCTGGCTGCCAAGGTCGTCGCTGATCATATATCCATCGGGCTTCAGTTCCCGGATGGCCCGGAGAAGGAGCTTGTTTTCGGTATCGGCCACCGCCCGGTGCAGGGCGTGGATTTCCTCGGGATCATCGTAGTAGTCCATCAGCAGGTTTTCCATGCCCCGGAATTTCCAGATGAGCTCAAACATCATGAACCAATGCTGAATCAGAACATACTTTCCCTGGGCATGGGCCTGGTCGGCCATGCGTTTTGCCTGGTCAAAAAGCCCAGGGGCATCGGTGTTGGGAAGCTCCGCCAGCAGGGCGGGGAGGTCGGCCCAATCGGGAAGGGCGGCGTCGGCGTCGTGTCCCACAGGTGCAGAGTGGTCAAGTTGTGGAAGCCTCCAGTAAAAACCGTCATCCCGGGGGGTGAAGGAGGGTGTGGGGAAGGGGACCACGACAACGTCCTCTTCGTATTTGTCAAAGCGGGAAAGGGCATTACCGTATTGATCCGCAAGTCCTTCGCCCCACCATTTGGTAAAAGCTCTGGGGGGACGGGGTGGATTCTGAAAGCGGATAGCGGCGCGAACTTGGTCTTTTGTAAGCATCATATGACCTCCTGGATGCGGATAAGGTGCCTCTTTGGGTCTATTATACTATGGAGACCGGCGGATTGCAAGAAGGGAAAAGCGGTCCCTCTGCCGGGAGCGGTGAGTTGGAACTTGTGATGCATATTTCTTGACAAGCGGGAGAATAAAACCTATAATAGAAGGAAGAAATGCCGGAGATCGAGCTTCGGTGAAAAAGGAGAAAAATCATGTACGACATCACTTCCGCAGTAGCTCATTACGAAAAAGTTTTGCGTTCCCAGCTGGAACGTCTGGATAGAATCAAGGCCGAAGGGGACTTCGTGGACTTCAACGCCCTGCCTGTGCTTCGCATTGGCGTGTGCGGCGGCGACGGCATTGGCCCCAGCATTACCCGTGAAGCCGCAAGGGTTTTGGCAAAGCTTCTGGACGAGGAGATCAAAGCCGGCAAGGTGGAGCTTGTGAATATTGAAGGACTCACCATCGAAAACCGGGCCGCCTGCGGCAAGGCCATCCCCGACGACGTGATGGAAGAATTGAAGACCTGCCCCGTCATTTTGAAGGGGCCCACCACCACCCCCAAGGCCGGCGACCCCTGGCCCAACATCGAAAGCGCCAACGTGGCCATGCGTAAGGGGTTGGATCTGTTTGCCAACGTGCGCCCGGTGAAGGTTGCCGAAAAGGGTATTGACTGGCGTTTCTTCCGTGAAAATACCGAAGGCGGCTACGCGGTTGGCAGTCTGGGCTCCAACGTCACCGACGAGCTGGCGGTGGACTTCACCATTGCCACCGACGAGGGCTGCGAGCGTATTTGCCGTCTGGCTTTTGAATATGCCAAGAACAACGGCCGCAAGCGGGTTACCTGTGTCACCAAGGCCAACATCATCAAGGCCACCGACGGCAAGTTCCTGCGTATTTTCTACAACATGGCCAAGGAATACCCCGATATCCAGGTGGACGACTGGTTTATCGATATCATGACCGCCAAGCTGGTGGACGAAAAGCGCCGCACCCAGTTTGACGTATTTGTCATGCCCAACCTCTACGGTGATATCCTCACCGATGAAGCCGCCGAATTCCAGGGCGGCGTGGGTACCGCAGGAAGTGCCAACATCGGTAAGAAATACGCCATGTTCGAAGCCATCCACGGCTCGGCTCCCCGCATGGTGGAGGAAGGCCGGGATATTTACGCCGACCCCTCGAGCATGCTCCGGGCGGTTGTGATGCTTCTGGAACACATCGGCAAGCAGGAAAAGGCCGGGAAGCTTTCCCGGGCCCTGGATATCTGCACCGCCGAGGAAAAGGCTCTGGTCATCACCGGTCGGGATACCGGTGCTACCACCGCTGAATTTGCCGACTACGTTATCTCCAAGCTTTAATGTACGAAGAAAAGTTTATGCGCCGGGCTCTGGAATTGGCCCGGGAGGCCGCCGAAAGCGGCGAGGTGCCGGTGGGCTGTGTCATCACCAAGGATGGACAGATCATCGGGGAGGGACGAAACCGCCGGGAGGAGGGCAGTGCCACCGCCCATGCGGAGATTTTGGCCATTGCCGAAGCCAATAAGGCCCTTGGGGCCTGGCGGCTGGAAGATACCGAAATGTACGTTACGTTGGAACCCTGCCCCATGTGCGCGGGGGCCATTGTGGCGGCCAGAATTCCCAAGGTATGGTTTGGTGCCTACGATGAAAAGGCCGGCGCCTGTGTCAGCGTGCTGGATCTGTTTTCCTACCCCCTCAATCACAAGCCCCACGTCAGCGGGGGTAATCTGGAGGAAGAAAGTGCCGCAATTCTGCGGGACTTCTTCCGGGAAAAACGATAAGGAGACCCCCATGGAAGATGAAAAGAGACTGCCTCCCGAAGAAGAGACCGAACCCCAGGAGGAAGCGGTAACACAAGAGGAAGACCTGCCCCCCCAGGAG
>SVKS01000082.1 GCA_015068345.1 Oscillospiraceae bacterium
CGGCCCGCACGCAGGAACCTACAGACAGTACGAAGGTTCCTCTGGGGCTGAACGACTCTAAATCGGCATTTCACAAACCAAAAATCTCTGCAACCGGGCCGACTTAGTTTGGCTCCTACGTGGGAGATCGTCGGGCCGGATGACCCGGCCCGCCGTCCGTACCGCAGGTGCGGCGGATCCAAATCTTGCACAAACCCCATTTTCCGGGCCGCAAGCGGCCCGGGGCGGACGCGCAATACGCGCCCCTACAACGTGATCGATCGCATATGACCATTTTTTCGAGCCCCACCGGCCCGAAAATTTCCCATACGGGAAACCAGGTCATGATGCCGAACCCGGCAAATTTCCTCTCCGTAGGGCCGCCCGTCCTCGGGCGACCGCAGGTCGCCCCTACCGTGGAACATTTTGATTTTACCGCTGTAGGGGCTGGGTTGCCCAGCCCGACCCATGCCGCTTGCGGCATGGGGAATGAAAACCGTACAAAACCCGGTCCGCCGTACCCGGGGCGCGGGCGGCGGGCGGATGATATCCGCCCCTACTACCTCTCTGGCTTCGCCTACGGCAACCCTCTCAGTCGGCGTTGCCAACAGCTCTCCCAAAGGGAGAGCCAAGCCCGCGTGCGCCCGGGGAAGGGCGCCCCTACGATAGCCCTCTCAACCCCCTGACATTGCGCAATGCCATCCCCCAAAGGGAGCGCCAAGGTCCGCCGCACCTGCGGTGCGGACGGCAAGCAGTTGATATCCGCCCCTACGAACAGACCGGGGCATGGTTCTCCCAGCGCACATATCTGCCAGATGGTACCACCTATCCACAAAAAGCCGCCTTTCGGCGGCTTTAGGGTCAACTTTGCGTTGCAAAGCGCAGGATCGCTTTGAACATGTCCCCGTCGGTGACCACGTGGAAGCTGCCGCCACAGAGCTCGGTGTAGCTTTTGGCAATGGCCAGGCCCAGGCCGTTGCCCTCGGTGGTTCTGGATTCGTCCCCTCGGACAAATCGCTGGGTGATCTCCTCCACGTCGAAATCCAGGGGATAGGCCGAAATGTTCTTGCATTCCAGCTCCACTTCCCCCTCCTTTTCGGTAACGGTCAGGAACACACGGGTATTTTTCAAGCTATACTTGAGAATATTGCTGATCAGATTGTCCAGAACCCGGGATATTTTTCGTCCATCGGCGGAAATATATGCCTCCTTGGGCACATTCACGCAGAAGGTCAGGCCGGAGCTTTGCAGGTCACTATCGTGCTCCCCAAGGGCCTGCTGGAGCAGGAGCACCAGATTGAGTCTTTCCAGCGCAACCTCCTCGTTTCCGCTCTGGGCCTTGGAAATATCGAAAAGGTCCTGGGTCAGTTTTTTCAGCCGGTCGCTCTTTTTTCCGATCACCGCCACGTAATCCCGGGCTTCCTCCGGAAGGTCCGCCATATCGGAAAGCAGCTTGGTGTAACTGATGATGGAGGTGATGGGGGTTTTCAGATCGTGGGACACGTTGGTGATCAGCTCGGATTTCATCCGTTCCGCCTTCACCTGGGCCGCCACCGCTTGGTCCAACCCACCGGCAATGGTGTTAACGTTTTCGGCCAGGGGTTTCAGATCGCTGCATTTCATGCCGGGAATTTTGTAGGTCAGATCGCCGCTTTTCACCCGGGCAGCTCCCTTTTTGATTTCCTCCAGATCCTTCCCCCGGCAGGCCAGCACAAAGGCGGCCACCAGGAAGAGCAATACCCCAAAAATCAGAAATACCGGGGATATCACCGTGCCGATGCCCAGTAACCCGATGGCGGCGGTGTAGAGGAAGAGCAGGACAAGGAACAGGACGCCGGACTTTTTGGAAATCCAGCCGATCATCAGCCGCAAAAAGTCCCGAACCAGCCGCCAGATTCCCCGGATCAAGCGAAGAATCAGGCTGGTTTCCACAAGCGTGTGGGTTTTGATGTTGCGAATGACCGAAAGGAGAGAGGTCAAAACCACCAGGCTCCCTAGGGCGGTGATGCCCCCAAGGGCGGGATACAGGAGTTTTGCGGGGAAGAAGCCGGATTGATATTCGTCGATGATCAGGGCACACAGCCAGATCGTGCCGATGCCGCCCACCCCCATGACCAGGAGGTGCAGTTCCAGGAAAATCCGGTCAAGCCACATATTCTGCAGACTGCCATCGGCAGTTTTACCGGCCGCCGCCACAAGATAAAGGAGAAGCAGAAGGGCTATCCCACCAAAGATAGCGGCCTTGAAAACCGTTTCCATGACGATGCGCTCCTGTCTTTCCCAGGCCGCCCGGCATTCCTCCACCACCTCATCCTTGACACTGACGGCAATTTTGATGGTGCTGGTCAGGTCGTACTGGTCAATCTCTTCGATGCCCCAGCTGTACATTCTTCCCTCCGGAAGGGAGCTTTCCCGCTCCACGTTCCCTCTGCCCGACCGGACCAGGTAGCTGTAAAACTCCGCCTTTCTAATCTCCGACACATTGCCGTTGACATAGCCTCCCATGTGATTCCATTGGATATAGTAATTGATCTTGTCGGAGTTCAGCGAATACTTTATTTGTCGATGGATGTATACATCCAGGTCTTCAAAATTGGATGTGAGGGGATTTCCCTGCTCATCAAAGACCCCCGAATAATATTCGTGATAGGCATTGCATATCACCCGTTCCGGCTCCTGCAGCAGGGATGCCATGTACCAGGATTCGGAAAAATCCTTTTCAAAGGAATAGAGATTCGGGGTGACCTTGTAAAAGTCTTCGATTCCCGCGGTGACGGTCAGCACCCCAAGCACCATGCTGGTGCAAAACAAAATCACCGCAAGAAATTTCAGAATGGGCGAATATACGATTTTTTTCATGACGTTCTCCTTAATCGATCTTGTAGCCAATGCCCCAAACCACCTTCAGGTATTTGGGGTCCTTGGGATTGATCTCTATTTTTTCCCGGATGTGGCGCACGTGCACCGCGATGGTGTTATCCCCCACCACGGCCTGGCCATTCCACACATTTTGGTAGATATCCTCCACCGAAAACACCCGTCCCCGGTTCCGGACCATCAGCTCCAGAATTTTGTATTCCACCGGGGTCAGCCGGACCTCCTCCCCGTCCACCTTTACCTGTTTGGTTTCGGTATTGACCGAGAGTCCGTCCACCACGATCTCTCCATTTTGTTTCCCGATGGCGCCCAGGGTGGTATAGCGCCGCAGCTGGGACTTTACCCTTGCCATCAGCTCGGAGGGATCGTAGGGCTTTGTCACGTAATCGTCCGCCCCGGCGGTGAGCCCGAATATCTTATCGTTGCTTTCCGATTTGGCCGACAGCAGGATCACCGGCACGTTCCGCGATTCCCGAAGCTTCATCAGGGTCTTAATCCCATCCAGCTTCGGCATCATAATATCCAGGATCATCAGATGGACCTCTTTTTCCGCCAATATCTCCAGGGCTTCCAGCCCGTCATAGGCTTTGAGGGGCGTATAGCCGTCCCCTGCCAGAAATATCGAAATACTTTCCACGATCTCCCGATCGTCATCCACAACCAACACGTTCATTTCATTCACCTCTGGAACTATCATACCATAGATTTCTTAAGAAGTCTCGCTGAAAATTCTTAATTTTTCTTAAGAAATACCCGCACGCCCCCGTCCACCCCCTCTCCCCCTTTACTCTATTCCTCCCCTGTGGTAGAATAAGTAAAAAATCATGGAAAAAGGAGTCATGCCATGACCACTTATTACGTGGATTTTGAAAACGGGAAGCCCGAAAACGACGGACTTTCCGAAGCCTCCCCCAGGGAGGATTACCAAACCCTTGACCTTCACTCCGGCGACCGTGTTCTATTCAAACGGGGGAGCTTTGTACGCGGCCCCCTTCATGCCCAAAAACACGTTACCTACGGTGCATACGGCGTGGGACCCCTCCCCACCTTCTGCGGCTCGTTGGATGTCAGCGCCCCGGAATGCTGGATTTCCACCAATCGGGAAGGGGTGTGGCAATGCGTTGTCCCCATGGATGGGGACGTGGGGAACCTGGTTTTCAACGACGGAGACTGCACCGCCGCCCTGAAGTGGGAGATGGATGGCCTTACGGCCCAGGGGGATTTTTATAGTGAGCCAAATCCCCATCAACCGGGCAAGACCCTGCTTTATCTCTATTCTGTCATTCACCCTTCCCTTTTTTACACCCATCTGGAAGCGGTACCCTATGCTACGCGGCATCTTGTCAATCTGGACGAGGGAATGACTTTCGAGGATCTTCGTCTGATCAACAGCGGTGTCCACGGTATGGCAGGCCATGGGAACCACATTACGGTGCGGCGGTGTGTATTTGAAAACATCGGCGGCTGCCCCTGGAACCGGGAACGGCGCATCCGCTTCGGCAACGGCTTTGAAATCTGGCAGCAGGGCAACGACATTTTAATTGAGGATTGCTCCTTCCGGAATATTTACGATTCCTGCGTCACCCACCAGGGGCCGGGAGCCGATACCGAACCCACCCACCGATTTGTTTGCCGCAACAACGCCTTTGATACCTACGGCATGGCGGCGTTTGAATACCGGGACAAGCTTCCGGTGGATTCCACCTTTGAAGGAAATACCTGTCAAAACGCAGGAAGCGGATTTGCTATGCTGGGGGAAACCCTCCCCCGAAGAAGTGAGATCTGGCCCCAGCCCATGGGCCACCACGTCTTCCTGTGGCGCATTCCGGAGGTGGGCGGGGAGGAATCCCTTTCCATCCGGAACAACACCTTTGGTCCCGCACCGGTGGGGGCCGCCATTTATTCCATCATTTCCCCCGAAGCCGAGGCCCGGATCGACCTTTCGGGGAACCGCTACACCAAAAATGACGTCCTTTTGCACTTTTTCGGTGGAAAAGCCTATTCTGACCTTTCGGAATTTGCACGCGAAACCGACAAGGACCGGGATGGAACGTATTTGGATTGATTCCCGTAAGGCGAAAAGGAGCTGTCTCTTTTGAAGACAGCTCCTTTTGCTTATAACCTTCTCATGAATCTATTGGGTCATGCGGTCTCTCATGGCTATACATGCCAAGAATCTCGTGTTTTCAAAAATCAATCCCCCATCGGTCACTCCTTGCTGACAACACCCTTTTAGATAAAACTCAAAATTCTTCCTGAGCTCCTCTGCCTCCGCATTCTCTCCCCGGTCTTTGCACACCCGGTAATCGTCAAGGATGGTTTTTGCCAGGGTTTCCACCACATCCAGAGCTTCTTCCTTTTCGGACAGGGCAAGATAATCGTTGGACAGGTGATTGTACGCGCTATAGAGCCATTTGGTATGAATCGTCATATCCCGAAAGGCTGTATCATTGGCTTTTACCGCCTCAATCAGGTTTTGCCAGGCATCTATTGCCTCTCTCTTTCGTTCCATACCACAAAGGGATATTCTCCTTGCTCTTACCGCAAGAGCCCACAAATAATGGTGAACCGCTTCCCGACACGCCGATTCCGCAAGCTCCACACACCTTGCCTGGTCATTCTTTTTGGAAGCAATTTCGATCTCCATTGCCGTACGAATGCTTCCCTTTTGGGGCAAGGTCCGGGCCGTTTCCTCCGCCTTTACAAAATCATTTTGATAGAGATACAGAATCACAAGCAGCTGTCTGGCATCTATCCCTCTTGTGGTATCTTCGTCGCAATACATGATGGATTCCAAAAGGTTGACTGCCTCCTGGTAGAGCTTTTCCTTTTCTTCTTCTGATATCTTGCTATAATAGAGACATCTTATCATACTATCTGCACAGCGAAATTTCATTTCAAAATCCAGGGGATATTTCCTGATATATTCCCGATAAAGCAGGTAGCAGGCGTGGTAGGGCTCGTCCTTTCGGTCATATACCTTATCGATTCCCTTGTTGATTCTTTCCACTTCCTGGATCAACTGTTCCCTGTCAGCCTTTTCATTTCCGGTCACCCCCAGCAGATAATCGGTGGTCACCCCAAGAAGAGCCGCCAGCGGTACGATCTGGGAAATATCCGGCATGGCATTCCCTGTTTCCCATTTGGATACCGTTTGAACCGATACCATCAGCCGTTCCGCAAGGTCTGCTTGGGTCAGCTTGGCACTTTTTCGTAATTCTTTTACTCTTTTCCCAAAATACAACATAGCGTTTTCACCTCTCTCTATCTTCTATATTCATTATAGCGTAAGTAATGGAAGCTGTAAACCGAAAGAAGAGATAGGAAGGATTCGCCCCTCGGTTGAATCATTAGAACCTTATAAGGAAAGGCGTCATCCTTTTCTACCATCAAACCAAACAGCGAGAGTATTTGGAATCTTCGATTCAAGCCTCACTCTATGATGCGAAAAGAAATACAAAACCGCTGTAATCTCCATCCTTGCGAGGATGAAAATTACAGCGGTTTCATCAGCGGAGGTATCTTCCTGAATACACATTTTTTGTTTTGCTACGGCGCACGAAAAATACATAAAGCAAGATACCACCGCAAATCAAGAATAACGAAAGCACTTGCGATACTCTAATTCCGGGAATCATATAAAGGCTATCTGTGCGCAGTCCTTCAATCAAAAATCTTCCAAGACCGTAAATCACAAAATACATACAGGTCAGTGTTCCGACCCTTGGTTTTTTTCTACCGACAATTAGCATGGCAATCAGCAGACACGAATTCCACATACTCTCATAGAAGAATGTTGCTTGATGCCATTCTCCAAGAGCATCAATATATACAGCATAAGGAAAAAACTGCAACGAGGGATCTGCAACTAAATTTCCGAATGCTTCTTGGTTTACGAAATTGCCCCAACGCCCGATCACTTGTCCAATCACAAGACTGGGAACTACGAAATCCAGAAAACGGAACAGCGGGAATTTGTGATGGTGGCAAAATAGAATTGCCGTAATCAAACTGCCAAGCACCCCTCCATAGATGGCAAGACCGCCTTCCCATATTTTGAAGATTGAAAGAATATCGCCGGAATAACTGTCCCACTCAAATATGACATAGTATCCTCTGGCACAGATAATGGCAACAGGCAATGCAATTAGAATAAAATCAAATATCAGATCTTCTTTGAGGCCTTGTTTTCTGGTTCGGTAAATTGCCAGCATTACACCTAAAACCATACCCACGGCAATGATAACGCCATACCATGTAATATTCCAACCATCTATGCCAAATAGATTTTCAATTAAATACCGACTCATACCGAACCCTTTTCTACACAATCAGAAATTCATTTTCTTGCTCTATATATCTGCAAAAGATAAAGATACCGCAAATAATTTCCGGGACGAAACCGCAAAAATCTTCCACAGTCCATCCTCCCGCAATGTCCTTGTGCATGATGCGAAGAACCTCCGAATTGTGGGCGTTTATCAGAGAATAATTCTGGCTATTGTGCATGGTTAAAAGAAATTCTTCACCGTTCACAACAACATTGGCATGATCAACTCTTGGCATTCTGCAAATTGGCCAACCCACCACATTGGGATCATCACCATCCGCATATCCGGGACGAGCAGAACAGATTCGCTGATTTCCGTTGTTGGTCAGTATATATTCCCGATTTCTTACATCACCGGAACTTGCCTTGGACTCATCGAGATAACGGACATCTGCCGTTGAAAGCAACTCATCTGCAATGCTGAAAATCTTTCTTTGCGGGCCGATCAACGCATTTTTTATTCTTGCCAAAGCACACTGTGGTTCATGTTTATATAGAACGCCTGCCTTTATCGTGTATTGCATAACCGCGCCTCCCTCTCTTATACAAGTGAATACAGGATGATTCCTGCAACGCCGGAGCCAGCCATAACCCAAAGCGGATTAGGTTTCCACTTTCTCAAAACAAAAATGCCAATGGTAAAAATAATCACGGCAGTCACATCCAAAGATATCAAATCATTGGGAAGCGTTCTCTGCCCATACAGTGCCATAATCAACAGCGAGATTCCCGCTGATGCGATCATTGCAATGACCGCAGGACGAAGTCCGGCAAGCACACCCTGCACCATATTCAATCCACGGAAACGATAATAAATATAGGCAAGCGTCATCACAATAACACAGGATGGGAACACACAGCCAACAGTTGCGATAATGGCTCCGGGCAGTCCTGCAACCTGGATACCAACAAAGGTTGCGGAGTTGATGGCTATGGGTCCGGGTGTCATTTCAGCAATGGTCATAATATCCGCAAATTGTGTCATTGTCAGCCAAGGATGAATATCAACCACTTGATTCTGAATCAATGGCATGGCAGCATACCCACCGCCTATGCTGAATAATCCGATCTGAAAAAAGCTCCAGAATAATTCAAGGTATATCATCGCTTATCACCCGCTTTCTGCGTTCTTCCTTGATACCATGTATCCGCTGCACCGATAATCCCACAAACAAGAATGATGGCTATGATGTTCACAGAGAAAAAGCGAACGGCAGCAAAAGAACCAAGCATAACGATAACCGGCAATCGTCGTTTCTTCTGAAAAATGGGTTTTGCCATATTGATCACAACATCACAAATCACCGCGGCCACTCCGCAAAGCATTCCCGCCATTGCCATATTTACAACCGCATTCCCTCGAAATGCCTGATAGAACATGGAAATGATTGAAATCATAATCAATGGCGGCAATACCGTTCCCAATACCGTCAGTATGGCACCGGGGAATCCTGCCACATGATAACCAACCAAAATGGACGCATTGACTGCTATTGCGCCCGGAGAAGACTGTGCGATTGCGGTCAGATCCATCATCTCATCTTCTTCAATCCAACCAAGTTCCTCCACGAATTTCTTTCTCATCAAGGGAATGATTACAAATCCACCGCCAAAGGTGCAAGCACTCAGTTTGAAAGTGGAAAAAAACAATTTTTTGTATTTTTGCAGGCTGTTCACTTCTAAAAATGCCGTCCCTTCTGTGTTTATTCACATTATACCACTTGATTTTTGATAATGGAAATAATATAATTTAACAGGAACGATAAGCATTTCAATATAAGGAGCTTGTTATGACGATACGACACATGATCATATTCCGTACCGTATGCGAAAACGGATATCATTCCACCAAAGCAGCGGAAGTTTTACACATGACACAACCGGCAGTCAGCCTTGCCATTAAGGAACTGGAGCAATATTACGGAGTACACCTGTTTGACAGAATCGGCAGACGACTGCAAATCACCAATGCAGGGCAACATTTTCTTCAATATGCGATACATATCTCCGACTTGTTTTCGGATATGGAAACAGGGTTGCGTGATTGGGATTCTAAAGGAGTTCTCCGTATCGGTGCAAGCATCACCATCGGCTCGCAGTTTTTACCGAGCTATGTAAAGGCATTCTCCGAACTTTGCCCGGAGCTTGATGTGAGAGTTACCGTTGAGCAATCAGAACGTCTGGAACAAAAAATTTTGGCAAATGAATTGGATTGTGCGTTGATCGAAGGCATTGCACATGATCCCAATATCGTTTCGGAAGCCTACATGGAAGATCATCTGAGCGTTATATGCGGTACAAACAAAGGTTGGACACAGGGGCAAGTTATATCCATAGAAGATTTTCAAAGACAGCGATTTCTCTTGCGAGAGAAAGGCAGTGGTACACGTGAGGTTTTTGACCGTGTAGTTGAACAGGCTGGCATCCACATTACACCAGTATGGGAAGCAATGAGTACAACGGCACTGGTCAATGCTGCAATCAATGGATTGGGAATTGCTGTATTACCCCATCGAATGATTCTTCCGGCCCTGCGACAAGGCTTGATTTGTACTGTCAAAGTAGAGGGATTGCGTTTCAGCCGAAATTTCCATATTATTCATCATAAAGATAAGTTTTTAACAGCTTCAGCTAAACGATTTATTGCTTTGTGCAGAGATTTTGAAACCGATTACCCGTTACCAAGTTATAACGGACTATATGAATAAAAGATTAGAGCCGCAGTCCAATTACAGGACTGCGGCTCGTGCAATAGTAGTATAAAGATTTATATTCAGTTACCGTTTTCAAATATGCTTCTGGGTCGCCGTTCAAAATGAGGTCTGCATACTCCAAAGGGGCGTTGTAGATCAGATAGTCCAGTTCAGACCGTTCATACATATTACGGGCAACCTCGTTCTCAACAGCGATAGTATCAATCGCAATCATACTGCCATCGATGAATTTCATTTCCACACAGCAGTTATCGAAGTTATATTCGCAAGATACAAGACGTTTCATAAGGTTTTACCTCCAATATTGTATTGTTTGGAAGTAATGTAAGCGTGGGTTTTGTGGTGGTATCTTTAAGTTTGGGAAAACCCCGTTTCCCATTTGGATATGGTTTGAACCGATACCATCAGCCGTTCCGCCAGATCTGCTTGGGTCAGCTTGGCACTTTTTCGTAATTCTTTTAAGCGTTTTCCAAAGTGTAACATCGTGATCTCCTCCTTATAGGAACGCTCTGTTTTCCATTTCATTATAACGCAAGTGCCAATCGCTGTAAACCGAATGGTTGGAGAGGAAACAGTTTCTTTACGGTTGATATATTGGGGTTCTACCACAAACATTGACATAGCACCATTTTTCTTTCGAATTGAAAACAAAAAAGGAAGGGGGGCCCTTCCTTTTTTGTTTTCAATTTGAATGGTCACTTTTCGTGGAAACCAGATAGATCATATTTCTGAGGTCGTTTTCCAGCCAGATCCATCTGCCTTTGGTTTCGACGGAGGCGGCTTTCAGGGAACACAAGATCTCATGCACCTGGTTGAAATGCTCTTCCAACAGCGCAATCTTTTGCCCGTCATCGTATCCGATGGCCTTTTCGGTAAAGTCCGGGTCATCGGTCAGATTGGCAAGGGGCTGGCGGGAAAGCGGCATTTCCTTTGCCCTCTCTCCCAGCATCAGAATGCGCCCCTTGATATAGAGATTCCGCCATGTTTCCGCCATACCGGGTCCGCCGTACAGTGGATCCAAGCTATCCGAATAGAATTTTTCGATGGATAATTCCGGATTGTCCCTTCCGAGGCCACAGGCTTCCTCAAATGCCAGGTAATTCGCTTCATTGGGCGGCGCAAGGAAGGACTCCTCGCCGAATATACTGACGCCGTTCACGTGATGGCGTCTGGCTTCGGCCACCAACTGCCAGATCAACTCTACCCCCCAATCGGCGGGACCGTTCGTTGCGTATTGGCTGCCAGCATGGACCCGTAGAATGTTATTCGCCATGGGGGTATAAATTTCCTCTGCCCAATATTCGGTAGCGTAGCCCCCCACCGCCTTGTCGGCCGCCCATTGCAGAATGGCATCCTCCGGCAGGTCGGATAACAGCTTACGGTCCTCCACCGGCATGGATTGCCAGTTGCCATCCACCTGTCTATCTTTGGGATAGGTAAAGCCGGAATAGGTTTCGCAAATGACCCAGGCATCTGGCTTTTTCGCCTTGGAGACCTCCAAGGCAGCCCGGTATGTATTCACCATATCTTCCACTGAATAGTCCCGCTTGATCTTCCTGTTTTTTCGTCGTTCTTCGCAAAGGGGGCAATGGCATACGCTGTAATCCCCCACCTCCACCTGAATGCCGTCAATATCGAACTCGTCGTATAACCAGGATAATGCTTCTCGAAACCACTCCAGATTCTCCGGTCTTGAGGGACAAGCAAGAATATTCATGGGGCCGAAGGGATAGGGCTTGCCATTTTCGTCCACCGAGACATATTCGGGATGCTTCGTGAGCCAAGTGTTAAGGGAATAGGGATGGGAGCCGAATTGGCGATCGATTCCCCATGCCACCTGTTCCGTAGGATCGTAGAATACCCCGCCATAGCTGAAAGCACTCACCCCCGGCAGGATCCGGACACCCTTTTCCCTGCCGTATTTTACAAGCTCCTTCAACTGTGCAACGCCGTCATTATGCGCCCGAAGGGCTCCCCATATCACGATGCCGTTAAAATGGTGCCGACTTGCAAAATCCACCATTCGCTTGTAATCGTTCAAAAATGCTTCCCTTCGGAAGTTTTTTCCTGAGCTACCTCTGATTTTGCTTCCTATTGATATGTCCCAATTCGATCCCAGATCCCACGTCCAAAGAATACGGTATTGGGGTATATTCATGTTCATTCCTCCCTGGATTCTTTTTCGTCAACCAATTTTCCTTTGGTCCAAATTATAGTACAAGGAAAGGAAAATTGCAATCAAAAAGTTATACTTTCGGCACAAATAAAAAATAACGGACAACTTTCGTTGTCCGTTATTGTGTGGCTCCCCGAGCAGGTTTCGAACCTGCAACCCTCCGGTTAACAGCCGGATGCTCTGCCGTTGAGCTATCGAGGAGTGTTGGCGAAGACCTATCTTCCCGTGCAGTCTCCCGCAAAGTATTGTCGGCGCAGACGAGCTTAACTACTGTGTTCGGAATGGGAACAGGTGGACCCTCGTTGCAAAAAACACCAACTATCTATGT
>SVKS01000083.1 GCA_015068345.1 Oscillospiraceae bacterium
GTGCGGATGACCCGGTCGTTGTTTACCACAAAAATACCCCGGGGATCGGTGCAAAGTACCGGTTCCGACCAGGTTGCACCTTCGTCAGCCGAGCGGGTCAGGAACAGACGGCAATGCTCCACGTCGGTCTTCATCAGGAAGAAAAGGCCGATATCCCCGTTTTGCATCCGGAGCAGGGAGGTACTCATTAGGTTATCTGCCCCAAAATCGGCGGCGCACAGGATGGGGTAGGGATCTCCAAAGCTTTCACCGTTATCGGTGGAGATCATGCCGTAAAGGTTTGCCAAAGCTCCGTCGTCGGCTCCGCCTGCCCCGTAGCGGGAAAAAATAAACAGGATACGTCCGTCCTTTAAGGTAATAAAGGCGCCTTCGCTGTTGCGGTTGTTGTCTCCGGTAGGGACCAGGTCCCGGATGATTCTGCCAAGCATAATATGTCCTCCAATTCTATCGTGGATTCTGTGCCCATTCTATCACAAACCGGGGGCCGATGCAACGAAAAAACATTGACAAGTTCCACCGATTGGGCTATTATTGTCCCAAGGAACCTTTGAAGAATTGGGAGGATTGTAACGTGAAACAGGAATGGAATCACACCCGGACCTATCGGGAACGCATGCTGGCCGATCCCTACCGCCCTACCTATCATTTTGCTATCCCGGATGACAACGGTGTCCCCGGAGACAGCAATGGAGCTTTCTTTGCAGATGGGATCTACCATTTGATGTATCTTTATCGCAATACCGATAAGAATGCATTCCACTGGGGACACATGTCTTCCCTGGATCTTTTGCATTGGCGGCAGCACCCCGATGCGCTGACCGGATTTCGGGGGGACGAGGGCTGTTTTTCCGGGGGTGCCTTTGTGGACGAGGATGGCAGGGCTTATCTGACCTTCTGGAAATTTGCTGCCAAGGATGGCTCGGACAACAGCGGCATCGCCATGGTGTGTGCCGATCCGCCCTACGAGGTATGGGAACGTATGGAGCCCATTGCAGTAAACGCCAGCGAATGGGGGATTCTGGATCTGGTGTGGAATGGGGAAATTCGCCACGTGGGCAATGCCGACCCCTCCAATATCTGGAAAAAAGACGGTTACTACTATATGCAGTTGGGGAATCTGTGCGTGCTCAATCAATATGGCAGGGAAGTCGATTCCCCGGATCTTTACAAAGGCGGTTGGACCGAACTGTACCGCTCCGCCGATTTGAAAAACTGGGAATACAGAGGCCGCTTTTATCCCAATACCTACACCGGGGAAAATGATTGGCCGGATGCTACCGAGGATGATATGTGTCCCAGCTTTTTACCTCTCTATGACAAAATGGCAGGGGGAGAGTTTACCGGGAATTACCTGCAGCTCTTCATTGCCCACAACAAGGGGTGCCAGTACCTGGTGGGACCTCTGGATGGGGAATATTTCAAGCCGCAACATCATGGGCGCATGAGCTGGCGGGATTCAGCCTACTTTGCCCCGGAGGCCTTGGTGGATGAACAAAACCGCCATATCATATGGACCTGGCTCCGGGATGACCTGCCCAATGCCTTTGATCGCTTCGGCTGGAGCGGTGTCTTCTCCTTCCCGCGCTGCGTTTGGTGGGAAAATGGCACGTTGCGCATGGCACCGGCGGAGGAATTGGAGCGCCTTCAATACCATCCCAAGACTCTGTCGGACGTGGTGCGTGGAGTTCTGCCAGTAAAGGGAGATACCTTCCGGGCAAAGCTCACCTTTGATGGGTCGGGCAAGCAGGGGCTTCGCCTCCGGGAAGATGAGGAAAGCGGCGAATATACCGAGATCTATTACGATCCCTCCCAAAAGAAGCTGGTTTTTGATGCTACCCAAAGCGGTAGCGAGGGGTGGAAGATTCGGGAAGAAGCTCCTTTTGCTCTCTTGGATGGGGAAGACCTGGAACTGGATATTTTTGTGGACAAGTCGGTGGTAGAGGTGTACGCCAACACCCGCCAAGCCATTTGTCGTCGGGTCTATCCCACCTGCCCCGGAAAGGCTCAAAAGGTCACCCTCGTGGGGGATGGTCTGAAGGAACTTTCGGCATGGGATATGTTCCCTGCCAATATGTATTAAGGAGAAGGATGTATGAAAAAGATTCCCGGACTCAGCCGCGGCATGGGGATCGGCGGCTGGCTCACCAACTATAAGCGTTTCAACGTGCTCCCCCGGGACCGTCGGCTTTGCCTGACCATCGGGGATATGGAGCATTTCCAAAGCTATATCACAGAAAAAGACGTGGCCTACATTGCTTCCCTGGGTATGGATCACATCCGCCTGGGCTTTGACCAGATCGTGGTGGAGGAAGCCCCCTACGTTTACCGCCCCGAAATCGTGGAAATCCTAAAGGCTTTTGTGGGCTGGTGCCGAAAATACGGTCTTCGCCCGGTGCTGAATATGCACAAGGCGGTGGGAAACTACTGCGATATTCTGGAGGAAGCGGGACTGATGCAGTCCCCGGAGCTTTCCGCCCGGTTCACCGCCCTGTGGGCCATGCTGGAGGATGAATTTGCCGGGGAAAACGACGTGGTGTTTGAGCTTCTTAACGAAGTGGTATCCGCCACCGCCGAAGAATGGAACGCCCTTGCGGCGGCAACCATTGACGCCATTCGGAAAAAGAACCCGAACCGCCTCATCATTGTGGGCGGCACCGAGTGGAACAATCCCCCGGGACTTCGGGATGTGAAGATCTACGAGGATGAAAATATTCTCTATACCTTCCACAGCTATGCACCCCACGAATTTACCCACCAGCAGGGTGTTTTGCAGGCAGGACCCCTCTACTACAACCGCAAAATGCCGTGGCCCGGGGATATCGAACGCTACCGGGATTTCGGACGGGTGGTAAATGGGGATGAAAATGCCTACCCCGGTCTGGAAGTGATGGACAAGGAATATCTCCGTAGCTATATGCAGCCCGCCTTCGATTTTGTGGCGGCCCATCCGGATAAATTCCTGTGGTGCGGGGAATTTGGCACCATCCGACATGCCAACATCACCTGGCGGGAAAACTGGATGCGGGATATGATCTCCCTTCTCAAGGAGTACGACATTCCCTACTGCGTCTGGAACTATCTTTCCACCCCCAACGACGGTAACCGCTTCAGCCTGGTGGACGACGACCGCCGGGAAATCCTAAGCGAGAATCTGGCTGCCATCATCCGGGGCGAAGTGGAATAAAAGGAGGAGACTATGGAAAACAAAAAACGTGTATTGCTGATCGCCGGGGGCGGCACCCTGGGCCGATACACCGCCAAGGAGCTTTTACGGCTGGGACACGCGGTGGATACCATCTGTCTGGAGGATTATACTTCGAATAACCCGGACCTTCGCTATTTCAAGGAAGCGGTATCCCTGGAACTTCTGAAAAAGCTGTTTGCCGAAAACAAATACGACGGTGTGGTGAATTTTATCCACTACCCGGAGGTGGCCGATTATGCCCCCTACCATGAGCTTTTGGCCGAAAACTGCGACCACCTGATCTTTCTTTCCTCCTATCGCACCTATGCCGATCTGGAGCACCCTATCACCGAGACATCTCCCAAGCTCATTGACGTGGTGGATGACCCCAACCTCCACCAAAACGAAAAGTACGCCATGTCCAAATCCCGCTGTGAGCGCTACCTCCATGCCTTTCCGGGACGGAAAAACTGGACGGTGGTGCGACCCGTCATCTCCTTCTCCGACCGTCGGCTGGATATTCTGACCCATTCGGGCCACGACGTGTTGGAAAAGGAAGTGCTTTATATGCCCCTTGTGACCAAAAACCTCCATGCGGGTCTGGATTGGGCTGGCAACTCCGGCAAGCTGATTGCCAATCTGCTTTTCAAACCCGGCACCATTGGGGAAGCTTACACCATCACCACCGGCCAAAACCTGACCTGGGGCCAGGTGGCGGAGGAATATACCGCCGTGACCGGGGTGAAGTTTGAGTGGGTCAGCATGGAGGAATTCCTTCGGGAAAATCCCCGGGTCACCCGGGACCCCTTCTACCTCAAGTACGACCGGCTTTACGATCGGGAGACCGATCCCAGCAAGGTGTTTGCCGCCACCGGCCTTGGCCCCGATGACTTTGCCACCATCCGGGAAGGCATCGAAATCGAAGTGGAGATCGTTCGAAATCAAAAGTGATTCCCCAAAAGCAAACAGCCGCCTGCAGGCGGCTGTTGTGTTTTTGGGAAAGGTTATACTCTTGTGCCCATCTGACCGATGATCATGTCCTGCCATTCCTTATTCAGGGTGACGAAGCGGGCATTCCAACCGGAGACACGGACCGAAAGGTTCTGGTAATCCTCCGGATGCTTCTGGGCTTCCAAAAGCAGGGCGGTGTCGGCAACATCGGGCTGCATGAAGTGGCCCCCCAGGGCTACAAAGCCACGCATCAGGGCAACCAGGGAGGTGATGCCCCGCTCTCCCTCCACGGCAGAGGGAAGGAGCTTGATGTCGAGAGCCGCCCCGGAAACCGTCCGGTGGAGATTTGATTTGGTGTAGCTCTTGATGATGGCGGTGGCACCCTCCTTGTCGGTGCCGGGGGTGGGAGAGAAGTTACCCGAAAGGATCTGGTGAGCGTTCTTCCCGAAGGGGGTGGCCATCCGGGCGGGGGACCATTCGATCTGCCGGCCAAAGGTACTGACCCCGGCGGGGAAGCGGTAGCCGCAGGACCCGTTGAGTGCATCGCACAGATCGGCAAAATCGTCGATGATGCGGGAAGCGATTTCGTCCACCTCGTCGTTGTCGTTGCCGAAGTAGGTGTAATGCCCGGCGGCATACTTGGCAAGAAGGGGATTGGCTTCCCAGTTGGAGCGAAGAAGCTTCATCAGGTCGGGGAAGGTGATCTTTTTGTCGTCAAATACCAGCTTTTTGATGGCGTAGAGGCTATTCACACTGTCGGGCAGACCGCCGATGTGGGGGGAGTAGACGTTATACACCGGACCCCCTTCGAAGTAGGAAAGACCCTTTTGGATGCACCCCTCCTCGAAGATCGAAACGATGGTGCAGGGAGTGGCGGGTTTCCATTTCCAATCCTTGGTGGGAACCCCGGTGAAAAGGAAAGCGTTTTTCCGGTCGGCACCGATTTCCTCCACCCGGGTGCCGATATCACGGATAAAGGCCTGGTAGAGGCTTTCAAAATCGGGGAAGGAAAGATTCTCGTCGTAGCCCTTCAGGGTCTTTTGCTGGAGAATGGCCAGGGAGTCGAAGGGACAGTAGATGAAGAAGGTCTTGCCGGGAATCTGTACCTCCCAGCAGCCGTCGTTGGCAAATTTGCGGGCTTCCCGAAGCTCGTAGCCGTAGTCCACCAGCGATTCGATGATCAAATCCTCATTGTAGAGGGCCAATGCTCCGCCGCCCAGGCGAAGTACCTCCGCCACCCGGCGAAGGAGGGCTTCGTCGGTGTTTTGGTTCAAGCGTACCGTGGTGGGGAAATCGCTGATGCCGAATTCTTCCAGAATGTCCAGCACCAGGTAGGTGACCTCGTTTGTCACTTCGTTGCCGTCCTCATCCACACCTGCCAGCAGGATATTCTGGTAGTGCTGGGCGTCGCCGCTGCCGTAGTTCCCGCCGCAGATCCATTCGCAACCCTTGATGAAGAAGTGGGACAGAATCTCCCGGGCTTCGTCCATGGTCAAGGTCCCGTTCTCAAGATCCCGTTTCAGGTAGGGACCAAGAAGCCAGTCGATCCGGCCGATGCCCGGCCAGTTGCCGCAGTGGCGCACAAAGGCAAAGGTGAACCAAATGCTCTGCACAGCTTCATAAAAGTTTTCGGCAGGGAGGAAGGGAACTCGGAGGAGGTTCTTGTAATTTTCTGCATACTCCGCCTTTCCTTCCAGGGCGGCAAGGTAGCGTTGGTGGTAAATCCGGAGACTTTCAAAGGATGCCATGCAGGAACGGAGGAATTCTTCCCGCTCGGTACCGGCGTATTTGGCAAGGGAAGCCTCGGCTTCGGCAATCAGGTGATTGACACCCTTTTTGAGAACCGTTTCAAAATCAATGGTCAGGTGGCTCACCGAACTGCAGATGGATTCGCCGCCGAAGGTGGCGGGGACCCGGTGGGAAATGGCAAGCCCCAGGGTGGCGGCACCCGAAAGGCGTTCCCCGTCGCAAATGCGGATGGGGGCGTCGGTGGCGATTTTGCGGATGGCGGCGTCGTATTTCCCAAGGGGGGATAGGTCGGCAAAGCCAGGGTAGTCGTCCATGGTCACCGCCATGGTCTCCTTGGTCATCAGGCCGTATTTGTGGTTCAGGGAATCAAAGGCAAAGCGCCGGGTTGCCTCCGAAAGGCGGGCGGGGCGTTCTCCGTGGGTGGCAAAAAACTTCATACAATCACCTCGTAATTATCGAATGGCAGGCAGAATCCAAAGGAAGAAAACAAGACACAACCCAATCAGGAGCAGAAGAATACCAAGGCACCCAAGGCAGCCCCATCGTTTGGAACTGGGAGCATCCATATCCATCGGCATGTATTCGGGTTCTGGGTCATGCTTATCGGCTTCGTTGACATCCGGGTCAGACCATGCCAACCGAGGATCATCGGACAGCCTCTCTTTTTCGGTTGGAATCCGGGATTTTGTTTCAAAATCATCGGGCATATGGGAAACCCTCATTTCCTGAATTTGTGTATATTATATATCGGCCGGGAGTGTAAATCAAGCCTTTTTCTCTGTGTGGGGCAGGGCAACGACCACACCGATGATCATCAAACCCAGCCACACCAAAATCAGGTTTCCCCAGCCAATGGCGGTAACGGCATCGGCGAAGACCAGGTTGGCCACGGCAGCAGCCATGTAGCTCAAAAAATCCAAAAAACCGGTGACGGAAGATACCATACCGGTATCCCGCAGACTGGGACAATATCGGTTCCACATCATGCAGGTCACCCCGTTGGAGGACAGGATAGCCAAAACCAAACAGGAAATGTTGATGGCAGGGGGCGCGATAAAGTAGGTCAGGAAAAGGAAAATGGAAGCCGTGGAGAAAAAGAGAAGAATGGTTTCGTCCATGTTATGTCCAAGCTTCTCATAAATAAAAACGGCAATGAAGGATGTGGCAGAAATCACCAGAGAGGCAACGGTGAAAATAACGGAGGCTGCCTTGGGGGAAAAATCAAGGTACTGAACAAGGTAGGTCGGCAACCAAAACACCACCGAAGTCCGTACAACACCGGTCAGAATGGCGATCAGGGAAAACTTGACAATATGGTGCTTGAAAAGCATGCTCAGGTTGCCGCGGGGTCCTTTTTTTGCCTTGTATTGACCATATTTGACAATACCCTGCTTCTCAAAAAGGGAGAAGGTACAGACGGCTACCAGCGACATCAGGAAAAGAACGATACTGCTGACGTGAAATACCCACTGCCAGGGCAGAAAGGAGGCCAGAAGACCTGCTGCGGGAGAACCGAAGAAAGATGCAAAGGTATAACCAAGGCTGCACCGGGTGGCATGAAGAGGTTCGGTGTTTTCCGAAACCACCTTGGTCATGGGCCCATAAATCATGGAAAGGAAAATACCATTGCACGCATAGGTTACCATGGCAGCAGCAGGGGTGGCGGCGTAAAGGGAAAAGAGCAGATTTATGATGCCTGCGCCGCAAAGCCCCATGGAAATCATCCATTTGGCTTTGATCTTATCACCGATTGCGCCATTGACCAGCTGACCCAAGGCATAGCAAATGAAATACAGGGAGGATACCTGTCCGATAAAGCTTTCCCGAAAGCCATCCTCCACCATTTGGGGAGTAACGGCACCAAGAATGTTGCGGGCAATATAGACAGCAAAGTAGGATACTGAACAGAGAATCCCGATGCGTATGGCATTTTTGGCGGAAGGAGAAAGTTTCATGGTAAATGTCCTTTTCGAAAATGGAATTCCGGAAGTTGATAGTACCATAATCCCAATCCCTTGTCAAGCTGAAGAAAGGGTCTATCTCTTTCGGGATACGGCAAGAATATGCCCGGAAAGGCCAATGATTTCCTCCTGGGTATCCAACATTCGCACCGTCTCCATGAGAACCTTTCGGGCGTCGTTGCTTGCCAATAGCTCCGGAAGGTTGGGGGCTAACCACGCGCCGCCCATAACCCCATGAATCGATAGGGTTTCAAAGGGGCCTTCTTCCAATTCTTCCCGCAGGGCTTTTGCAGTGTGCAGATGGGAACTCCCCAATCCCCGGGCAATTCGGCGTTCCGGATTGACGTAGCATCCGTCCTGCAGGGCCCGGTGAATCATGGCCATGACGGCGGGATCATCCAGCTCGGTGGATTTCTTGCTTTCCGGCAGGTGGTAACACAGAATTCTTGGGATCAGGACACTTGCCGGGGTCAAAGCCCCTGTAAAAAGGAGACCGTTTGGTTTCAAGAGCCGGTGGCTTTCCCGGATGGCCAGAATGCGTTCCTCGTATTCGGTAATGGAATAGAGGGGACCCATCAAAAGAATGGCATCGGCACTTTCATTCGGGCGGGGGATAGACCTGGCATCGCAG
The DNA here is from genome assembly GCA_015068345.1 of Oscillospiraceae bacterium. Classification (GTDB taxonomy): domain Bacteria; phylum Bacillota; class Clostridia; order Oscillospirales; family QAMX01; genus RUG11797. Next base: position 8,477 of record SVKS01000083.1, read on the forward strand.
ACCTGGGCAGAATGGAGAGTGACACCGGGGTACTCTTCTGCCAGCTCATGGCTCATGGTAATGTTGGTTTCCGAAAGATCGAACAGGTGAACCTCATATCCCAGGGAGGTAAGCCACCAGGCATACTCTCCATAACCGCCTCCTATGTCGTAGAGTACGGCAGGAGGAGGGGGCAGGTACTTCAAAAGAAGCTCTTTTGTACGTTCAAATTCGATGATACCGATGCCTTCCCGAAGACGGTTTCGTTCGATGCCGGCATTGTATCCAGCCAGTACAGTGTTATCGATGGTTTTCATGGTATACTCCTTTCTAAAATAAAAAAGGGTGCAAATCGAAGCAATCTTCGACTTGCACCCTTTGGTACGAAATTCTGGTTGTCCCGCGGGGACAATCATGGATTTGGGGTACGGCAATGCAAGCCCGGCGAAATCTGGCAGAATTCGTCGCGCTGCTGCTGTCTATTCATGCAATTATAGAAAATGGACTCCATTGCCGTAACTCCTTTCGGAAAATTTGCTTCAGTATATCACGTCGGAGGAATGGTTGTCAAGAATTACATCCTGCACTCCACGATCTCCCCATCTCCCACCACCAGGGGATCCCCGTGGGGATACAGGGCGGAGGCATGGAGAGATTCGATACGTCCCAGATTCACCAACAGGGGCATGGGTTCGCCGGTGGTGTTGGTGGTGGTGACGTCCTCCAGGATCATGCTTTCCACCGGGGTGTTTCGACCTACGTACACCGTTTCCACCGGGGTGTCGGTTTCACGGCGATGGACGCCGCGGATGGTCAGGTTTCGCACCACCACGTCGTCCTGTACCCAGATCAGGGGATAAACGTAACTATCCCCCTTCTGGTAGACTTCGTATCTGGGAGCCTTGCGGGCGTAGATGTTTTCGATGGTGATGGCGTCGTAGCCCAGGGCAGATTCCCCGGGATAGTATTTGGAAAGACCGATGCAATACTGGTAGTAGCTGCCGTAGACGTTTTGGATGGTGATATTGGAAACCATTTCGTCTACCGTCAAAAGGCGGACGGCGCTGTGGCAATCCTCCGCAAACAGCCCATCGATCAGCACATTGGTGATGGGACCCCGGGATCCTTCGTGGGCATTCAGGGCCACCAGATCGTCGTAGCAGGCCCCCTTCAGGTTACGGATGACCCCATCGTGGCAGTTTCCGTTGAAGTGGACACCGTCCATATTCACCGCCACCGGGTTGCCGTAGTTGTAGTCAAAGGCAATGTCCTCAATGGTGAAGTCGCTCACCCTGTCGAAGGTGGCGCCGTAGTGCACCGGATCCTTGAAGGTCATGTGGGCCAGACGGAGGCCCCGCACGCAGTAGAAGAACATGCCGTCCCCGGTGTAGCCCTTGTGGGTGAAATCCAGGGATTGCTCGGGATTGGGAAGCTGATTCAGATTGTTGAAATTCCAGATTCCCCCGGTGATCTCGATCCCTTCCTCGTAAATATCCGGGGAGTAGGCGTTCACATGGTACCACAGATGGCGGCACAGGGGAGTAGTCCAATCGGGAAGGCGTTCGGCGTAGTCGGGGTGCAGAAGGTTTGTAACCATGGGGCAGTTGGCTCCATCCGCCAGGCGGATCTCAGCGTAGCGGGGGAGACGCAGAGCAAAATGGGAGGGAAGCACCAGGCTTTTTCCAATCAGATAGTGCTTTTGGGGGGAGGGAAGGGATAATTCGTACCCGGCATTGTCAATCATTTCCTGAATGGCCGGAGCATCGTCGTGAATGCCGTCACCGTAGAGCGTAAACATAGATAGTCTCCTTTGATCAGAATTATGTATAGTGACAATGTAACAGAAAAACGGCCAAATGTCAAAGGGAAAATGAAAAAAATTCTTGCATTTCCCGGTGGGGCAGGGTATACTTGTGGTATCAAGAGAAAGGAAGCGTTGTGACTTATGATCTATCGTACCGAGCATCCCAATCCCCAGTGGGAACGCGCCGCATGGCAAAACCTGAATGGCGAATGGGAATTTGATTTTGATTTCGGTGTTACCGCTGTGGAGCGGGAGCTGTATCTTGCCCCCTCCCTGCCCAAAACCATCCAGGTGCCCTTCTGCCCCGAAAGTGAATTATCGGGTATTGGCTACAAGGATTTCATCCCCGGTGTGGTCTACCGCAAGGTGGTCTCTCTGTCGGCAAAACAGCTGACGGGCCGGGTCTTCCTGCATTTTGGTGCGGTGGATTTTGAAGCCACCCTTTTTGTCAACGGGAAAAAGGTCATGACTCACATCGGCGGTTATTCCTCCTTCAAGGCGGACATTACCGCCTATGCTGTGGAAGGTGAAAACGTCATCTTCCTGGCGGTGAAGGATGATACCCGTTCTATCGCCCAGCCCAGCGGCAAGCAGAGCGATCTCTATGCCTCCCATGGCTGCAGCTACACCCGTACCACCGGCATTTGGCAGACGGTATGGATGGAATTCACTCCCAAAGCCTACATCAAGGATGCAAAGTACTACCCGGATATCGAGAATAACCGCCTGACCATTCTGGGCAAGGTGGAGGGTAACGGTACCGTTTCCGCCAAGGCCAGCTTTGAAGGCCGCCTCATGGGCGGTGCCACCGCCAAGACCGCCGGCGGTCAGTTTGCCATGCAGATTTCCCTGGCGGAACGCCACTTGTGGGAAGTGGGCGTTGGCAACCTCTACGACCTGGAGCTTACCTTCGGGGACGATAGCGTCAAGAGCTATTTCGGCCTGCGGTCGGTGGAGCTTTCGGGCAACAAGTTCCTCTTCAACGGAAAGAGCCTGTTCCTTCGTATGGTATTGGACCAGGGCTTCTACCCCGATGGGATCTACACCGCGAAAACCGACGAGGACCTCAAGCGTGACGTGGAGCTTTCCATGGCCTGCGGCTTCAACGGTGCCCGTCTCCACCAGAAGGTATTTGAAAAGCGTTTCCTCTATCATTGCGACAAAGCGGGTTACCTGGTTTGGGGTGAGCACGGCAACTGGGGCATGTCCTACACCGACCCGGTGGCGGTGGAAAACTTCCTTTGCGAATGGCTGGAAGTGCTGGATCGGGACTTCAACAGCCCGGCAGTGATCGGTTGGTGCCCGGTGAACGAAACCTGGGGTTATCACGAGCTCACAAGCCAGCATCGTGCCCTGGAAAGCTTCTATCGTGCCACCAAGGCCGCCGACCCCACCCGTCCCTGCATCGCCGCCAGCGGCAACTATCACATTGCCGGCATGGAGATTTACGACGTGCATGACTACGACCCCGACTTTACCCGTTTCAGCACCAACTACGCCAAAATCTCCGAAGGTATCGTCAATGACCAGATCCGCCGCAACGAAGGGGACGTACAGCCCTTCACCGTGGGTATGCCGGTCTTTGTCAGCGAATACGGCGGATTCCGCTGGATCGAAGAAGGCGAGGACGCCGGTTGGGGCTATGGTGACGCTCCCAAGTCCAAGGAGGAGCTCCTGGAACGTTACAAGAAATATACCGACGTGCTCCTGGACAATCCCGACATCATGGGTCTGTGCTACACCCAGCTCTACGACGTGGAGCAGGAGAAAAACGGTCTCTATACCTACGGCCGTAAGCCCAAGCTGGATATGGACAAGGTCAAGGCCATCACCTCCCGCAAGGCCAAAATTGAAGAATAAACCGAAGTACCGATCCGCCGCAGAAAACCTTTTCTGCGGCGGATTTTCGCTTGCTTTTTTGAAGGAATTGTGGTATTCTATTAAGGCATTCCAAAATAGCATATCGGGGTGTAGCGCAGTTGGAAGCGCGCCTGCTTTGGGAGCAGGATGTCGCAGGTTCAAATCCTGTCACTCCGACCATCAAAGGGCAATGAAAAAGATATTGCCCAAGAAACCCCCGATTTTATCGGGGGTTTCGCCGTTTCTACGGTCGAAATTTTTACAAGCGATTTT
>SVKS01000084.1 GCA_015068345.1 Oscillospiraceae bacterium
CGGTCCGTACCCTGATCCTGCGGGACGCCATGGAGCTGATTCACCAAAACTACCACCTGGGAAAAAGCGGAGAGGAGCTTTTCCGGGCCACCAACGCCATCATCCTGGATTTCTATCAAAACCGGGTCACCCTGAAGGAAGGCGTCCGGGAGTTTCTGGAGGATTGCAAAAGCAAGGGTACCCGCATGGTGATTGCCTCCGCTTCCGCCCGGAACATGATCAATGCCGCCCTCCGCCACACCGGAATCGCCCATTATTTTGAGGAAGTTCTGACCTGTGCAGAACTGGGCATCGGGAAGGACAGACCGGATATTTACCTTTTGGCAGAGGAGCACCTGGGCCTTCCAAGGGAGGACATCTGGGTATTCGAGGATTCCCACGTAGCCCTGGAAACTGCCGCCAAGGCAGGCTTCCCCACCCAGGGTATTTACGATCGTTGTAATCCCTGGCAGGAAGAAATCCGGGCCGTATCCAGCCGCTATCTTGGCCCCGGAGAAAGCTTTACCACACTGATTGGAGAATAACATGGAACTGACTTACCGAAAAAGCATCCCTGTTTCGGGGACCTATGACGTTATTGTGGTGGGCGGCGGTCCCGCCGGGGTCTGCGCCGCTGTTGCCGCCGCCAGACAAGGAAGACGGGTGGCTCTTTTGGAGCAATCTGGTTCCCTGGGAGGTGCCAGCATGCTTTCCATGGTGGCTGAGCTGATGAATTTCGATGACGGCAAAAACTTCCTTTCCACCGGCATCGGCCAGGAAATTTTTGACCGGCTTGGCTATTCCCATCACTACAAGCGGGAGTGGCACAACGTTCATCACGAGGAATTGAAGCGTATCTACGACGATCTTGTCACCTCCTGCGGGGTGGAGATCATGTTTTATACCCGTGTGGTGGATGCCGTAACGGATGCAGGCACCATTTCCCATGCCGTCGTTTCGGGGCCGGATGGTCTTTTCGCCCTGGAGGGTCGTTTCTTCATCGACTGTTCCGGTTCCGGTGGTTTTGCCGTTTTGGCAGGGGCCGACAGTCACTACGGAGATCAGGCGGGCAACACCATGAGCGCCACTATCTGTACCTTATGGGGTGGGGTGGATTTTGCAAAACGCACCCACCACGACGGTACCTTTATTGACCAGGCCTATGCCGACGGCATTTTCACCCAATACGACAGCGTTCTGCCGGGCATCAAGGCCAATTATCCTGAAATCGGCGTTGGTGGCGGCAACGTGGGTCATTGCTTCGGGGTGGATGACCGGGATGTGCAAAGCTTGACCCAGGCCATGATACAAGGCCGAAAGGTCTTAGAGGAATACGAAACCTACTACCAAAAATACGTTCCCGGATGCGAGAATGCAACCATGATCCGCAGTGCCAACTTCATTGGTATCCGAGAATCCCGCCGGATCGTGTGCGAATACACCCTGACCACCGAAAGCTTTTTTGCCGCCGACCCCTTCCCGGATGAGATTGGCCGCTACTCCTATCCCATCGACATTCATCCCATGACCGCCGATAAACAGGGCATGGACGGGTTTTCCCAGGCGGTATCCATCCGCCACAGGGATGGAGAAAGCTACAGCATTCCCTACCGCTGTCTGGTCCCGCAAAAGCTCAACAATCTTTTGGTTGCTGGCCGGGCCATAGGCACCGACCGTGGAATGCAGGCTTCGGTTCGTGTGATTCCCTGCTGTTACATCACCGGCCAGGCCGCCGGGGTAGCCGCGGCGGTTTGCGTGCAAAACGGTACCGCCGCCCGAGATGCCGATATTCTCGCCATTCAAGCGACTCTGCAAGCCATGCGGGACCAAGCCGCACACACGAAAGGAGCGTAATATGACCCACACCGAAAACTGGATTTGGCTTCCCGAAAGCCGTTACCCCCAATACCAAACCACCGCCTTGACCGGCTTTGAGGAATCTGAAAGCCTCCCCTATACCGTTGCCGAATTCCAAAAGGAATACCGTTTTGAAAAGACCATCACCGCCGCCAAGCTTCGGGTTTCCGGGGATACCCTGTTCCGTCTTTATTTGAACGGGGACTTTGTCCTTTCCGGTCCCCCCGCCGCCGGGGGCGACTTCATTGGAAACGAAGTTCCCCAACCCCAATTCTACGCCTACGAAACCGAGCTTTATCCCGATACCCATACCCTTTCCTTCTTTGCCCGGGTGCAGATGGGGCCGGTACAGATCTGTGACTTTTCCATGGGTCACGGGGGCTTCATGCTCTCCGCCATTCTGACCTTTGCGGATGGCACCACAAGCGAGATCCACACCGACGAAAGCTGGGACGCCCGGCGAAATGCAGCCTACCAGGCCCCCCGCCTTTACGATGGCTGCCAGCCAAACGACACCTTCGGCCCTGCCCAATCGGTTTCCAACCGATGGCATCCCTTTCCCGCAGATATCCCACCCCGGGTGGAAGAGGCCATTTATCCCGAAGGTTCCACCATTACCCTGGCTCCCGGAGAGAAACGGGAGGTCCGGTTGGAATTCGATCAAATCCACGGGGCTTTCATACAGATGGAAAGCCGTTCCCTGGGCACGATTCCCCTCAAGGTGGAGGTGCGGGAGTTGGACGAAGCACCCATCATCGAGGATTGCATACTTTCGGGGAATGACCGTTACACAGGCTTCTTCCTCCACAGCGTGGGGAATCTGACGGCCCTCATGGAAAACCACAGCGAAAGCGAAAGCAGTGTCACCCTGGGCATTCTTTCCACCCACTACCCGGTGGACGCACTGTGTGATTTTGTTTCCAGCGACCCGGAACTGGATCTGGTGATGCAGGTCTGCCGCCATACCCTGAAAATATGCCGCCAAACCCACCATCTCGATTCCACCCGGCATTGCGAGCCCCTGGCCTGCACCGGGGACTATTATATCGAAAGCCTGATGACCCCCTTCGCTTTTGGGGATCTGCGGCTTGCCAAGCTGGATCTTTTGCGCACCGCCCGGATGCTTGCCGCCCGGGATGGACGTATGTTCCACACCACCTACAGCCAGATTTGGGTACGGATGCTGTGGGATGTCTATATGCTCACCGGGGACAAGACCCTGCTTTTTGACTGCAGGGAGGCATTGGATCTGCTCCTTTCCCGCTTTGCAGGGTATATGGGTGACAACGGACTCATCGAAACACCCCCCGACTATATGTTTGTGGACTGGATCTACGTTGACGAAACTTCCATGCACCATCCCCCGAAAGCGCTGGGTCAGACCTGCCTGAATCTTTTCCACTACGACGCCCTGGGAGCCGCCGCAAAGATCTATGCGGAACTGGATTCCCCGGACATGGCGAAACATTGCCTGGAAACGCAAAAAGCCCTGGGAAATGCCATCAACACCCTGCTTTACGACGGCGAAAAGGGAATGTATTTCGAAGGATTGAACACCCCGACACCCGAGCATCTTCTTGGCGGATGGATGCCTCAAAACACCAAAAAGCGGTATTATCTGAAACAATCCAACATTTTAGCCGCCTGGGTGGGTGTCACCGACGACGAAACCAGCCGGGAGCTGGTTCGTAAGATTATGGCAAATAAGATCCCCGGAGATTTTCAGCCCTACTTCGCCCATTTCCTCTTCTCCGCCATCCATCGGTTGGGACTGCGGGAAGAGTATACCCTGCCCCTGGCGGAGCGTTGGAAGGCTCCGGTTCTGGATTGTACGAAAGGACTTGCAGAGGGCTTTGTTGCTCCGGAACCCACCTACAAATTTGACCACAGCCATGCCTGGGGTGGTACGCCCCTCTATTCGGTACCAAAGGCGATTTTGGGGTTGGAGATCAACCAACCCGGCATGGGTGAGCTGACCCTGTCCCCCTCCCTTTTGGGACTTTCCCATGCCAGAGTGGAGCTCATGACCCCCTACGGCAAGGTCACCTGCCAGCTTACCGAAGGTCAGCCCCCTAAAGTCACCCATCCGGAAGAGGTCACCATTCACCTGAAATAAGCCACTCAAGCAGGAATTGATGCCCCTTCAACTCCTGCTTGCTTCCTTTGCCCCGCCAATTTTGTTACCATAGTTGGCGTAAGGCAGCCCCTTACGGAAAGGATGAAATGATATGTTTGACACCCGCGAGACAGGGCGTAAAATTGCCGCCCTGCGAAAAGAGCACAACATGACCCAGTACGAGTTAGCCGACCGGCTCGGCATCAGCTTCCAGGCGGTTTCCAACTGGGAGCGGGGAAACTCCATGCCGGACATCGCCAAGCTCCCCGAAATTGCCGAACTTTTCGGTTGCACCATTGACGAGCTTCTTGGGAAATCAAATCCTGTGTTGAACCTGGTTGCCGAGGGGGAAACTGCTGAGGCCATCCGCCATACCGTGGGTCTTTCGGAGGGAATGCAGATTTTGGCCGAAGCGGCTCCCCTTTTGAAGCCCCGCCAGATCGTCGAAATGGCAAATTCCGCAGATTCCCAAAGCTCCATTGCTCCCCTGCTCCCCTTTTTGGATGACGATGACCTGGTGGAATTGATGGAAAAATATGAGGCCCAGGGACACTCTGTCACCATGTTCTACCCCTTCCTTTCGGATGAAGCACTCCTGGAACGGTTCAACCAAAACCGCAGGGAGGGAAAGCCTGTCACCGCCTTTCTCCCTTTTCTGGATGACAAAACCCTTTTCTCCCTTGCCACCGAAGCCTTTGAAGCCGGTGGTTCTGCCGCCCTGGCTCCCTTTCTGCCTTTTTTGAACGACAAGGACGTAAAAGCGTTTGCCCAGCGCATTCTGAAAGCAGAATAAATCCCGAAAGGCCCCGCCATTTCACTTGATTTGGCGGGGCCTTTCCTGTATAATGAAAACAAATCTATTTAGGGTGGGAATTTCCATGCAGTTTTTCAAAACCTATTCTTCCAACACCCTGGCCGGGACCGGCAACCAATGCCATTTTTCTGCCCCCAATGGTGGGGTCGGCCGGGTATTTTACAAAATCCGCAGGGGTGGGCAATCCAATTACTCCTTCCTGTGGAGCAACATTTTGGACAGTACCTTTGCAAGTGGTGCGGAATTCCACAAAAACATGATCTGCGACAGTTGGATCGTGGAATCGGTTCGGGCGGGGGTATGCGCCAGCGCCGACCCTGAGTGTCAAATCGAGCTGATTCCGGTAACCTTTGGCGGAAAGCTTGAAAAAGAGGTTGCCCCCGGGGAATTTTTTGCCAGCGACCCGGTTTCCTTATCCCCGGATGCCGGGGACTATATCTGCCTGGAAATCGCATTCCGGGGCAATGCAATCCCCTTCCACCAGGAAATCCAGATTGCAAGCTACCGGAAGGAAGGAGAAGGCTGGTTCTCCTCTCCCAAGCTCCCGGTTCCCGGGATGGTGGGCTGTGACTATCCTGTGAAGACCCGGGTAGCCTTTTTCGGGGACTCCATCACCCAGGGCATCGGTCCCGCTTTCAACAGCTACACCCACTGGAATGCCGTGGTTGCCGAGCATCTGCCGGAGGAGGTGGCTTGCTGGAATATTGGTCTGGGCTACGGTCGGGCGGAGGACGCCGCATCGGGCGGCGCATGGATGTTCAAGGCACTCCAAAACGACCTGATCGTGGTGTGTTTTGGGGTCAACGATATTAACCATTATGAGGACTACGAAAAAACCAGGTACGACCTGGAAACCATCGTAACCACCCTGAAAAAAGCGGGAAAGAAGGTTCTTTTGCAAACCATCCCGCCCTTTGACTACAACCCCAAACGCAAGGAGATTTGGCTTCGGCTGAATCACTACATCAAAACCGAGCTTGCCCCCCGGGTGGATGCCATTTTTGACACGGTTCCCATCCTTTCCCCCGATTCCGATCACCCGGAGATCGCCAAATACGGCGGACATCCCAACGAGGAGGGCTGTCGTCTTTGGGGTGAAGCCCTGGCGCCGGTGATTCAAAAACTACTTGACCAATAAAGAGAGGAAATGAACCATGAAGCTTGCCACCACCATTGGAGATTTTGAGAGCTACACCTCCTGCCCCGCCGAAGCGGTTGCGGCCTTCGAGGGCACCGGTTTCAAACACCTGGATTACAGCTTTTACAGCGTGATTTATCCCAATTCCCCCTTTCTGGGCGAAAACTGGAAAAAGGAAGTAACCGACGCCGGGGAAACCGCCGCCAAGCTGGGATTGGATTTCGTCCAGGCCCATTCCCCAAGCTACAATCCCCTGGATCCCCATTTTGACCACCAAGCGGGCATGCTTGCCACCCTGCGCTCCATCGAAGCCTGCTCTATGCTGGGCATTCGAAATCTGGTGGTGCATTCCGGCTATACCGAGGATTACACCTACCCCGACGGACGGGAGGGTTTTTTTGCGGCAAACGAAAGATTTTACCGTTCCCTGGTGCCCGCCATGGAGAAATTCAACGTGAATGTGCTCATTGAAAACAGCGCCGAGGGCAACATGGGCAAGCGCTACTATTTCATGACCGGTCGGGAAATGACGGATTTCATCGAGGAATTCAACCACCCCCTGCTCCAGGCCGTGTGGGACATCGGCCACGCCAATATGCGGGGCGCCGACCAATACAAGGACATCTGTGACCTGGGGTGTCATCTGAACGCCCTGCACATCCAGGACAATTTCGGCACCTTTGACGAGCATTTTGCCCCCCTGATGGGTACCTGCGACATGGATGCGGTGATCCAGGCTCTCCTGAAAATTGGTTACGACGGCTACTTCACCTTCGAATCCGAGCGGATGCTGAACACCGCCGGGGGATGGCCCCACAGAAGAGCCGAAAACCCCAACCTAACCCACCGCCGTATCGCCAACCCCAACCTGGCCCTTCGCCGGGTGGCCGAAAAGCTTCTTTACCAAATCGGCAAATTTATGCTCGAAAGCTACGATTGCTTTGAAGATTGATTCAAACCCAAGCCTTTCCTCTCCGGGGAAGACTTGGGCATTTTACTTTTCCTTGATTTTACCCATGCAAAATGCTATAATCGAATCAACTCAATCTTGCTTTTTCGTAGGAGGATTTTCTCATGAAGGACGGCCTTGCCATTTGGCACTATCCCCACCGCAGTACCATCGAAAACGTGCTCTTTTTCGCCTCCCGGGGCTTTACCTCGGTAAGCCTTTTGGGTTCTCACATGGATGATCTTTGCAAACGCCCCGACCTGGCAGGATTGCTTGCCGCCATCGTCCGGGAAAAGGAGCTGACCCTGACGGTGCACTCCAAGCTTCCCGCAAGCCACGGGGAAGCGGACGTGGCAGCTTTCCGGGCCTCCATCGAAGGCTATGCCGCCTGGCAGAGGGAATACGGCCTGATTTCGGTGCTCTCCTTTGACGTGGCAGATGCCATTCGGGACAACATCACCCCCTATCTGCAGTACGTACTGGATGCGGTGCCGGGGTGCAAGGTGGCCATTGAGGACTTCGGCCTGAATCCCGCCGAGCGGGGACAGATCGAATGCTTCAAATCCAAGCCCCGGTTTGGCTACCTTTTGGACATGGGGCACATGTTCATCCGTCTGCGTGGCAAAAATGACCGGGCTGCTCTGTTCCGCCACAGCGACGAGGAAGCTCCCCAATCGGACACCCCCGGCTACGACCACTTCATGTCGGCCTTCCGATCCAAGGAATTCCCCATTTTCGAGCTCCACGTTCACAATAACGATGGGGAGCGGGATATGCACTACTTTCTGGAGGATGGTTCCCTGGACATTCCCATGCTTGCCAGGGTCATCCGGGATTTCGGATTCGATGGCGTTCTGACCATCGAAAGTGCCCCGGGGTTCCAATTCCCCTGTGCCTACCCCGAATCCGACCAAAGAATTCTTGAAACCTGCCGTTACTGGAAATCTCTCTTTTAAGAACCAAAGGAGGACATACATCATGGCTGAACTTTCCAAACTGCGTCTCGGGGTTGCTTACCACAGCAACCGCATCCTGCACCACATGCGGGAGGATATGCTGAATATCATCAACGGCAACATGAATACCGTGGTCCACATGTACACCCACAACGACATGATGCGCCACAAAAACGTCATGCGGGACATTGTCAGTCTCAGCGAAGACCTTGGGCTGGAAGTCTGGGTGGATAACTGGGGCATTGACGGTGGTCCCGGAGACAAGGGATACTTTGTTTCCATCAACCCCACCGAGCGAATGATCTTCTCCGATGGTACCCCCCACCCCTTCAAACCCTGCTACAACAGTGAGGTTTTCTTCGAATTTACCAAAACATGGATCGAGCACGTCAGAGAAGCCGGTGGCAAAACCATTTTCTGGGACGAGCCCCACCTGGCAGGGGACGCAAGCAACTTCACCTGCTGCTGCCCCACCTGCCAAAAGCTGTTTGCCGAACGTTTTGGCAAACCCATGCCCACCCAGTTGACCCCGGAGGTGGTGGAATTCCGCACCTGGTCCATTGAAAATTACTTCCGTCGGGCCACTGCATACGCCCGGGAATGCGGCATCATCAACACGGTGTGCGTCATGTTCAGTCCCTCCCACGGCATCAGCCTGGACAATCTGGACCGATTGGCCTCCATTGACACGCTGGAAAACATCGGCTGCGATCCCTATTGGTTGGGAAGCTGTTCGGGGCACGAGGTATATCAATACGTCTACGACCGAACCAAAAAGAACATCGACCTGTGCGAAAAATATCATAAAGACCACAACGTGTGGATCCAGTGCTACGGTACCCCCCACGGTCGGGAGGATGAGATCATCCTGGCGGCAGAGGCCGCCTACGATGCCGGGGCCCGTACCATCATCGGTTGGTCCTACCGTTCCGGGGAATCCAACGACTACCGGGCCGAAAAGCCCGACTTTGCCTGGCAGGCCACCTGCGAGGCCATGCGCCGTCTTCGCAATCGCCACATGGATGAAGAATTGGCCGTTGCCAGGGCCAAATATCGCAAATAAGGAGAGAATACCATGCAATACGTCTATCTTCGTTACCCGGAGGGAAAATACAAAGCCGTCACCCTGAGCTACGACGATGGCTGCCACGATGACATGCGTTTTTCCGACGTGATCACCCCGGTGGGGTTGAAATGCACCTTCAACCTGACCTGCGGAAGTGTCCTGACCCAGGATCAAGTGAAGGAATACATTCTGAACCGGGGTCATGAGGTGGCGGTACACGGAGCCCGCCACCGGGCTCCCGGATTCCAGCGACCCATTGACGGGATTCGGGACGTGCTGGATTGCCGGTTGAAGCTGGAAAAGGATTACGACCGCATCATCCGGGGCATGGCGTACCCCGATTCGGGCATTACGAAATTCCTCAACGGCGCCAGCTACGAAAATATCAAGAGCTATCTCACCGACCTGGGCATCGTCTACGCCCGCACTCTGGCCGGAGACAACGACAGCTTCCTCCTGCCCACCGACTGGCACGCATGGATGCCCACGGCGCGTCACGCCAATCCCCTGACCCTTCAATGGATCGACAAATTCACTGAAATTTCTTTCGCTCCCACCACCTACTGTTCCCAGCGTTACCCCCGTCTCTTCTACCTGTGGGGCCACAGCTTTGAATTCGAGCGGGCGGGCAACTGGGACCTTCTGGACCAGATCTGTGAAAGGCTGGCGGGCCACCAGGATATTTGGTACGCCACCAACATGGAAATCTACGATTACGTCACCGCCTACCACTCCCTGGTATGGAGCGCCGACAACACCATTCTCTATAACCCCACCCTGCGGAAAATTTGGTTGGAAATTGACGGCAAGCCCATCACCATCGAATCGGGCGAGACCCTTCGCCTTTCCTGACGGGAGGAAGCTATGGAAATCAAAAAAATAGCCAACAGCCACTTTGGCCAGGATGGGGCAATCTGGAAAAACCTCTTTTTCCGGTTTGATGCGGATGGGTCCTGCGTGGTCCAGGACCTGAATGGTCTGACCGCCGACCCGGAAGCCACTCTGCCGGTGGTGAGCCGATTCACCCTGGACCGGGCGGAGGAAATCGTGCCCCACGCCAATGCGGTGGTTTTCGGCCCCGATTACTATGCCGACGGGGACGAATTCCCCCTGGTTTACAACAACATCTACAACAACTACGCCAAGGCGGATGACCAAATGCGGGGCACCCTTTGCGTTTACCGCATCCAGAGGATGGGAGATGGTTTCACCTCCACCCTGGTGCAAATCATCCGGGTAGGCTTTGCCGCCGATTCCCTGTGGGCCAGCGAAAGCGGCCAGGACGTCCGTCCCTACGGCAACCTGGTTATCCACCGGGATGCCCGCAAGCTCCTTGCCTTCACCATGCGAGATGGCGATCAAACCACCCGTTTCTTCACCCTGCCCCTGCCTGCCGTAACCGAGGGAGAACCCGACCCCAAGCTTGGTGTCAAAACCGTAACCCTGGGAAAGGAAGCGGTGGAGGAATCCTTCGATATTCCCTACAGCAATTATCTCCAGGGGGCTTGCATGGAAAAAGGGTTGATCTATTCGGTGGAGGGCTTTGATTTTGGCGAAACCGCCCCCGCCGCCATCCGGGTCATCGACCCTAAGACCAAAACCCAGATCCATCACGCGTCCTTTGCCGAACTTGGCTATGGCATCGAACCGGAATGCATTGACTTTTTCGGAGATCGGCTTCTTTACAGCGATGCCAAGGGCAACCTGTTTGAACTGAATTTTTAAGGGAGAACTACCATGACCAAGGAACAGATTTTCAAGCTTTTTGAAGATACCACCTACGTCCGCACCAGCGGAAGCCCCGCTGAAAAGCAGGCCGCAGAACGCATTGCAGAGGAGTGCCGTAAAATAGGCCTGGAGCCCCATTTTGAGGAATTTGAGGTTGCCATGTCCACCGTCCACACCGCCACCCTGACGGTGGACGGGGAAACCGTCACCTGCCGGGGTTATCGGCTCTGCGGGGATCACGACGTGGAGGCTCCCCTCCACTACCTGCCCACCACCGACAAGTGGGAGCTGGCCAAATGCCGGGGCAAGATCGTTATCACCGAACAGCCAGTGGGCTACTGGCTCTACCACGACTTAGTGGATGCGGGCGTTCTGGGCATCATCACCCTGTCGGGTACCATGTTCGACCCCCACAATGACATTGACGACAAGGAGCTTCGCCCCTACTATTCGGAGGACACCAAAAAGCTCCCCATGGTGCACGTGCATTACCGGGATGGGGTGGAACTGGTAAAACGCGGTTTCAAAACCGCCCATATCACCATTGCGGAAAATCCCTACGTGGGTACCTCTCAAAACGTAATTGCCGAGCTTCCCGGTGAGATCGACGAATGGATCGTCCTTTCCGCCCACTACGACTCCACTCCCCTGTCGGTGGGTGTTTACGACAACATGACCGGCGCCATCGGTATTCTGGGCATTGCGGAATATTTCACCAAGCATCCCCACCGCCGGGGCTTACGCTTTATGTGGTGCGGCAGCGAGGAACGGGGTCTTCTTGGCACCAAGGCTTACGTGGCCGCCCATCAGGCGGAGCTTTCCAAGATCGTCCTGAACATCAATCTCGATATGATCGGCACCATCATGGGCTATCTTCACGTCATCTGTACCGCCGAGGAAGCCGCCACCCATTACGTTCGCTATTTCCTTCGGGAATTAGGGGTTCCCGGCAAGGCGGACCAGCGGGTCCATTCCTCCGATTCGGCGGTATTCGCCCTGAACGGAGTTCCCGCCTTCTCCATTGCCCACCGCACCTACCCCGGTGGAAGCGAGATCCACACCCGAAACGACAGCCACGCCGTCCTTTCGGAGGACTCCATGCTGCGGGATATTGAAACCATTTCTGCCCTTGCCGACCGCATGGCCAACGCCGAGATCCTGCCGGTTTCCCGCACCATTCCCCAGAACGTGCAGGAAAAGCTGGATTACTATTTCTTCCGCAAGCGGGAGACCCCCAAGGAGTAACCCATGAACCATACCGAAGAACGAAATCCCCGCTCCACCCACATTGACACCATGCCCCTTTCCGATGCGCTGGCCCTCATCAACGACGAAAACCGCCGGGCGCTGGATGCGGTGGATGCCGCCCTGCCCCAGATCGGCGAGGTTTGCCTGGCGATGGAAGCCTCCATCCATTCCGGCGGCCGCATCTTCTACGTGGGTGCCGGCACCTCCGGTCGGCTTGGGGTTATGGACGCCGCCGAGTGTCCCCCAACCTTCGGGGTACCCCGGGAATTATTCACCGGTATCATCGCAGGGGGCATCCCCTGCCTGACCGCCGCGGCGGAAGCCCAGGAGGACAGTGCCGAACGTGGTCGTGCCGATCTGGTCGCCGCCGGGGTCACCGGACGGGACACCGTCATCGGCATTTCGGCATCCGGCGGAGCCGCCTACGTGGTGGCGGCCCTGGAATACGCCAATGAGATCGGCGCCTACACCGCCGAAATGCCGATGACGGTG
>SVKS01000085.1 GCA_015068345.1 Oscillospiraceae bacterium
TTATTAACAACCGCCCCAGAAAGTGTCTTGACTGGAACACTCCAGCTGAAATTTTGCATGGTTGTGTTGCACTTCCTTGACAATCTGCCAGGCAAGGGGGATGGTGACTGAGAGGGCTATCGTAGGGGCCGCACGAAGGGGAACGAAGTGGACCGCATGTCGGCCCGGTTGCAGAGACGTTTGGTTTGTGAAATTCCGATTCAGAGTCGTTCAGCCCCAGAGAAACCTTCGTACTGTCTGTAGGTTCCTGCGTGCGGGCCGACAAGCGCTACATTCCTACGTCATTCCGCTTAGTACGGCCCCTACGGCAGGACCAAATTCTTAAGAATTTATGAAGATGAACGAACGATATTGACAAATATCCCTCTATATGTATATAATAAAGTTACAAATCAACGATTTTTACAAGGAGGAACCCGACATGAAACACACCTGCAAGCGCATCACCGCCTTTGCCCTGGTCTTACTAATGACATTGTCCCTCCTTGCATCCTGCTCTGGTGGCAAGGAGAAGAGCGAAACCGCCGACACCTACCTCGGCGAAACCGTTGACCTTGGCCTTGGGAAAAACGAAAAACTCATGGATATCATCGAGGTTGATGGGGAACTCCGGGCTACCGTCGGTGTGGAATCCAACGAAATCAATGCCACCTACGGAATCGACAAGGGAATTCCCTATAAAACCGAATACCGCTATTACGATATGGCATTTGTAGAAGACGTATCAAAGAGGGAAAGTACGACGGCTTTCCACGAGGTGGGGCGCGTTGATGACTTGGTTTTTTGCGGAGAACCTTACGCAGAAGATGGAGCCTATAGCGGAGTGCAGTACCGCTTTTATCTGGATGGTCAACCCACAGAGCATGTCATTGTTCCGGAAGATCAATTGACCGACAGTCCTGCCACACGCTACAATGCAAGGGTAAATCTTATGGAAAAAGATGGTACCATCTATGCCGGGATATGTGGTATCAATTATTTTGCCGAGAATGTCTGGAGCCTTTATATTGGAGACCACTTTGTCAAAAAGACGGTACAAAAACCGGGTGTAGAAGTTGAATTGTGTGGATTGATGGAGGTTGCAGGGACTCCCTATGCACTGATTCGGGAATATGAAATGAACCTTGGGGAGTACGATTATTTCGCAACCGAACAGGAAGCAACCTATCTGATTCCCCTGAATTCCAAAACCACCGATTTGTCAGGGGAAAGGGTCCAACTGGAAGGAACCCCAACAGGCGGTGCTTTCAGCGACGGACAATATGGTTATTATATGTGCGGGAGCGAGCTTTGGCGTACCGATGGGAAAACCGGCAAGAGAATTGCCGATCTGATCTACTGCGGGGTGGACCGAGATTCCGAAGTGCGCGGGGTGCGGGCGCTTTCAAACGGGCGCCTTTTGGTGGTGGCCAACGGAGGCTTGATTGTTCTTACAGAGTCGGAGAGTGCCGTGCCTGCCGAACGCAACGTATATACCCTCGGCCTTGTGAATTACCACAACTATATTGGATACATTTCTACAGCGGTTGCTAAGTTCAACGGGCAATCAGAAAAAATACAGTTTACGGTAAAAGAGTATCCCAGTGTGGCAAAAATGAACTTGGCGCTCCTTTCGGGAGAGGTGGACTTGATTGTATCCTCCGATCACTTCCTTCTGAAAAACTACATCAAGCAAGGAATCCTGGCCTCTCTGGAAAAAATTGTGCCGGAATTTTTTGAAGAGGGTGTACTGATCGAAAATGTTGTGGATGCTACCCGCGTGGACGGAACCTGTTATTTCCTTCCACGGCATTTTTCGGTGGTTGGAAGACGCATCAATCGTGACATTCTGGAGGAAGGACAGATTTTTGAGACACCGGAGCAATTCTATGATTTCACCCTGGAAAAGACTCCCGGGACGATGAAGAGCCTAACAAAAAGTGTTCACATGACACATTACGGAACAAACATCGATGAATGGATTGATTGGGAAACCAACAAGGCTCATTTTGATGACGGGTCCTTTGAAGCTTTGTTGGAATTTTGTAACCATGGGGCCCCATCGGAAGATGAACTGGATTTTACCTCTTCGGATATTGCTTCTTTCTTTTTGAATAATCTGATGTTTGAAAATGATTTCGCTGATTATGGGAGTGCCAAAGTGTATGATGGAGAAGGAGCATCGGTGGCATATCCGTTTCCGTCTGCTACACACGATGGGTATGATATTGATTCCTACGATTATTTCTGTGTGGTAGACAGGGAAGAAAGCCAGGAAGCGGCACGAGAATTCTTGACGTATCATTTCCTTGAGGATGTAATTGGTGAGATTCCTCCGGATGATTCGGGTATGTCCAACGAAGAACTGTACGAGGCGGGTTATAGGGAGATGCCCATCAATCAAGCCGAGTGTGAACGAGTGCTAAGTCGAAACCTATCGTTGGAAGGCGAAGAATTTGAAGAAAGACTGGTTATGGAAAGAAGACGGTATAAGGATACCTGGAAAATCATCCGTTCGGCCGACCACCTTTGGTATTTCCGTAATGCGGTGTTTGATGTGATGATGGAAGAGTCCCTTCGCTACTTCGCCGGAGATATCACAGCCAAACAAGCCGCTGATTACGTACAAAACCGTATTTCCCTCTACCTTGCGGAGCAGGGATGATTTCATATATCTCCTGCAATAGCGAAGCAAAAAAGTTCCGGGCTGTGACCATATTTTCCACAGCCCGGAGCTTTTGTTTTGTAGGTGGTCAAAACCTGAATGGAAGTACCCGTTTTCTCCGGGGAATACCTCCCAGGAACAGACCCTCTCCGTCTGGCCTATGGCCATCTCTTCCAGTGAGAAAGGCGAGTGCCGTTGATCTTTTCGGGGGGGAAGGACGGTGGACCCGCCCCCTAAAAGCGCACCTAATCCGTTCACGCCACCTCGGCCGCTTCCCAACGGATGGAAAACAGTTCAAAAAGATGAAAATGGGCTATCCTCGTATAAAGAGGTAGCCCATTTCTTAATTGGAAGTAATAAAAGAGAGATGGATGAGGGAGCTTTCCAGCAAGCGTTACACCTCTGGTGTGATATGCACGTATTCTTGCACCTCGGCCACCGGGACCTGCCGGGTGGTCAGGGTGCGCTTGGCGGCGATGGCGGCGGCGTAGCCCGCGGCGTCACCCATGGCCATGCAGATATTCATGACCCGATAGGAGGCCATGGCCATGTGGGTGCCGGAAATGCATCGGCCGGCGGTGAGCAGGTTGTCAAATCCCCGGGGCCGGAGGGCGGCGTAGGGAATATCGTAGGGGTGTTCCACCGGGGGACGGCCTTCCTCGTGTTCGGCCTGGCCGGGACCGTCGGGATTGTGGATATCAATGCAGAAGCCGGCGTTGTGGACGATGGCATCGGGGAATTTGCGTCCGGCAAAAAGATCGGCTTCGCAAAGAACGTAGTCCCCCGTGATGCGGCGGCTTTCCCGGATGCCCAGGGTGGCGGAGGAGCCGTTGACCCGGATGTTTTCATACCCCGGTACGTGGCGGCGGAGGAAATCTACGATCAGCTTAACCTGCCCCCGCAAAAGAACCTCGGCTTCAAAAACCTGGTTGGGGTCCAGGGGATCCAGGTAGTTGCACTGGGTGGCATTGACCATGCGTTCCCCGGGCTGTTCGGTTTTGTAAAGGCGAATGATGTTGATGTTGCTGGGAAGCTCTCCGCTGGCGCAGGCACGATGGCACAGCTCCAGGAAATCCTCACCGGGGGCCATCATCTGATGGTCCTCCTCGTGCTCGCAAATCAGATCCTGCCAGGGAGCAATGCCCTCAATGGTAAACATAATACTGGTGGGCTGGATCAGCCGGTCCCCTTCCCGACCGATATCATATTCGGCTCCCGCCATGACCGAAAGGTTGCCGTCGCCGCTGGCGTCGATGAAGATTTTACCCTCCACCCGGCGCTTGCCGCCCGGGGCCATCAGGGTGATGGCAGAAATGTGGCCGTCGGAGACCTCGGCATCCACCAGGGTGGTTTGGAGCCACACCCGGACCCCGGCATCCGAGAGCTTTTGGATCAGGACGCACTTGGCACTTTCGAAGGTGGACATCCGGTCGGTGAGGGCTGTGATATCCTGCACCAGCTCGTGGCCCAGGTTCTGGTTGGCAACACCCCCAAGAAAGGGGCGCACATAGGTGGTGGTGATACCCCCGCCCACGGTACCGTAACGCTCCACAAGCAGGGTGGAAGCCCCCGCCCGTCCGGCGCTGATGGCGGCGGTGACACCGGCGGCCCCGGCACCGATAATGACAACGTCAAACCGATCTGTTTTCATGATCCTACCTCGCTTTCGCTTGTTATCCGCATTGTATGCCATTCTCTGTCATTTGTCAAGAAAAAAGAACCGCTTTCGTACGAAAGCGGTTCTTTTGAAATGTGTGGTTAAGCAAGAAGCTCGTCGGCACGCTTGAGTTCTTCAATAATGCTGATGTGCTGGGGACATACCGCTTCGCACTGACCGCAGGAAATGCAGTCGGCGGGCTTGCCGCCCTTGCGGGTGGCGAAACCGAAGTTGCCCTTGGCACCGGCCAGATTGTTGTAGATCAGGTAGTTGTTCAGGGCCTTGAACACGCCGGGAATGTTGATTTCCATGGGGCAGCCCTTTACGCAATACTGGCAGGCGGTGCAGGGGATGCTGGGAATGGCGTTCAGGGCGGCGGTGGCGTCGGCAATGACCTTCATGCCGGCTTCGTCCAGGGGAACGAAGTCCTTCATGGTGGCAAGGTTGTCGGCCATCTGCTCGGTGTTGGACATACCGCTGAGCACGGTGATGATGCCCGGCTGGCTGGCGGCGAACTTGAGAGCCCAACTGGAAAGGGAAGCATCCGGGTCGGCGGCCTTGAAGACCTTGGCAACCGGTTCGGGCAGATTGGCAAGCGAGCCGCCCTTTACCGGTTCCATGATGATAACCGGCTTTTCGTGCTTGTGGGCTACTTCCAGGCAGGCTCTGGACTGGATGGATTCGCTTTCCCAGTCGGCGTAGTTGATCTGCAGCTGTACGAATTCGGCTTCGGGGTGCTTGGTCAGAACCTCATCCAGGGCTTCGGCGGAAGCGTGCATGGAGAAACCGATGTGCTTGACAAGACCCTTTTCTTTCAGCTCGGCCACAAAGGACCACAGGTCGTACTCCTCAAAAACCTTGGTACGGTCGTCCCCCAGGTTGTGGAGCAGGTAAAAATCGAAATACCCGGCACCGGTACGCTCCAGGGAGGTGTAGAACATGGCCTTGGCTTCCTCGGCGGTCTTGGCGCCGGCCCATGCGGGCAGCTTGGTGGCAAGCTGGAAGCTTTCTCTGGGGTGGCGTTCCACCAGGCAGGTCTTCACGGCCTTTTCGGATTTGCCGCCCAGGTAGCCGTAGGCGGTATCAAAATAGGTGAAGCCGGCGGTCAAGAAGCTATCCACCATTTCGCAGGTCTGGGCAATGTCCACTTCTTCCCCGATCATGGGCAGGCGCATCAGCCCGAACCCCAGCTTGGGAATGTCTTTTCCGAGATACTCTTTCATTTCTTCGTCCTCTCTTTCCAAATCAAGTGATAAAAAGAAGGCACACTTGCACCTTCTTTCGGATTATGTTATACTTATGATACCACCTTAGAGTAACTCTAAGTCAAGACCTTTTTTGGGAGGAAGCGAAAAAATGCTCACCGTTAAACAAGCCGCCGAAAAAGCCGGCATTTCGGAACACACCCTGCGCTACTACACCGACCAGGGGCTCATCCCCGGGGTGGCCCGGGACGAAAATAACAAACGCCTTTTTTCGGAGGAAAGTCTTGGTTATCTTCACCTGGTGGTGTGCCTGCGGGGGTGCGGTATGCCCATTGGGGATATCAAGCGCTTCATGACCCTGAATCTTGCGGGGGATGGCACACTGGAAGACCGCTACCAGATCCTTTTGGAGCAGGAGGAGCGTGCCACCGCCCAGCTCCGGGAAGCCGAAGAGCGCCTTGCCATGCTCCGCCGCAAGCTTGGGCACTACAGGGAACGAATCGAAGGAAAAAAGTGAAACGAAAAGGGAACGGGATCCGCCGGAAGGAGGATCCCGTTTTTCACGGATTATGATACTTCAAGGAAGCGAACGTAGGAGGGGAAGACCAGATAAGGCGCAGTGTCAGCATCTTCGGAAACGACCCAACCGGCATCCAAGGTGGCTTCTATGGTTTCGGGGAAATAGGGGGGAGCAAGGTAGGTGCAAACGGAATACAAGGATAGGTCGGGATCTTCGTTACTTGTGATGCGAGCAAGCACGTGGACGGCATCCCCTGCCCGAAGTGCTCCGTTGACGATTCCTTCATACTGCCCGGAAGGAGCTTTTTGAGAGTAACCGGTTTCGTAGCAAAGGGCATAGATCGCCTGATCGACGGTGGCGTACATGATGGATGCTTCTGGAGGAACAGAAGTCAGGGGATTGCCATCCTCCGGAAGGATGGGGGATAAGCCAAAACCAAAATGGGTTGCGAATTCTTCCGCTAACCAACCGGCACTTTTGATATATCGGTCATAGGTGTAATCGCGCCACTCTGGGAAAACAGGATCCAAAACGGCCGATTCTGTAAATGAGGAAGATACTTCCTCAAGATGAAAGGCGAATCCGCTTGGAACAAATCTGCCGGTGTGGAAATCGTCTTGGGGTGCCTGTTGTTGAAACGCTTCAACGGTTTCGGGGAAATGAAAGGATTCATATTCCTGGCAAAGACCATAAAAAACCTTGCCCGGCTGATCCGGATCCCGCACCTCCCAAATGGCATGAACCAATTCTCCCTGGGAGAGTCTGCCCATGACGATACCGGTTTGTCCGTCAGAGCCTTCCGGCAGAAGATAATAAATGAACTGGTCCTTCTCGGAACGGAAAATCTTGCTGATAGGGGTGTAGGAATAGGAGTCTCTGTGGGCAAGGAGAGTTCCGGTGAGGATAGAAAAATTCTCGGTGGTGGAAACAGGGGCTTTGACGTAGGAGGCATAAGTGTAAGTCTGCCACGGAAAAAGGTTGTCCGCACCAGGGGCAGTTGAGGGATTTTTCGGGAATGATTCGGTCAAACTGTCATTCTCCGGTGTCGGTGAGCAACCAAAAAACAGGAGAGAAAAAGCATATATCAGAATGAGCGGATATACGAGTTTTCGAAAAGACATAAGCAGAAGAAAAGATCCTTTTCATCAAAAAAGGAGAGAAAAAACGGAAGACACATGGTGGCTGCCGTAGCTTTTTCAATATTTCCGAATCAGGGCGCAGACCTTCCCCAAAATGGTGCAATTGTTGGCGGGGATGGGGGCGTAGTTGGGGTTTTCGGGCATGAGGGTGATGGTTTTGCCGCCGTCCTCCAGCTTCAGGCGCTTGACGGTGGCTTCATCATCCAAAAGAGCCACCACGATGTCCCCGTTTTGGGCGTCTTCCTGGCAATGGACGATGATGACGTCGCCGTTATAGATACCGGCGTTGATCATGGAATCCCCCTGCACGTTCAGGGCGAAGTAGTTGTCCCCGGAGGTGGGGGCTTCGAAGGGCACGTAACCTTCGATGTTTTCCACGGCGGTGATGGGCTGGCCGGCGGTGACCTTGCCAAGCAGGGGGACCCGCTTAAAGCCTTCGTTATTCACCGAAAGGGCGCGGGTCTTGCGGTCATCCTTGGTCAAATAGCCCATTTCGGCCAGGTCCTTCAGGTAAGCGTGTACCGTGGCAGTGGAACGGATGCCCACTCCGGCACAAATTTCCCGTACCGAGGGGGGGTAGGAGCGTTCGGCAACCGTATTGGAAATGAATTCCAATACTTCCCGCTGTCTGGGAGTCAGTTCTTTCATACTATGTCATCCTTTCCGATGTCCCGCAGGGGGACAATGGCCTTGATAAAATCCAAAACTAATGTTCATGATTAGTATAGCACACTTCTGCAAAAAAATCAAACAATTGTTTAGAAAATTTCAAGATTTTTTTTTGCCGTGTCCCGCAGGGCTTCATACTCCTCCCGGCCCAGAAAACCATTGATGGCTTCCAGGAGGCTTGTCACGTTCAGGTGGGCGGGAAGACGGGCCAAACGCAGAAATTCCGCCCGCAGGGCGGCGCTTCCGTCCCCGCCCAGAAAGCCGTCCTCGTAAAGGTCGATACGGCTGATTTGGGGCAGGGGGGGCGGCGCATCCTCCCCGCGAAAGGTGGCGCCCGCATGGCGCACCGCTTCCAAAATGACCTCCGCATCCATGCCTTCCACCCCAAGCTTGCCTTCGGCGGAAGGGGCAGACTTTCGCTTTTCCTTGCCAAAAACGTCGGGGATGTAGGCGTGGAGCACTCTCCCCCCGACCCTGCCTTTGATGGCGTTACGAATTTGAGTGCCGGCGGCGTCCCCGTCGGTGAGAATCAGAATCCCGCACCTGCGGGAAAGGGCATCCAGGTGGGCCATCAGGTCTTTCTTTTTATATATGCCAAAGCCGCCGGTAGTAAGAACAGGGCTCTCAAAAATCTGGCGGAGCTTGTTCAGGTCGTACTTTCCCTCCACCACGATGACCTCTTCGATATAATACTTCATGGGGTCACATCCTCCGACCAAGCAGGACACAAAGCTTCATAATGAGAAGCTCGGTTTCCAAGACCCCGTCCCCGCTGCTGGAACGAAGGGCGTATTCGTTATCTGCCGCCAGGGTCACCGAACGGCGAAGCCGGGGCACGTCCACCCGGGCTACGATCTTTTTCAGTACGAAAAGCCGCTTGTCGCTGATGGAAAGGAATTTCAGAAGCTCTGCTTCCGAAATTCCGGCGCCCATACCCAATTTGACGGCGTAGTAGCGCTTCAAATCGGAAAAGATCACGCTGGAAAGCACGTATTCGCTGACGCCCTTTTTGATCTGGTTCCGGTAGAGGGTGATGGCCTTGGCGGAATCACCATCGAAAATGGCCCCGGTGATCAGGTAGGAGGCGGCATCGGGGGACAGGGAAATCAGGGAATCAATGTCCTCCCGACGAATCTCGTCTCGGGATACCGAAAGGAGCTTTTTGGCCTCCGAAAGTACCGTCTGGGTATCGCTTCCGGCGCAGAGCGAGATGAAATAGTCGGCGTCGGAGGGGGAAATTCCCTTTTCGGCCGCCCGGCACATGCGCTGGATCAATTTGGCAAGCTCCCCGGGGGTGGGAGTTTCAAATTCGAAGGGGGTGGAAAGCTTGGAAAGCCCCTTGGCAAGGGCATTGCTATCCCCGCCCCGTCCCTTTTTGGCGGGCTCGGCAAGCATCAGGAGCACCACAGCGTAGTCGGGAATGTCAGAAAGCACCGAAAGGTACAACTCTCCGTCCTCGGCGGAAACCGACGAGGGGGCGAAACGGTGTACCCGGATGAGCTTCCGGGGGGCAAAGATGGGGGGTGCATCCACCGCCTCCGAAAGGGCTTCGGGAGTTAGGGAATCCCCGTCCAGCAGGATGTCGTTCATGTCATCCTCTCCCAGAATCTGGCGGCGGAGCATTTCCTCCGCCTTTTCCCGGAAGTAGGGTTCCTTGTCGGAAAATATATAAAGGTTGGTATTGTCTTGTTTCAGGGCGGCTTCAAAAGCCTTGAAGTTGTTTTTTTCTGCCATTTGGTTACCTTTCTTGAAGGGGAAGGGTGTGATTGGTGAAAACGACCCTTCCGTCGGAGTAGGGAAGGTAGTCGGGGATTTTGTCCCATTTGGGCACCCGTGGCGGTTGCCCGAGTAAGAGAAGGGGCGTTTGGCTGTCTTCCAGCAGGAACTGGGTCTTTTCGTCCTGGAAGGCTTTTCGGGAAAGAAGGTTCAGCCGGGAAGCGGGATCGACGGCACCCCGGCGGAAAAGAACCGAAATGATTCCCTCCGGAGTATCAATATCGGTATTGCCCTGGGGATCTACACGCAGGGTCAGGGGACCCATGGTAATATCCACCCGGCGGCCGGTGATGAGCTGGGTTTCCCAAAATTCTTCCGGCAAAAGGTCGGCATCCGCCGGATCGGGAAGAATGATAAGATCGGGGCAGGCAATGTTTTGCTCCCGGAGCAGGTCGATGACCCCTTCGTCATAACCAAGCAGAGCATGGGAAGCTCCGACGGTCACCAGCAAACAGGGCTCTTTGGTACTGGGGCAGGTGATGACGTAGTCGCTGGCAGTCTTTTCGTATTGCCCCAGGGCTATGCCGGAAAGCAAAAAGAGACCGCAAAGACCAAGGGGAAGGGGCCGGAGGAAGGGTTTACGGGATACGGCGTGGAAAAAGAGGAGAAGGAGACAAAGAAAAATGGCGATTACCGGGTAGACCGTTTCGGTTCCCAACAGGGCATGCGGGACGGTTGCCATGACTTCCACCGCTTCCAGAAGCAGGGAAAGCAGGCGGCTTGCCCCATCGGCCAAAAGGCTTGCGGGAGGAAGCCACAGGAAGGAAAGAAGGAGGGCGGGAAGACCCAGATAAAAGATCAGGGTCACAAGCCACAGGAGAAGCAGATTGGTGATGGGAAAGAGAAGGGAAATACACCCGGTAAAGGCGGCAGAGGCGGGCAGGGTGGCAATTCCCGCCGAAAGGGAGGTGGAAAAAGCCGAAAGAAGAGCTTTCATGCCCCGGCGAAGGGGAGATTCTGCGGAAACCAGAAGAAGAGGGAAATGCAGGACGGTCCGGAGCCGTGGGCCGAGATAGAGAATTCCCGCCACCGCCAGGTAGGAATAAACAAGGCCCATGCTGAAAAGGGCATAGGGGTTTTCCAAAAGAATCAGGAAGAGGGAAAGGAAGAAGGATAGGGAGGGATCGGGTTCCCGGTCCAGAAAACCACCCACCGTCCGATAGAAGAGCATCCAGAAGGAGCGGATGACCGAATGGCCGAATCCGGTGATAGCCGCAAAGGCCAGGGTCACCGGCATGAGAAGCAGGGATAATTTGGGACTCATGCGGGAAAAGAGCAGGAGGAAGGCAGCCACAAAAGAAAGGTGCATGCCGGAAACCACAAAAGCATGGGAAAGACCGGTGGCTACCAGATTCTCCCGGGTGGAGTCGGGTAGGTCGTCGTCCATCCCGATCAAAAGGGCCCCCATTTCCCCGGAATAGGAGGGGAAAAGCAAATGGATTTTGGCATTCAATGCTTCCCGTACCCGATGGAGCAGGGTGTGAAGGGTATTGGAGTGAGAAAGGGTGGTGATTTCCACAGGGGTGGCCAAAATGTGGATTCCCCGGGCGGCGTAGTTTCGGGCGGCATCAAATCCTGCCCGATAGGTGGGTTTCGCAAAGCGGGCGGTTATGGAAAGTCTGTCCCCGGGACGGACACTGCCGTCGGTATAGAGCTTGACGTATACCGGAAAGGTGTGTTCTCCCTTCTCAGCCTTGGCCACAAAACCGTATTCTTCCATGGTTTCGGCTGTTACCGTCAGGGTGACAGTCTGCCCATCCAAAGCCTCCGCCGGGGCGACCCGGCAGGTGTGATAGGAAAAGTGCCACAGAAAGCCGAAGGCCAGTCCCAGGGCCAAAAGACAGGACAGCGCAGGAACAAAACCCCGTCGGTAAAAGGAGGAGGCCACCGCCCCCACCAGGAGGAACAGCAGGAAACCGGGGAGCAAAAGGGCTCCCGGCAGGAAAAGAGAAAGGGAAAGGGCGCAAAGAGCCCCCAGGAGAAAGACAAGAAGCGGTCTTTTTACCTGGTTTTGCATCTCTTTGCGCCCTCCGTGAGTTTGTAATCAGGCCAGGGTTTCGCCCATCTGCTTGCCGCCCAGAAGGTGGAAGTGCAGATGGCGGACCGTCTGGGCGGCATCGGGACCAATGTTGGACACCAGACGGTAGGAGGTGAGACCCTCTTTGCGGGCGATGAGGGGGATCACTTCGAAAATATGGGCCACAATGGCGCTGTTTTCCGGGGTGATCTCATCGGCAGAGGCCAGATGGGTCTTGGGAATCATCAGAATATGAGTGGGTGCCTGGGGATTGATGTCCCGGAAGGCGAGACAGAGCTCGTCCTCGTACACCTTGGTGGAGGGAATGTCCCCGGCGATAATGCTGCAGAAAAGGCAATCCATGGTCGTTGCTCCTTTCGAAAAATGGTTCAGTTGCGCCCGGCGGCATAGTAGTTGATCAAACAGCCGTCCAGCAGGATCTGGCGTTCATCATCGGTAAGACGACCCACGCTCAGGGTGATGGTACGCTTGACTTCCCCGTTCCAGGCAATGGCACAGAAATCGCTCTTGCCGGCGACGATCCCTTCCCGGACGCCAGGTACGTAAACCAATGCACCGGTGGAAAGGAAATCGAAGTCATCGGGATTTACCAGGGTGAAGGGCAGCATACCCCAGTTGATCAGGTTGGAACGGTAGCGCTTGGTGGCGTATTCCATGGCCAGGTTGGCGTT
>SVKS01000086.1 GCA_015068345.1 Oscillospiraceae bacterium
ACAGGGTAGTGGAAAGAGATTCCTCCAGAGTGCGAATGTTCTGACTGACGGCGCTTTGCGTCAAATACAGGGCTTCAGCCGCCGCCGAAAAGGAACCGTATTGCACCACCGAACAAAAGATGCGGTAGCGGTCAAGCTTGATATCCATAATCTCCTCTTATACAACGCATAACAAAATATAACTTGACTAATGGAAGGGAAACGGCTATAATACAACTGAAAAAAGGAAAAACCGTTTTGGGTAAGCTTATGCTTTCTCCCAACAGGTATGATAATATAACCTGACCGGTTTGTCAAATGTTATTTTTCACGAAAGAGGTTATGAACATGGAACGACTGATTGGTACCGTATCCCGTGGTGTCAGAGCTCCTATCATCCGCAGTGGCGACGACATTGCCACCATCGTCAGCGAAAGCGTTTTGGCCGCCGCCAAAAGCGAAAACCTGCCCTTCCACGACAAGGACGTGATTGCCATCACCGAAGCGGTGGTAGCACGGGCCCAGGGCAATTACGCCACCGTGGACCAAATTGCCGAAGATATCCGCAACAAGTTCCCCACCGGCGAATTTGGTCTGATTTTCCCCATTCTCAGCCGTAACCGTTTTGCTATTTGCCTGAAAGGCATTGCCAGAGGGGCCAAAAAGATCACCCTCATGCTCAGCTATCCCAGCGACGAAGTGGGTAACCACCTGATCGATCTGGATTCCCTGGACGAAGCCGGTATCGATATTTACCGTGACGTCATCACCGAAGCCCGCTTCCGTGAACTCTTCGGCGTTGTCAAACACCCTTTCACCGGTGTGGACTACATCGAGTATTACAAGGAACTCATCGCTTCCCAGGATTGTGAAGTGGAAGTCATTCTTGCCAACGATCCCCGTGCCATCCTGAATTACAGCAAGAACGTTCTTGCTTGTGACATTCACTCCCGCCAGAGAAGTAAGAAGCTCCTGAAGAAGGCCGGTGCCGAGCTGGTTTTGGGCCTGGACGATATTCTGAACGCTCCGGTAAACGGCAGCGGTTGCAACCGTCAATACGGTCTTTTGGGTAGCAACAAGGCCACCGAAGAATCCGTAAAGCTCTTCCCCGACAAGTGCGAGGAAGTGGTGGAAAAGATCGCCGCCCAGATGAAGGAAGCCACCGGCAAGAACATCGAGGTCATGATTTACGGCGACGGTGCCTTTAAGGATCCTGTAGGCAAGATCTGGGAACTGGCCGACCCGGTTGTTTCCCCGGCATTTACCAAGGGTTTGATGGGTCAGCCCAACGAAGTGAAGCTCAAATACCTGGCTGATAACCAGTTTGCCGATTTGAAGGGTGACGAGCTGAAGGCCGCTATTTCGGAATACATCAAGAACAAGGAATCCGACCTGGTGGGCAACATGGTATCCCAGGGAACCACCCCCAGACGTCTGACCGACCTGATCGGTTCTCTGTCCGACCTGACCAGCGGCAGCGGCGACAAGGGAACGCCTATCGTTTGGATTCAGGGTTATTTCGATAACTACACCGTGTAATTTATTTTGCCGGAGGACCTCAAAAAGTCCTCCGGCTTTCTTGTATCCAACAGGGAATCGTGATATAATAGAGTAAATTGAAAACGAGGTGAACACTATGGAGTATATTTGGCAGGATCGCAAGCGTATCATTTTTGGGCTTCCCTGGACCTTTACTCGTTACGCCCTTACCCAGGATAAGCTTATTGTCGACACCGGATTTTTGAATCGGTGCGAGGACGAAATCCGCCTTTACCGCATTTTAGATATTACCTTGAAACGCAGTCTGTGGGAACGGCTTTTCGGCCTTGGCACCATCCATTGCTGCACAGGAGATCAAACCAGTCCGGAAATTGACCTGAAACATATTAAGAATTCCCGGGATGTGAAAAACATGCTTTCCGATATGATCGAGAAGGAGCGCACCGAACGCCGTATCGGTGTCCGGGAATGGATGGACGGGGATGAGACCGAAGAGCACGGTGAAGACTCCCATGAAAACTGAATACAAAAAATAAAGGCAGGTTTCCCTGCCTTTTCTTTATTTACCGGCCTTTTCGTCCAGTTTCTTGTTTCGGAAATAAAGGATTACGTCGGTTCCGACCATGACAAAGTTGAGCACGTAGAAGAAGAAGACGTAAGTAATATTGCCGGAAATTAGCTTGGCGGAAATGCCAAACACATAGCCAACCAGAATAAAGAGAAGAAACAAAAGGCTCTTTCCTTTGGCGGTGCGGGTTTTGAGGGACTTGATGATGTTCATGGGCCAGGAGATTCCGAAGCAAATGACCATCAGGGCTTCAAAGAATTGAGACATATAAAACTCCTTTGCTATTTGTTCTGATTCAGGGTTCGAATGAGTGCTGGAATCTCTTCCACGGTATCGACTTGGTATTCCGGTTGAAGAATTTCAGGAGTAGGCCAGTGCCCGGTGGTTCTGACCCATACGGGAATCATACCAGCTTTGCGGGAACCATCCACATCATTGATGGGGTTATCGCCGATGTAGAGCATTTCATGGGGATCAAAGGGAACGCGGGACATAAAATAATCAAATACCCTCCGATCGGGTTTGTGATAACCGGTGTCTCCGCTGATGACAATCATATCCAGATATGGCTCCAAACCCAAAAGCTCAATCTTGCGGCTTTGAAGCTCATGCTGTCCATTGGTAATCAAACCGACGAAAATCCCCATTTCGTGAAGTTCATCCAGCATGGAATAGGTAAAGGAAAAGGGGATGGCTTCCCGGTGAAAGAGGGGAGCGATGTATGTTTGAAAGAAACCTTCCTCACAGATGTTATCCCGCAATACATTTCGGTCGGCCAATGCTTGCCGGATCACGTTCCAACCAAGATGTACGTTGGCTTTATCGCAATCACAAAGGGCATCCGCCATTTCCTTCCGGGAAAGATCCGGGCGGAAAGGAAGCTCCTCCAAAGAAGCATGTTCTATAAGGGCTCGCAGGGTAGCATATCGATCAAACAGGGTATGATCCAGGTCAAATACGGCAGCTCTAATCATACTCGTACCCATCAGCACATTTCCAGTCCGTTGGCATCCGGCAGAGGAATGGCAAGGGGAGTGGGCTTATCCAGATAGTAATAGGCAACCGAAGCCAGGTCATCCTGGAGAGGCAGATAGCGGCCATCCCGACGCCAACCGATGGCTTGAATGGTAACCTTCAGGTCCTCCTGGAAGTAGATGGGGTCGGTGATATGCCAGCGGTAGAGGGAGAAGCGCTTCTGGGAATATTTTTCGCCAAACTGAGGTGCCACAAAGGGCATACCGGTGTAAGGGGAGGAGAAGGGCCGGTAATCTCCGTTCACGTTAAAATCATAACTGCCGCAGAAGTAGTCTTCGGTACCTGTGCCGCAAATGGTGGGAAATTCGTCGTCACCATCCATGAAGAACTTGATCTCACCTTCACCCCACCAGCCGCTACTGTTGGAACCCCACAGCATATAGGTACCAACGTATTGGCCACGACCCTGGATTTTTTCCAGAATGGTATAATCCTGCATGTAGGGCAGAGGATTGGTACGGTTCCACTGGGCGTGGAAATAGCCAACCTCTTCGGGGAGCTTGCACAGGGTGTAGTCAATCTGGTAATAAATGATGACGTCTTCATCCGCCAGATTTTCCAGGGTGACCTTAAAGCCCTTCTTAAAGGGCATGGTCCAGTAGCAGTTCAAACCGCTCCCAGGATTCACACAGACCGGGATGGAAGAAATCTGGGCAAAATCCCGGTATGCACTGGCGAAGAAATCGCCGATGGGGCATTCGATGGAGGGAAAATCTTCTCCGTCCCAATAGATACGCAAAACAAGGAGACGATTGGCAAGTATGCAACCGCCTAAAGTAGCCCAAATATGGCGAATGGAGCCTTCGCCCTCCTTCACGTCGGCTGCGACGAAGGTCTCTCCGGCAGGAATATTGACCGAGGGGGATACCTTCCATTTTTGGCCCAGGTCCCGGGCTGCCCGGGCACCGGTGCCTTCGGTAGCCATGCCGCCCTTGCCTTTTTCTCCGGTGAAGTTTTCGGGGGAGATGGAGCGGGATACAGCATCCCGGATCATATAAAGATTCGAAAGATTGCTTTCCAGAGGATTCATAGGATTATTCCTTTCCAGATTGGTTTTACAAATTATAACACACATCGGGGCATATTGCAATTGACAAAAGAATCAAACTTGTGTTATTCTATATAGGTAAATTCACTGGAAGTCTGTCCCTTTTGAGAAAGGGGGAGATCCACCGGATGCAATATTACCATTCTTTCTGCAAAAGAAGGGAGAATCGCATGAAAAAGCTTGAAAGCGTAAGTTACAAGAACGTAAAGCTTACCGGCGGTTTCTGGAAAAAGTGGCAGGAAACGGTTGCTCTGAATACTGTGAATGCAGTGTATGAGCAATTTGCCGCCAGCGGCCGTATTTCCGCCATGACCCATACCTGGCGGGAAGGGGAGGAGAATCGCCCCCACATTTTCTATGATTCCGACATTGCCAAATGGATGGAAGGTGCCGCTTACATCCTTCAATACGCAAAGAATCCCGAATTGGAGGATAAGGTGGATGCCATTGTCAACCTGATTGAAGACGGTATGTCATCCGAAGGATACTTCAATTCCTACTACCAGACCATCGAACCGGCTAACCGCTGGACCAATCGGGTTAACCACGAGCTTTACTGCGCGGGCCACTTAATGGAAGCGGCAGTCGCCTACTACGAAGTTACCGGTAAACGTAAATTTCTGGATCTCATGTGCCGCTATGCCGATTACATTGAGGAAATCTTTGTCCAAACCGAGGGAGCCAAGTTCCACACCCCGGGCCACGAGGAGATCGAGCTTGCCCTTGTAA
The DNA here is from genome assembly GCA_015068345.1 of Oscillospiraceae bacterium. Classification (GTDB taxonomy): domain Bacteria; phylum Bacillota; class Clostridia; order Oscillospirales; family QAMX01; genus RUG11797. The sequence goes on from SVKS01000086.1 coordinate 4,860, forward strand.
AGCTATACAAGGTTACTGGAGAAGAACGTTATCTTGCCCTGTCCAAGCATTTTATCGACGTGCGTGGTACCCGGGAGGAGATGATGTTTGATTTCTTCAAAAATCATCCCACCTACGCCCAGGACCAGAATCCTGTCCGGGAACAGCAAAGTGCCGAGGGCCATGTGGTCCGGTATACCTACCTCTTCTCCGGTGCGGCGGATATTGCCAAGGAATATGGCGATACGGAACTTCTTGAAGCCTGCGAACGCACCTTTGACGAAGCGGTAAGAAACAAAATGTATATTACCGGCGGTATGGGTAACATGAAGCATGGCGAAGCTTTTGGTCCCGCCTACTTCCTGCCGAATTTTGAAGCCTACACCGAAACCTGTGCATCCATCGGCTTTATGTTCTTGGCTAAGCGCATCCTGAATATGGATCCCGACAGCCGTTTTGCAGACAATATGGAACTCCAGATGTATAACGGTGCTCTGGCCGGCATCTCTTTGGACGGCAATTCCTTCTTCTATGAAAATCCCCTGGAACAAAAACCCACCGACCTGGAATTTTTCCATCGGGTGGGGGCCAACGGCCGTCCCGCGAGCCGGGTGCGGTTGTTCAGTTGTTCCTGCTGCCCGCCAAATATATTGCGTCTCATTGCATCCCTGGGCGACTATTATTATAGCACAGACGGGGAATGCACGATTTATACCCACCTTTACGGCGCAAACCGGGCTGACATCAAACTTGGCGGCAAAAAGCTTACCCTGACCCAAACTACCCGTTATCCCGAGGACGGCAGGGTTACGATCCGCGTTACAGCCAAGGATCCGGTGAAAGCTACCCTGGCATTCCGCATTCCTGGCTGGTGCAAAAATGCTACCGTTACCTGCGGTGGCAAATCCCCCGACAGGATTGAAAAGGGTTACGCTTATTTTGATGGCGAATGGAAAACCGGCGACAAGGTGGAACTCAACTTCCGTATGGACGTGCGGATCATGGAAGCCGACCCCAGGGTCTACGCCGATTGCGGCAAGGTTGCCCTAATGCGAGGCCCCATGGTCTACTGTCTGGAAGAAGCGGACAATGGGCAAAGCCTGGGGGACATCCGCCTTTCGGCAAAGCCCGGATTCAAGGTGAAGTACGAGCCCGATCTGCTTTCGGGTGTAACTACCATTACCTTCCGGGGTTCCCGACGGGACGATGATTTCAGCGGTGCCCTCTACCGGGAATACAATCCTGTCCGCAAGGAAGAGCAGGAATTCAAAGCCATTCCCTATTATGCATGGAATAACCGCGGCGAGGGAGAACTTGCCGTCTGGATTTTGAGATAATGTGAGGTAATTGATCCATGGAAAAAGAAAAGTTCTATATAACGACTGCGATTCCCTATGCAAGCCGTATTCCCCACATCGGTAATACCTATGAAGCGGTATTGACCGATGCCATTGCCCGCTACAAGAAGATGCGTGGCTTTGACGTTTATATGTGCACCGGTACCGACGAACACGGTCTCAAGGTGGAACAGGTTGCTGCCGAAGCCGGCATGACCCCCAAGGAACATTCCGACATGATTTCCGGTAAAATCCGTGAAATTTGGGACATGATGGGGGTGGAGTACGACTACTTCATCCGTACTACCGATGAAGATCACGAAGAACGGGTCAGCAAAATCTTCAACAAGCTCTACGAAAACGGATCCATCTACAAGAAGGACTACGAAGGTTGGTATTGTACCCCCTGTGAATCCTTTTTCACCGATTCCCAGATCGTAGAGAAGGATGGCGTACAGGTTTGCCCCGATTGCGGTGCTCCCCTTACCCGTGAAAAGGAAGCCGCCTACTTCTTTAAGCTTTCGGAATACGGTCCCAAGCTGATTGAATATTTTGAAACCCATCCCGACTTCATCGTTCCGGAATCCCGCAAGAACGAAATGATCAATAACTTCCTGAAGCCGGGGCTTCAGGACCTCTGTGTCACCCGTTCCACTTTTACCTGGGGTGTCAAGGTTCCCTTTGATCCCAAGCACGTGGTTTACGTTTGGATTGATGCCCTGAGCAACTACATCACCGCACTTGGTTACGATCCGTTGGGGGAACATGGCGATAACTTTAAGAAGTATTGGCCTGCTGATCTTCACGTGATCGGTAAGGACATTGTTCGCTTCCACACCATTTACTGGCCCGCCATTCTGATGGCGCTGGACGTACCCCTGCCCAAGCAGGTTCTTGGTCATCCCTGGCTGCTCTTTGGTTCCGACAAGATGAGTAAATCCAAGGGCAACGTGATCTACGCCGATGAACTGGTGGATTTCTTTGGCCGGGATGCCATTCGTTATTACCTGCTTTCCGAAATGTCCTTCTACAACGACAGCTCTATCACCTACGATCTTCTCATCGACAAGATCAACAATGATCTTGCCAACATCCTGGGGAACCTGGTTAGCCGTTCTGTTGCCATGATTAACAAGTATTTTGGCGGAACCCTGGACAACCGTGGTGAAACGACCGCTGAAGACGACGATCTTTTTGCCGTTCGGAACGAAGCGGTTGCCAAATATGCCGAACTGATGGATAGCTACCACGTAGCCGATGCCATTGATGCTGTATTTACTCTTCTCAAGAGAAGCAACAAGTACATCGACGAAACCGCCCCCTGGGCGCTGGCCAAGGACGAAACCAAGAAAGAGCGCCTGAAGGCTGTTCTTTACAACCTTTGCGAATCGGTTCGCACTGCAGCCGTCATGCTCAAGCCGGTATTCCCCGAAACCTGTGACCGCGTGTTTGCCATGCTGGGTACTACCAACACCGATTGGGAAAGCATCGCTGTCTTCAACGAAGATGCCATCTACACCGTAGGCAAGAGCGAACCTCTCTTTGCTCGCATTGATAAGGAAGCCAAGCTTGCCGAAGTCAACGCCTTCTACGAAGCCAAGAAGGTTAAGCCGGTGGTTTATGCCGACGTGGAGCCCGAAATCACCATCGAGGACTTCATGAAGGTGGACCTGCGTGCCGCTAAGGTTCTGGAATGCGAAAAGGTCGCCAAGTCGGATAAACTCCTTCGCTTCACCCTGGATCTCGGCTATACTCAGAAGCAGGTTCTTTCCGGCATTGCCAAATACTACAAGCCGGAAGATCTGATTGGCAAGACTGTCATGGTGGTTGCCAACCTGAAGCCTGCCAAACTCCGTGGTCAGCTCAGCGAAGGTATGATCATTTCGGCTGACGTGGCACGCAAGGAAGGCGAGGAAGAAATCGTCAAGTTGCTTGTCATTGATGGGGATGTCGTTCCCGGGTCCCGGTTCAGATGATGGGGCCGATTTTTGACTCCCACGCACACTACGATTCAACACAGTTTGATAGAGACAGGGACGAATTGCTTTCGTCCCTGCCTTCCTATGGGATTTCTTACGTGATGATTCCGGGGTGCAGTGTGGAAAGCAGTCGGGATGCCATTGCCCTGGCTGAAAAATATGACTATATTTATGCATCGGTGGGGGTACACCCCCATGATACCGAAGTCTTTACCGAGTATGATCTTGCAGCCCTGCGGGAAATGGCTTACCACCCCAAGGTCTGTGCCATTGGTGAGATTGGTTTGGATTACCATTATGACCTGGAGTTTAAGGATGCTCAAAAGGCGGCATTCCGGGCGCAGCTTTCCCTTGCCCGTGAACTCGAAAAAAAAGTTATCATTCATGAACGGGAAGCCTGGGCCGATACCATTGAGATACTGGAAGAGTATCCCGATGTGACCGGTGTGTTCCACTGCTATTCCGGCAGTGCAGAAGGAGTGAAATACCTGATTCCCAGAGGCTGGTTGATCTCCTTCACCGGTGTGATTACCTTCAAAAATGCCAGAAAGCCCCTGGAAGCCCTGGCAGAAGTTCCCTTGGATCGTCTGATGATCGAAACCGACGCCCCATACCTGACGCCGGTACCCAATCGCAGTAAACGAAACGATTCAAGAAGGATTATTGACACCGCCACCCGTATGGCAGAAATCAAGGGAGTGACGGTGGATGAGATCCTGCAAATCACCCACAATAATGCAAAAAGGTTCTATGGAATTGAATAAATACAGATATTGCCTGCTGTTTTTTCTGCTTTCTGTCGTTCTTTCCTTTGCCTCGTGCAAACAAGATAAGATGACAATTCCCATTGGTGAAGATGAAAGCGAAACCATCCCTATTGCTACAGAAGAGGATATCGTAAATGCCGAACATCCATTGTTTACGATGGAGAGAATACAGGACGGATGGATGATTACCGGGCTTACCGCTGAAGGCGCCACGGCCTTGGAATTGACCATTCCTGCCCATTGGCAGAATACTCCGGTTACCCGTGTCGGATATCTGATGAGTCCCACTCTTCGTTCTCTGAGGACCGAAGAGGGTGCAAATTTGACCTTTGATCAACGAAGCATTGCATCGATGCCGGAATTGACCGAGCTGGTATTTCAGGGCGAACACATTACCGTGGGTGAATCCTGCTTTGTTGACTGTCCCAAATTGCTGGCAATTCAGGTTGTCGATGGGAGTGAAGTTTCCTTTGGAAATGCCGTCATGAACGGCAATCAGGACCCACTCTATATCATGTTTTTGGATAATAGCCGGGTATCTGTCGGAAGCCAAAGCTTTCTCAAAACCGGTTCTCTTTCTCTTGGAAAAAACGCTTCTCTCTCGGTTGACGGTAACTCCTTTGGAGAAGCCGGTAATCTTTACCTTTCTGAAGGAGCCACCCTGCTTGCAGGCGATCATTCCTTCGGTCATGCGGATGGGATTGTTCTGGAAAAAGGCGCTTCTGTCCAAATCGGTAATTACAGTTTTGCAGAGGCTGAATCCATCGATCTGATGGAAAATGCATCCTTTACCATGGGAGATTACTGTTTAACAAAAAGCGAAGCCGGATGCCGGCTGAATCTTGGGAAGGGGGCCTCTCTTATTGGCGGTTCCTCTTGTCTTGGTAGCATTGCCGCCCTTTCACTGGATTCCGGAGCAAAGGTTGATCTTGGTGCAAAAAGTTTGCATGCATTCGGCAGTGCCGCCATGCTGACGGCCGAAGCCGATACATCGCTAACAATAGCGGACGAATCAGCAGTAAATTTCAAAATGATGACATTCAACGGCAATTCCGCTGTTCAGGCTGGCAATCGTTGCTTCGTCGGTTACAGTGTCACGTTATCCCTAACCATGGGGAATTCGGCACAAATCCAGGCAGGGAACGGATGCTTTCAAAATGTTGGACAGCTTGTATTAGGGGATGGTTGTCGACTGCAAGCGGGAGATTACGCCTTTGCTTACAGTGATACCCTTTCTTCTGTCACGCTTCCCCGCGGGTTCGAGCTTGGGGAATATGCTTTTGCTCACTCCAATAAGTTAACTACGATTCGTCTGGCAGATGGGTTCAACGACATTGCTTCCCACAGCTTTTTCGGATGCCGTTCCCTCAGCCGGGCCGAAGTGCCCGCCACCGTCACCCATATCGGCGGTGCAGCATTTAAAGATACGTCTGATACCCTTGCTATTTACGGAAAATCCGGCTCGGTAGCCGCTTATTATGCAGCAGAAAACAACATTACTTTCCACGAACACTAAGGAGGAGTCGACCATGAACATCGCATTGATCACCGGTGCATCTTCCGGGATGGGGCAAGAATTTGTACGCCGCATCGACACTATGGGCCTCGACGAGCTTTGGCTGGTTTCCCGCCGCAGTGAACGACTGAAAGAGCTTGCCGATTCCCTGAAGACACCATGCAAACTGATTTCCGCAGATCTCTCCAAAACCGAAAGCATTGACGAAATTGCCGCTCTGCTTGCCGAAAGAAAACCAAATTTGAAGATTTTGGTCAATGCAAGCGGTTTCGGCATTTTCAAGGACGCGGCTAACACCGCCCTTGCCGATCAGTATGCCATGATTGATTTGAATGCCCGCGGGCTTGTTGGCGTGACCCATGTCTGCCTTCCCTATATGGAACGTGGCGGTGAAATCTATCAATTTGGTTCTCTGTCTTCCTTCCAGCCGGTTCCCTGGATCAACATCTACGCTGCCACCAAGGCGTTTGTTTTAAGCTACACCCGTGCATTAAATGTGGAACTTAAACCCCGTGGGATCCGTGCCATGGCAGTTTCGCCCGGCTGGGTTAAAACAGAGTTTTTCGATCATGCCGTCAAAGACGATACCATCATCTACTACAATCGTTACTACACCTCCGAGCAGGTCATTACCCGGGCACTGCGGGATATGAAGCGGGGTAAAGATGTTTCTATCTGCGGCTTCCCGGTACGTGCACAGGTGCTTCTTACCAAGCTATTGCCTCATAAGCTGGTGATGGCGATCTGGTGCAAGCAACAGAAGCAACCGAGAGGAGAAAAATAACATGGCAAAAAGAAAGATTATTGTTATGTCTGCCGATGCCCTGGTTGCAGAGGATATGGCATATCTAAAAAACCTGCCAAATTTCAAAAAGTATTTGGCAGGTGGTTCTGCTATTGAGCACGTGTGCTCTATTTATCCCACCATAACCTATCCCTGCCATACCACCATGGCAACCGGGTGCTACCCCGATCGCCACGGCATTCCTGGTAATCTGAAATCGCCATATCTTTACACGCAGAATCCGATTCCCTGGCTGTGGGAACATGATAACGTGAAGGTGCCGGATATTTTTGATACTGCTAAAGCGGCCGGAATTACCACGGCCGCAGTATTCTGGCCGTGTACAGGAAATCACCCCAATATTGACTGGCTCATCGACGAATATTGGACTCAACACCCCACCCAAACACTTGCTGAGGCCTTTCTGGATATGGGGATGCAGGAAGAACTTGTTCCTATCGTGGAGAAAAACAGGCATATGATGGTGGAGCGAGTCCATCCTCAATGCGATAATTTTATTGTGGCCTGTGCCGCCGACATCATTCGCAAGTATCAGCCAGATTTGATGATGTTGCACCCTGCCAATATCGACGGTGTCCGTCACCATAGCGGTTTATTTGGTAAGCACGTTGCTGCCAGCATAGAAGATACCGACCGTTGGATTGGTGAATTGATGCAGGCGGCAGAAGAGGCGGGTATTGCAGAGGATACCAGCTTCGTACTGACTTCCGATCACGGGCAGATGGATATCAAACGAGTTATCAATCTGAATGTATTCCTGCGGGATGCCGGTTTGATTCGGGATCATAATGATTGGGACGCCTGGTGTCAATCCGGCGGTATGTCTGCCTGCATATATTTACGGGATAAGGATGATTCTCTTATCTACGAAAAGACCCGCAACCTGTTGGAGCATATGTGTGAAGAAGGTATTTACGGTATCAGTCGGGTCTACTCTGCAGAAGAGGCACGGGAAGAAGAACACTATGCCGGTGCCTTCTCCTTTGTGGTGGAAACCGATGGCTATACGGCTTTCGGGGACAACTTCTTACGACCGGCGGTCACAGCCAATA
>SVKS01000087.1 GCA_015068345.1 Oscillospiraceae bacterium
TTCCAGGGTTAGACAGGCATGGTTGCCGGGGAAACGAAAACAAAGGGAAGCGATATCCCGGATTCCCCCATCTGCCAGGGTAGCGGCAATGCCGAGCCTCCCGCCGCCGGAAAGTGGGAGCCAACCGTTTCGTAGAGGTTTTTCATAGGCATAAAGGGAATGCTGGGCAGCCTTCAGTGCAAGTTCCCGCAAAAACTGAGCTGTGGGATGAATCCCGGGAAGAGGGATGATCTTCCCTGCATATTTCACCAGGGGTTCTCGCCCGACCCTAAGACGCAATTCCTCGGCCGGGTGTTTCTCCCCGATTCCCTCTTTCTCCATGGCCTGCAGGATGAAGTCGGGTAAGATTTCGTACATAGGCTTCCCTCCTTTCGGGTATGCCTCATTATATTGGGACGGGCCGTGGGTTATACCGGAAAAATAATTTTGAAATTTGGTAAAAAAGATGCAACCAAAATGTGACTTTTTACGACTAATAATATAATTAAGTCGTAATAGCTCGCCTTCTGGTTGCATTTAAGAAAAAAACAGCCCCGGAATTTTCCGGGGCTGTCGGGATGTATGAGAGCTTAGAGCTTGATGGCCTTGCCGGTGAGAATGGATTCGTTGCAGGCAAGGGTGAGCTTGAGGGACTTGAGGGCGTCTTCATAATCCGAAAGGACCTTGGAGGTGTCGCCGGTCTTGATGGCGTCGATGAAGACACGGTCCATGATACCGGTCTGTTCTTCACCGCGGTAGAGGGTTTCGTGTACGCCCTCTTCGTCGGTGATATCCAGGGAGTTACGGAGTCTATAATCCAGGGTGGCGTTCTTGCAGTAGACCTTCATACCGCTCTGGGTGACCGAACCGGCCTTGTGGTAGCAGGAGGTGAAGACGTTGGCGATAACGCCGCTCTTGAAGGTGACGATGGCGCTCGAGAAGTCGTCCACGTCGTAACCGGGTACGTTGTATTCTTCGCTTTCGGGATCAACAATACCCTTGCCGGCGGCGCAGAACACGGTATCGGGTTCACCGAAGATGTAACGGAGCTGGTCGAAGAGGTGGATGTTCTGTTCCACGATCTGGCCACCACAGGTAGCCTGGGTTCTCCACCATCTGACACCGGGGATACCGCCCATCCAGGCAGCTTCCACCAGACCAACCTTCTTGCCCTGGACGTAGTTTTTCATTTCGATGGTCAGGTTCTGGTAACGATCCTGGAAACCGACACAGGTCTTGAGACCCTTTTCCTTGGCAGCGGCGCAGATCTTTTCGGCTACGTCGTAGTCAAGAGCCATGGGCTTTTCCACCAGGAAGTGGCAACCCTTTTCAATGACGGCAAATTCGATTTCGCCGTGCTGATGGGGCGGGACAGCGATGTAAACCACATCGGGATCGGTTTCGGCAAGCAGGGCTTTGTAGCAGTCAAAAACCTTGCCCTGGCCGCATTTTTCGGCAAAACCTTGGGCCTTTTCAATGACAACGTCGCAGAAACCGACGAATTCCACGTCATCAAAGGTGGTGAGCTTCTGGAAGTGGACGCCATTACGGCCGCCGCAGCCGATCATGGCTACCTTGATTTTAGACATAGTAGTTCCTCCGTTTATATTCGGGACTCCCCTGATGGGGGCTTCCCCTTTTGTATGTCCACAGTATACTAAATCACAGGCGAAAAGTCAACTGCAATTGTATAAAATTATAAGGATATCCTATTCGCGCCGATCCTTGTGAATGTGGTCTCGAATTTTCTGGATGAGAGGATTTTCTTCCAGGTGTCCATCTATTCTGTCCTGCAGGTCGTCTTTCAACCGACGAAGAGGATGGTCTTCCAGATGTTCTTCGATTCTATCCCGAAATTCTTGACGAAGGGTGATTATGTCGCGATGCAGTTCTCGAAGTTTTGCCATGGAGGTGTAGAAATCGGCAAACATTTCAAAAAAGTTTTCGCTGAAATTTTCTGGAGTCTGGCATTCTCCTCGATCAGCGTACTGGCAAATAACCCAATAGCGTTCGTAGGCAAGGGCTACACTTTTCGACCAAGGAATATAGATCTGATTTCCTGCATTTTCGCCGATACGGCAAAACTCCCCGGGCTTTTTCATAAGGTCAAGAAGGGCATCCCGCATACTGGTCGGATTTTCCTCCACCAGGACACCGTTTTCCAAATGGGTAATTCCTTCGGCAGCGCAGCTTCCGCGCACCAGAAGGCTTCCTAAGCCGCAGGCGGCGGCTTCCCGTACCACGATCCCGTTAGTATCAAAGGTCGAAGGGAACAGGAAGAGATCTGCCCGGGTGTAAAAAGCCTGAAGCACCTCCCGATCGCGGATGGCTCCGGTGAATATGACCTTATCTGAAAGGGACAGCTCATCGGTATAGGTTTTCATTTCCGCAAGATCGGCTCCGTCGCCCACAAAGATCATACGGTAATCATGTCCCGCATCGGCAACACCACGCAGAGCATCCAGGGTGATCCGATTCCCTTTATACCATTGCATACGTCCTACAAACAGGAAGACAGGAATTCCTTCCGGAATCTCATAGGTCCGGTTAATTTCAGATACCGCATCCTCTTTGGCACGTGCTTTGGGAAGATCTACCCCGTTTTCCATAATATAGAAGGGACCGTTGTAGCCAAGAGAATGAAGATTCTCCCCCGCTCCACGGCTGACAGCCCATACTTCGTCACAGGAAGAAATGTTATCTGCCAACAAGTGAATGGCGCCATCCTGGAGGAAACGGGAGTTGATATATTTGTGTACCTCGATATCAAACTTGGTGTGATAGGTGAAAACAATGGGTGCACCGGTTAACTGACGAAGTACCCGGGCAAGCATGAGGGATATAATGGGACAATGCACGTGAATAATATCCGGCTGAAAAGCCTCCAGGCGCTCTAAAGCATTGGCATCGAAGGGAAAGCCGGCGCGGTAACCAACAAGCTTTGTGGTATCCATGCTTTTATAGCGGACTACTTCGAAAGGATAGTCATCCACTGCATCAGGATTGCTGGGGGTTACTACCATGACTTCTGCCCCCATTCCGGTAAGAATGGAGGCATAGTTCAACACAACGTTAGCTACCCCATCGATCAGGGGCGGAAAAGAATCGTTTAATAGAAGAATTTTCATGATTTTGCAATTCAGACTGAGAGGGGGTTATTTTTCCTCCGACTTTTGTACCGGGATCTGAGAAGCCTTCAGTGCGGCCTTCTTCTTAGCCCGCTTTTTGCTGACAAGCAGACAGGTAACGACGATGATGATAATGACCAACAGGATGGCAAGGAGCGGCGAAAGAAGAACAGCCAGGTAGAGCAGTTCCTGCATGATTTCAAAGAAGCCTTCCCAACCGCGGACAAACGCCTCACCCAAGGTATCCTTGTATTCCACCTGAATGTCGGTATAGCTTTCCACATCCCGCAGGGTTGCATGCACGGTAGAATACATGACCACCTCGGTGATGTCCTTGGATTCCCGTTCCAAACGGGAGATTTCCCGTTTGATGGCAAGAACCTGGTCTAACAGTTGGGTGCGTTCATAGCTGTCGGTGGCTTCTTCCAGGTAGCCTTCGATGTAGGTAAGTTCGGTTTCCAGAAGGCCGATTTCGGTCTGGTAATCGTAATAGGTGTCGGTGTAGTCGGTAACCGAAACATGCTTGTAGGTGACGTTACCCTGACTTTCCAGAAGAGAGGTAAACTGGGCCAACACTTTGGTGGGAATTCGGAAGGTATAATCAATGTTGCTGCGGCTTCCGTTATAGGCATTGAAGGATTCAATATACCCACCAAGCTCGGTAACCTTGGCTTCCAGATTTGCTTTGGCTTCATCAAAGGTTTTGGTTTCCAGGGTGTAGGTCATGTCATAAACCAGCATGCGTTCCTTCACCGTTTTGGAATCGGCGAACTGGTCGGAGGAGCCGGAAGACGGATTTTCGTAATCATAGGACTCCTCCATTTCCACTTCTACGGTGTTTTCATACTTGGAATCATAAGATTCGGATGCACCGCAGGAGGCAAAGAGCATGACAAGAACAAGTATGCCAGAAATAAGAGCAAATAGTTTTTTCTTCATGGGAAGTATTTCCTTTCTCTTGTTTTGGATGGGTACTGTATAGACGAAGCGTGACGGAAAATAGTTCCATCTTTATTTTACCGTACTATATTGATTTTTGCAAGCATATATCTTTTTTGAAATACCTTGTCTGGCCGCACCGACGAGGCATTTGAAATCAGTGCGGAGAAAGTGGTCCTTGAATATGAACACGAAAAATGTCACGATGGAAACGATGGAGTACTTCTCCTCCAATTCAGAAGCACGTCTTCGGGGAAGAGAAACCCTGGAAGTTATCATTCCTGATCGTTATCCCGATGCCAGGGAAATCCTGCTTGTTACCGGATATGCTTATGTGAAAGCAAAAGAACAGAGTGGCCATCCCCTGCTGCAGTCTATTCTGGAAGTGGTTGCACTGGTGGAAAGCAGCGAAAACAGCCTTTATACCATAGCGTGTGAGATTCCTGTAACGCTTCATTCGGAGCTTCCTGAAATGGAAGAAGCCTGTCTGTTCTGTTCGATCAAGGAAAAACATTATGATGCTACGATTGTGAATTCACGAAAGCTTTCTTTTTCGGGCGAAATTGGAGTGGCAATTACGCAGTATCACAAGAAACAGTTGGAATATATGACGTCTATCGGGGAGGAAACGGTTTCGATTCCCTGCCAGTGGGAAATCTGTCCGAGAAGTCTTGCGATTACCGAAAACTTCACCATCAGCGATGAACTACCTTTTCCTAAGGGGAAGGGAGATGTGGAAAGTTTGCTTCGTAAAGATTTCCGTATAGACATAGTTGAGCAGAAACTCATTCATGAGAAATTGATCGTCCGGGCGAATGGCAAAGTTTACCTTTCGTATCTGACCAATACGGGAAGAACAGAGTCGGTGGAGTTGGATTTTCCGTTTACCCATGTATTTGAATTGCCGGGGATGGATGAAGGGGAATTACCGCAGATTGGGATGCATCCTGAACGTCTGATACTTCTGCCCCAAAACAGGGAGGGAGAATGGCTGCTTTCGGTTACCGCCGATATCCAGGCAGAGGTATTATGCTATAAGCCATGTAGCATACAGTCGATCAAAGATGGATACAGCTTACGGAATCAGCTATCATTAATCCGTGAAGAACAGATTTTTCCAGGTGAATTATGCAAGCGCGAAGAACAGGTAGATACTGAATGCAATCTGGAGTTCCCGGAAGAAATCACAGAGATTTGCGATTGCTTTGGCATACTCGGTTCACCCGTAACCTATCTACTGGAGGATGATCGGCTGCGGGTTGTGGCACCGCTTACGATATTTGCATCCGGAATCGGGGAAAATACCATAAAGACGGTACAAAAGAATATACCGGTGGAATGCTATTTTCAGGTTTCACCTACTGCTATAACCGTGACTTGCGATTTGAGAAAGATTCAGGCCGGGCCGTTTTCCGCTGGAAAATACCAACTACACGTATCCGTGTTTTTTCGTATAACGGGGGAAGAACCGGTGGAATGCAGCCTTGTTACAAAGGTGATCCAGGACGAAAAAGATCTGTCCCGACTCCCCTCTTTCGTGTTGACAGAAGCCGGGAAAGAAGATGATTTGTTTTCCTTGGGAAAGCGATTCAATGCACGCCCGGAAGATATTCGGGATGCCAATCGTTTGGCACCTGACGATCCGGTTGATGCGAAAAAGAAAATCCTGATTCCTGTGTGCCATCCCCGTTGAGCAAAATCAGACGGCATAAGATTGAACGGCGTATGAATTCGGAATCCTTCGGCAATACTTTTTTTGTAATCCAATCAAAGTAACCGGGTCATGATAAAATGATCCGGTTCCGGAGGTAACCGAATTGAAAAACAAGGTTGAAATCTGCGGGGTCAATACTTCCCAATTGAAGGTATTGAAAAACGAAGAGAATGTGGCACTGCTGAAACGTTATCAGGCGGGAGACGAATCGGCAAAAGATGAACTGGTACGCGGCAATCTGCGACTGGTACTATCTGTCGTGCAGAGATTTGCCAACCGCGGCGAAATGATGGATGATTTGTTTCAGGTTGGATGCATTGGCTTGATCAAATCCATTCAGAATTTCGATTTGTCCTTCGATGTACGATTGTCTACCTATTGTGTACCGATGATCATTGGGGAGATACGCAGATATCTAAGAGATAACAACAGTATTCGTGTCAGCAGATCTCTGCGGGATATTGCTTATCGCGCATTGCAAGTGCGGGAATCATTGCAGAATGATTGGCAAAGGGAACCTACTATGGAAGAAATTGCGAAGGTGCTGGATCTTCCCAGGGAAGAGGTTGTGTTTGCCCTTGATGCAATCAGTGAACCGGTATCGCTATATGAACCGGTCTACTCGGACGGAGTAGATACGGTTTGCGTTATGGATCAGGTTTCTGATCAGGATAATACGGATGATAGCTGGACCGAAAAAATTGCTTTGAAGGAAGCCATTGCACAACTGGGAGATCGGGAAAAGTTTATTCTTGGGCTTCGCTTTTTTGAGGGGAAGACCCAAAGCGAGGTGGCTAAGGAAATCGGTATTTCTCAGGCACAGGTTTCCCGACTTGAAAAGGGAGCTATCAACCGCATTCGTAAAACCATATCCTCCACATAAATCGGAAACAGCTTGCCGTACGGCAAGCTGTTTCGTCATTAGGTCAATATGGAATAAAGAATTGTAATCAATACCACAATCAGGAGCAAGAGCCCGGCAATAAACGGCACCAGCTTGAACTTTCCGGTTCGATTGGTGGTTACCGTTTTATCCAGCAAGCGGGAATTGACTAGTGCTTTGGATACCGGTTTATAGAGCAGGAAGGTCAAGAGTACGTTGATGGTGCTCTTAAAGAGATTGAAAGGCAGGAATACCGGGAGCAGCAATGCTGCTACGGCTTCCCGGGGTTGGCCCATATAAAACGGAGTGAAGATATAGTTCCACAACAACATCGAGAGGACATTCAGTACACAACCGAAGCCGAGACCAATAATGGCTCCGCGGAGAGAACGATCCTTGCGGTAAATCAACACCGCAGGGAGAACAATGCTTGCCGAGGAGATGATATTCATTAAAAGCCCCCAGAGGCCGGTATCACTGATGGTGAAAAACTCCACTACCGAAACGGCGACGATGATTGCCATGGAGGCGGCGGGGCCGTAGATAAATCCGCCGATGATGATAATGATATCCTTCGGATCATATTTCAGGAAGGAAATCATGGGGATACGAAGCAGTGCGGTTGCCACAAAAGCAATGGCTGCAAACAAGCCCAGAACAATGAGCTTTTTGAGTTTACTGTGCGACATGGGCTGAGATTGAGAAGATGACATGGTGAACTCCTTTCCACTGGCTCCCCCGGAAAAAACAAACCCGGAGGTATGATGCATCCTCCGGGCAAGTTAAGCACAAACAAAAACCTTCTGCCATCCGGACTATACCGTCGGCAACGGAATTTCACCGTTTCCACCGCAATGCGGGTCGTGGGCTTTTACCACCGGTAGGGAATTGCACCCTGCCCTGAAGATTATAGTTGCATTATAGTCGATTCGTAACGGTTTGTCAATAGATGATCAGGCAATCTGCAAAAGGAGTTTTAGCTTATCGCTGATCATGGCGATGAACTCACTGTTTGTGGGTTTCCCTTTTGTGGTGGAAACTGTGTATCCAAACATGCTTTGCAACGTGTCCAGATTTCCACGATCCCATGCTACTTCAATGGCATGACGGATTGCGCGCTCTACACGGGACGGTGTGGTTTTGTGCTTTTTGGCAATATCGGGATAGAGAAGCTTGGTGATTGCATTGATATACTCCCCATTTTCCACCGTCATGAGGATGGCATCCCGGATATAGTGATAACCCTTGATGTGCGCCGGCACACCAACTTCATGCAGGATCGCAGTAATCCGTACGGTCAAATTTTGGCTGTTTAGATCCGTTAAAGGATTCATTTCAAAAATATCACGTCTTTTGGAAGACAGCATGCCATGAAGCTTTTCAACCAGAATTTCTGGTTCGGTGGGTTTCAGAACAAAAAGCTCTACGCCCAGTCTTCCGGCTACTTCTGCTGCTACCGTGCTTGCGAATGCGGACAAAATAACCGAAGAACAACGAAACTCCTTGTCTTCTTTCAAACGGCGAAGCATATCCAAACCGTCTACCTTCTTCAGCAGAATATCGGTTATGATGATATCCGGTTGGGTGCGAAGCGCTTCCTGTAAACCTTCTTCTCCATCGGTCGCCATAGCAACGACTTCCATCGTGCCATCGGCTTCGATACCATCGCGAAGCAATTCCATAAATTCGCGGCTGTCATCCGCCAGCATAATCTTAGTTTTTCCCATTTGTTTCCTCCTCGTTGTATATTATGAAGCACCCCCCTTTGCGCTTGGCGGGTGCGCGGTTTCATGAAACAATTCGATATTACCACATTTTTCTGTGGGATGCAAGAGTTCTTGACTGCATTTTCAAAGAGAATTTATCGACATATTTTGACATTATTCACCCTTTTGCGGTATTATTATACGCCAATCGAGAGAATGTATCAATTATCGATTTTTCAAAACACCAGATATGGTATAAATGCGACAATATTCACTATATCTTGATTTTCATCCATTTTCCGCCAGAGAAACGGAAGAAGGAACAAAGGAAGCGAAGCAATTGATCGATCAGCAATCCGTACCAGGCTCCCATGAGTCCAAAAGCCAGCGGGTATACCAAAACGTAAGACAAAACAGGACGTAAAATACCTACGCTGAGGAAGGAGGTAAATGCCACAAATTTTGTATCGCCCGAACCACGCAGAGAGCCGTTATAAACCACCTGAGATACCTGGAAGGGGGCGCTGATGGCAGCAATAAGGAAGAGCTTAAGACCTCGCTCTATAATCTGCGGATCGCTTGTAAAGATCCACATGATGGGGCGCCCAAAGACAGTAAAGGCAACCACGATGATTGCTGCCGCAATCAGAGACATACGTTGACACGCTTTTCCATAGACCAGGGCAAGTTTGGGTTCTTTTGCCCCCAAAGACTGTCCCACAAGCGATGTGGAAGCAATGGCAATGCCATCTCCGAAATTGAAGG
Organism: Oscillospiraceae bacterium; assembly: GCA_015068345.1. Taxonomy (GTDB): domain Bacteria; phylum Bacillota; class Clostridia; order Oscillospirales; family QAMX01; genus RUG11797. Next base: position 9,115 of record SVKS01000087.1, read on the forward strand.
AAAGGGATAACATCTGCATACAGATCTGGTGGGTGGCATAGTCTACCGTGCCAAGGGAAGCAACGATTTTTGCATAGGTAAAGAAGCCAATACGCAGGAACACCTGTTCCACCATGGCGGCTCCGCCAATTTTGAAGAATTGTCTCAAAATCGTCGGATCAAGACGCCAGCCGTTTTTGAAGGATAACCGAACAAAACAATTCGGGGAAAGAACCGATGCAACGGCAATAATAAATCCCACAACACATCCAATGGCTGTGGCAATGGCTGCTCCCTTAACGCCCAATGCCGGGAAACCGAGTTTGCCATTGATGAGGATGTAATTGAAGATCACATTGACGATATTGGCTGACATGTTGGTATACATGGAGATGCGGGTATTCCCGGCGCCGCGTTGGGCCGCAGTCAAAAGCAGGGAAAAAATGTTGAAGGGCAGAGAATATACCACGATACGGAAATACATATCTGCTTCATCGATATATGCCTCCGGTCCGGTGGTTTGAGCGCCAGCAAACACCATCAATTCCCGGGAAAACACAAGAGCCAGAGTAATAGTGACCAGCATCAGCCCAATCGTGATGATAATCCCCTGCTGCAGGGTTTTTCTCGCCGCTTCCTGGTTCCCCTCCCCTTTGCGTCTGGCTACAATGGCAGTAACCGCGATGTTAAGTGCCATGAAAAAACAAAGGATCAGCATTTTAGGCTGTGCGGTAATACCTACCGCAGAAATAGCGGTTGCTCCGATCCGGGATACCATAGCGGTATCTGCAAGACCAACCATAGCCACCAGGAAGGATTCGGTAATGGCAGGCCAAGCCATGCGGAATGCACTGCCATATACCGTTTTAGAATCCGGAATCTGTTCGTTGGAAACCTGCTTCCCCACAAGATATTCCGGTGCATATAGTTTACGAAAAATATTCATGTCAGCAGGCCGAAACAGCAAATCCTTTCAAGTATTTGCTTGCTTCAGGAAGCTCACCGTCAAAATCAGCAATATGACCTTCGATACTGACCCGTTCATCGTATCCAACCGACTTGAGTTCGGCAAAGAACTCTTCATAGCCACCCTCGTCCCCTGCCTTGGGCACGGTGCGAACCTTGGGATGGGCAATGTGGGCGTGGCGCAAAGTCTTACCATAATTACGGACACCGTCATAACCTTCATCATCAATGCCAAGGTGATAATAGTCCACCAAAAGCAGGAAGTTTTCATGGTCCACTTCTTCAACCAGCTTGCCACCCTCGGCAACCGAGTTGATTATGTTGGTTTCCCGAACATTCAGGGGTTCAAGAGCAATGGTGATACCGTTTTTAGCGGCAACTTCTGCGACGATCTTAGAACAGGCAACCAACTCTTTCCAAGCCTTCTCTCGGCAATAACCATCGGGAATTCTACGGGCTCCCCCACTACCGAATACAACGCGGGTAACGCCCAGGGCAGCCAGTCTGGGGAATACGTGTTCCAGGTAGACCCGAACTTCTTCGTGATTGGCTTCTTCCCCGCAAATATGAAAGGTGCCGGGAAGCATGCCGTTGGCGGCTTCCGGCTTAATGTTACTTTTGGAAACGAGCTCCTTGGCAATGGCAAACTCCTCGTCGGTCAGGTTGGCGATGGCTCCAACGCCGACTTCAATATAATCGAAGCCATAAGCCTCTGCTTTCTCAATGTTTTCGATGGCAGTACAGATACCGATTTTCATAACAGACACCTCTATATGTATTTTTTTAATTGAATGCGAATTCTTTGCTTTTTGGTTTCTCCGCCAATTTCCATAAGCTCCAGCTTACCGTGTCCTCTGGCGGAGAGGATATCTCCCTGATGCAGATTGACACCGGGAGAAAGCTCCACTGCATAGTTGCGGGAAACAAGCCCTCGTTCCACCAAGAGCTTGGCTTCGCTCCGGGAAAAGCCGAATCCGCTGGCGATAACAGCATCCAGCCGCATGGATGCTACTGTATCAGAAATAATTTTGAAACTTTTTTCTGGAAGGTGAAGATCTTGAATGTCCGCCTCCCGCACCCGAACACCGGTACGACCGATGCGATCGAGATTTGCCAGAATATCACCGGCCACCGACCGCGACACTACGATATCGCAATATTGACGCTTGCCATCGGAATACGGCAGGATATCCCCTACTGCATCCCTCTTCAGTCCGGCTCCCATCAGGGATCCGAGATAATCCCGATGGGACAAAACTTTGCCTTCTGCAAAGGAATCAAAGCGGATAAGAGCCAGCGTTTCATTCCCTTCCGGGAGGAAGGGAATGGTATCATCGTCGGGCTTCAAAAGCAAAAGCGTACGTTCCGCATCGTCGTATCCACCCCAAAAGAAATAGACCACATCCCGGCCCGTAAGATACTTTTCTGCTAGGATACGCTCCCCCGGAGTGAGAAAACCCAGGCAGGTCAGACGGTACCCGTATAGGGCTTCCCGGATTTTGTCGTCTATACGGGCGTATAGCATTTTTTCGTCCTGGTCCAATTTGCATCCCCTTACATAATTTATCTTGACATTTTTGCAATTCCATGCGACAATATACGGAGTGACTTTTGAAAGGTCCATGGACAAGATCACAGCCTGTCCGAATGTACCAGAAGTATTTTAGCACATTATTCGGTACATTACAATCGTTTTGAGGTGATTTATTTTGACTGAATTTCAGAAGAAACTCGTAAAGCTCTTCCCCTATATACTGATCCTGCTTGTGGCTGTATATGCTACTGGCTTAGTTCCTGAATTTTTCGGGGATCAGGGGTACTATTTTTCCAACTTTATGCTGTTATATGGGTTGCCCGCTGTATTTGCCATCACGGCCTTTGTCTTTGCCACCAAGAATGGATTCAAATGGTACTTCTTCCCCATTGGTCCGATTATATTTGCCTCCTCCATTTTTGTTTTCTACAATGGCGATACCGGATTTTTCCTGAATGCGTTGGTGTATTTCGTTTTCTCCATGGTATTCACCATGACGGGGTCTGCTATTTACCGGAAGCGGAGTACATCCGT
>SVKS01000088.1 GCA_015068345.1 Oscillospiraceae bacterium
TCTCTGTGGAGGAGGATGCTTTGGAAGAAGAGCCTCCCAAAAAGAAAAAATTTCACCTGCCCCGTTTTTTGAAGCGGCAACCGCCTAAAATGACCCGGAGCGCCGCCTGGATTCTGGCGGTGATCACCCTGGTGTATGCCACCCTGGCCTTTTTCCGCATCGGTACCACTGACATTCCTCAAACCACCCTCTACATGGAAAAGAGCGGTCAGAATGTCACCTTTGAGCTGGAGGAAGCCCAGGAGGTGAGCCGTTTCTGCCTTTATAAATGGGGCGGACGGAAAAACGATATCACCATTGAAACCTGGTCGGAGGAAACCGAGACCTGGTCCCTGGCCTACGGTCCCTCGGAACTGAGCTCCCACATGCGCTGGAAGACCCTGGATCTGGAAACCGACGGCCCTGTCAAGCGGGTGCGGCTGACCTTTGAAGGACGCCGGATCACCCTGGCGGAGGTCTGCATTCTGGACGAGAACGACCAGCCGGTGGACATTTCAGCCCCCGAACGGCTGAATAAGCACCTGACCGAAAAGGACAAGCTGGATCATCTCACCGACGAGCAGGAGCTTCTGGACGCCGATTCGGCCACCCTGACCTACGCCTACTTTGACGAATATCTCTACGCCCTGACCTCCTACTCCTACCTCCACGGGGGTACCGGCAGTGAAAACACCCACCCGCCCCTGGGCAAGGTGTTTATGGAGATCGGCATTGCCATTTTTGGCATGAACCCCTTCGGATGGCGGTTAATGGGTACCATCTCGGGTATTCTCATGCTGCCGGTTATGTTCTTCCTGGCCCGGCGGGTGCTGGGAAGCAACAAATGGGCTCTGGTGGCAACCTTCCTGATGTCGGTGGAAAGTATGCACTATTCCCAGACCCGGCTTGCCACCATCGACTCCTTCCCCCTGCTTTTCATCCTGTCGGCCTATCTTTTCATGCTGAAATTTTACCAGGATGATATGGAACGGGAGAAAAAGAACCTCCTTTGGTCGGGGATCTTCTTCGGTTTGGCTTGCGCCTGTAAATGGATCGGAGCCTATGCCGGGGTGGGGCTTGCCATCTGCTTCTTCGCATTTTTCGCGGATAAAGCCAGGGGCTACAAGGAAGAAAACCCCGAATTTTCGGTTTGGAAATATATGCTCACCACCTTTGGCACCTGTGTGGTGTTTTTCGTGATCTTCCCGGTGGCGATCTACGTCATGTCCTACTTCCCGGCGGCATTCGGTCCCTACGACGATATCCAGGGTTGGAAGGGAATCTGGGAAAATCAGGTCTATATGTGGGAATTCCACAAGGATCTGGAGCAGACCTTTACCTTCTCTTCCAAATGGTGGGGCTGGTCCCTTCTGATCGGGGGCTTTTCCTCCTACTTTGGCACTTCCCTGTCGGGGCTGGAATCTCGTATCATCTGCACCGGTAACCCGGTCATTTGGTGGGTCAGTATTCCGGCTATCCTGGCTATTTTCTGGTATTTCGTTATGGGACGCAAGGTGGCCATGCCTTTGATAGTCGAACCCAAGCGCAAGAAAAACAAAAAGAATCGTTACGATCTGCTTTCCGGGGAGGAAGTTGTTCTCTGCCCGGTGGACAAGCACGTGTGGATTCATCCCTATGACAGCGGCCTCTTCCTGGTGCTGGTGGCCTACCTTTGCCAGTACGTGCCATGGATCATCATTACCCGGGAGTGCTTCATTTACCATTATTTTGCTTCGGCAGAAATTTCCATCCTGGCCATTACCTACCTTCTCAAGCGGATTTCGGATAAGTTCCGCTTCGGACGGGTACTGACCGGGGTTTACATGGGAACCTGTACGGCGGTTTTCGCCTTTATGTTCCCCATTTTGAATGGGTACTTCATTGATCCTGCCTATATGGATCTGTTGAAGGATCTGTTCCTCTGATTTTCAAACAAGGAGGCTCATCATGGCTGTTCAGATTTTTGGCCGCGGTAAGTGCTTTGACACCAAAAAAGCCGAGCGCTTTTTCAAGGAGCGCCGGATCGGATACCAATACGTGGATCTGGATAAATACGGCATCAGCAAGGGGGAACTGACCAGCGTGATCCGGGCCGTAGGCGGCTGGGAAAAGGTGGTCAAGGATCCCTCCGAATTGCGTTATTTCTCCCCGGAGGCTATTTTGACTGAGCTTCTGGACGATCCCCGAAAGCTCAAGACCCCCATTGTGCGAAACGGGAAAAAGGCTACGGTGGGTTTTGACGAAAACGGATGGAAGGAGCTTGCCCTATGAAAATTGCCCTGGTTTACAAGTCGAAAATGGGTGCCTCTCTGTTTTATGCGGAGGCATTGGCAAAGGCTTTGGGCGGGGATGTGTTTTTCCACAAACAGATTCCCTCCGGCAGGTATGATCTGGTGATCTACTGTGCCGGTATGATGGCCGGATCGGTGGATGGTTATAAAAAGTATAAGTCTGCCCTGGAAGCGGCGGGCAAGGAAGTATGGGCGGCGGTGAGCTGCCTTGCCACCCCCACCGAAGAGCTTCGATTGAAAACGGCGGAAAAAGCCGGTATGGACCCCGAAAAGGTTTTCCTCCTGCGGGGAAAAATGAACGTCAACCGGGCGGGTGTTCTGGAAAAATGGATACTTCTGGCTCTGCGGGCAAAGCTTCGGAATAAAGAAGAGAAGACCCAGGAGGACCGGGACATGATCAATGCCCTGTCCTACCCCACCGATTATTGTGATACCAAATATATTCTTCCAATTGTGAAGAAGGTAAGGGAGCTGGAAGTATGATTGCCCTGCCCTATGGGAAAGAGAATTTGACCTACGTCCCCCGGCCTACCGATGAGGTATTGTATTCCAGGGTGCGGGAAATGCCGGTGGGAAACGGTGCCGCCCTGGTGGAAGAGGCCATGGCAAAGCCCTACGGGCCTTCCCTACGGGAGCTTGCCGGGGGAAAAGCGAATATCGTCATCATCATCAGCGATCACACCCGTCCGGTGCCCTCCAGGGATATTCTGCCGGGGATGCTCCGGGAGATCCGGGAAGGAAATCCCAGCGCAAGGGTAACCTTGCTGGTTGCCACCGGGGTTCATCGTGGTACTACGGTGGAGGAGCTGCGGGCCAAACTGGGGGATGAGATTTACGAAAATTACCCCATCGTCATACATAATGCCCGGAAGGAAGAGGAGCAGGTCTACCTGGGTGTTCTCCCCTCCGGGGCGGAGCTTTGGATCGACCGGGTGGCGGCAGAGGCAGATCTTTTGGTTTCCGAGGGTTTTATCGAGCCTCATTTCTTCGCCGGCTATTCCGGCGGACGCAAAAGCGTGCTTCCCGGGGTCAGCTCGGCGGTAACCGTGCTGGGAAACCATTGCAGCCGCTTTATTGCCAGCGACAGGGCACGAACCGGTATTCTGGACGAGAACCCCATCCACGAAGATATGTGCGCTGCGGCCAAAATGGCGGGGTTGCGCTACATCGTCAACGTCATCATCAACGGGGAAAAGGAAACTGTGGCCGCCTTTGCCGGGGACCCGGAGGAAGCCCATGGGGCGGGATGCCGGTACCTTGCGGGTTATTGCGGCGTGAAACCCCAAAAGAAGGGGGATATCGTCATCACCACCAACGGCGGCTACCCCCTGGATCAAAACATTTACCAGTCGGTGAAGGGGCTGACTGCGGGAGAAGCCGCCTGCCGGGATGGGGGTGTGCTGATCATCACGGCGGCTTGTTCCGACGGCACCGGTGGTGAGCACTTTTATAGGGCACTCCGGGATGCCGCATCCCCGGCGGAGTTGTATGATGCCTGTATGCAGGTTCCCCAGGCCGAAACTAAGCCCGACCAATGGCAATACCAGATTTTAGCCCGTATCATGAAGCGTTTTTCGGTGATCTTTGTATCCTCCCCGGAAGCCGCACCCCTGATCCGGGACATGAAGCTGGGTTATGCCGGGACTCTATCGGAAGCCATTGCCATGGCAGAGGAGATTGTGGGCAAGGATCACCACCGGGTGATCATCCCCGATGGGGTTTCGGTGGTTGTGGAAGAATAATTGGGTGAATTTATGAAAATCCAAATCAGCGATAATATCATCAAACACTATCTCCAAAACGTCTATTTCATCAATGGGCATAGCTACGCCGGGAAATCCACCATGGTACGGATGCTTGCCCAGCGCTACGACATGATCCATTGCGGTGAAAACTACCATGACGTATTCCCCCGGGAGAAGCTTTCCCGCTGGAAACAGCCGGGACTTTGCTACTTTGACACCATGTCGGGTTGGGAAGAATGGTTGAATATGACACCTGAAGAGCATTGGAACTGGATCCAAGAGGTTTCCCGGGAGTGTGTGGAGATCGAGATCATGGAGCTTTGCAAGCTGGCCGCCGGGGGCAAAAAGGTGATTGTGGATACCAATATACCCCCCGACATCCTGTGGGAGATCTCCGATTATCATCGCGTGGCGATCATGCTGTGTGATCCGCCGGATATCACCTCCCAGCTCTTTTTCAACCGGGACGACCCGGATAAAAAGTTCATGATGGACCGGATCAAGGAATGTAAGGACCCGGAAGCCACCCTGAAAAATTTCAATTCCTGGGCGCTTTATCACCCGCAGGAGGAAATTGACTGGCTTCATACCGGATTTTTCTCGGTCACCCGGTCGGATTTCGTAAACGACACCCGGGAGGAAGTGCTGGCGGCATTGGCAAAGCACTTCGGATTGTGAGGAAACATGGAGATTGCAAAGCTTTTGATGGAGCGGGCAAAGGAAGCTGGTTTTTTTGAATACGGCCTTCTGGATACCCGGGACCTGGTCTTTTACCCGGAGGTACGGGATATGTGTGCCAAGAACACCTGTCGGGCTTACGGTACCACCTGGGCCTGTCCCCCGGCGGTGGGTACCCTGGAGGAATGCCGAGAAAAGGTTCTGGGATATGGGAAGATGCTGCTTCTTTCGGTGAAATATGACCTGGAGGATTCCTTCGATTTTGAGGGAATGACCGAGGGGATGCATAGTTTCAAGCGTACTATGGAGCGGTTTGAGAGCTTAATTGAGGGAGAAGTGACCGATTACTTCATTTTCTCCAACGAGGGCTGTGGGAAATGCAAAACCTGCACCTATCCGGATGCCCCTTGCCGCTTCCCGGACAAACTGCACCCTTCCCTGGAGGGCTATTGCTTTATGGTGAGCGAACTTGCGGAAAAAGCGGGTATCCACTATATCAACGGAGCGAATACCGTTACCTATTTTGGCGGGATTCTGATTCGATAGGATAATAAAAAAACCGGAAGAACAGCTTGTTCTTCCGGTTTTCACTTTGTGGGTCAGATTTCCATCTGGTATCCGTCGTAGGCGGCAAGCATACCGAATTCGGCCAGACGGGCGGCGGTTTCCTCGTGGGTACCGTGGAGGGTACGGGCCATGTGGGTGGCAATGAGCTTGCAACCCGGTTTGAACATGGTGGGGAAGGCCAACCGCATGTGGTGCAGGAGGTATTCCAGCATGGGGATGGTGTTGTGCTCGAAAATGCGGAACTCCCCATCCACCTCCCCGGAGGTACAGTCGAACACCATGGCGTCGAAGGCGAACTTTTTCAGGGCATGATAGGACTTGTTGGGAATCCAGGCACCGTCCAGTCCATAGAAGAGACACTTATTCCCCTGGGTGATGACGTAATTCACCGGGGTTTCCTCCGGAATGGAGGTGGAGTGGCTGGAGGGAACGGGCAAAATCTCATAATCCCCCACCGTGAAGGGGACGAAGGGGGTGATGGGTACGTAGGTCAGGTTGGGACTCTTGGGCACTACCTGGGCCACCTCGGCAGTGGCATAGAAGGTGATGGGGCCCGCTTCACACAGAGCAAGCAGAGTACCTGCGTTGTAGTGGTCCCCATGGGAATGGGTCAGGATGACGTTTTTTACCCCGGTAAACAGGGGACGACCCATGTCAGCCTGGAAGGAGAAGATGCAGGGGCCGGGGTCAATGAGCAGATCGTCATTCACCAGGGCGGAAGAGAGGTAGCGGTGGAATTCGCTTTCCCGCACCTTGGGCCAGTCGGCGGCACCGGTGCCTAAAAAGGTGAGTTTCATATTTCCTCCTTAGAATTCATAAAGGGATGCCAGAATGAACTGGGTGTAAATCCGGGCCAGGAAGTCATTGGGGTGATTGATGTTGTTGCCGGTCATATGGTAGTAGGGCTTCTTTTCCAGAATGGCCTTGTGGAAGCTGGTCAGGGGCAGGCAGGCGACACCCGGCAGTCTTTCGGCAAGGGCCATCAGAGGCGCTTCATATTCCTCGTGGGGGCCTTCAAACTGCACCGCATCGGGATTGGGGAGGCTGGTGGCGATCAGAATGATCTCCAAGTCGGGGTTTCCTTCCCTGGCTACCTGAATGTTGCGTTCAATGTTGGCGATGTATTCTTCGGTGGTGAGTTTTCCGGAGGCATCGTTCATGCCAAAGGCAATGAAGAGCAGATTGGGGCGGATAGCTCCGAAGTAATTATGATATTGCTGATAGCCCCAGGGGGTGGCCTTACCGCCCACCGCCTTGTTGACGTAAAGGAGCTTGGTATCGTAGAGGGTGGCGAGCTGTTCGGTGGTCATAATGGGCCACATTTCGGTGTAGGGTGGGTCATTATAGAAGGAGGTCACGTTGCAGCCGGTGGTGATGCTGTCGCCCCAAAAGCCCACCAGGAAGGGGATCTTTTCGGCAAGGCGCTTTTGGGTCAGGGGCAGGTTGTTCAGCACGTTTTGCGGCAGGGGACCATCCCAGCTGTCGCTATGCTTGTAGGTGACCATAATTTGGCGGTTGATGATGTTGTCGGTCTCCCCGAAGTAGAGGTAGCCTCCGTCCCGATGCAGGAAACCAACGGGATTGTGCACGTTGGGCTGGGGATTGGGGGAAACGTAAACTTCGGTGGGGGTTACGGGAATGGTGGTGCCCACCGGTAGAACCAGCTTGCCGTCCCGCAGGAGGTAGTCCCGACCGGCCTGGTATTCGATTGCCAGGGAGGTGGAACGGACCGAAATGATCTCATCGGGAGTGAAAAGCAGGGGCAGGGTCAGTTCCCCTTCTCCCACCGGCCAAACCGATTCGTGGAGCATGACGTCACTTTTCCAGAAGGGGGCGGAGAAGGCTCCGCGATCGTAGGTAGAAAGATTCATAGGATCGCTCCTCTCTTTTGCATATCATGATAGGTTTAGTATATACCCATTTGGGGCAGTTTGGCAAGATTGATTATTTCTTTTTTGGCGTCGTAGGCGTAGGAGACCGTGTAGTAGGTGCCTCCCCGGGAACGGGTCAGGTAGGCGACGCAAAGGGAGGAAAGGTTTACCAGCATCCGGTCACGCTTATAGTAGACCCCGGGGAAGGAATGGTCGGCAGCGTAGAGCACGCTGTTAGCCCGGTCCGTCAGGGTTCGGAGCCGTTCCCTGGCCTCGGTTGGCCAGCGGTCATCGTAACCCGGAAAGGGAAGGAGCAGATGGAGCTTGCCTGTGTGATATTGGTCCCGGAGGGACAGAAAATGCTCGGCGGCGATCATATCAAATCCCACAGCTCCGCCGCACAGGTAATCGGTGAAGCCCCGGTCTAACAGGAGGTTGCGCAGGGTGAGGGTCAAAAGTGGGGACAAAAGGGCCTCCTTTTCCGGGGAAATGTCCCGGTGCCCGGTAAAACAGCAGACTTGGGAGGGATTGTCGGGAAGAATCATGGTGACCTCCAAAAAAATAAAAACAAATGTTCATTTTATGCTTGCAATCTTATCACATTTGCGGTATAATGTCAATAGAATAAAAAAAGACGGAGGAAGAATCTGTGGTAGATAAGAAGAAAGCATTGGAAACTGCCATTGCGCAGTTGGATAAACAATACGGCAAGGGCACCGTTATGCGCCTGGGGGAACATGCCGCTCTGAACGTGGAGGCCATTCCCACCGGCTCCATTTCGTTGGATATTGCCCTGGGCATTGGCGGTGTTCCCAAGGGACGCATCATCGAAGTCTATGGACCGGAATCCTCCGGTAAGACCACTCTGGCTCTGCACATTGTTGCGGAGGCCCAGAAGAAGGGCGGCGAAGCCGCTTTCATCGATGCAGAACATGCGCTGGACCCGGTTTATGCCCGTGCTCTGGGTGTAGATATCGATAACCTGCTGGTCAGCCAGCCCGACAGCGGTGAACAAGCCCTGGAAATTGCCGAAGCCCTGGTACGCAGTGGCGCGGTGGACGTGATCGTCATCGACTCGGTGGCGGCGCTGGTTCCCCGGGCTGAATTGGAAGGCGAAATGGGCGACTCCCACGTGGGTCTCATCGCCCGCCTCATGAGCCAGGCTATGCGTAAAATCACCGGCGCCATTTCCAAGTCCAATTGTACCGCCATTTTCATCAACCAGCTGCGTGAAAAGGTTGGTGTTTTCTATGGCAACCCCGAGGTTACCACCGGCGGTCGTGCCCTAAAGTTCTATTCCAGCGTGCGTATGGAGGTCCGCAAGGGTGAAACCCTCAAGGCTGGCGGCGAGGCCATCGGCAACCGCACAAAGGTGAAAATCGTCAAGAACAAGGTGGCTCCTCCCTTCAAGGAAGTGGAATTCGACATGATGTACGGCAAGGGCATTTCTAAGATCGGTGAGCTGGTGGATCTGGGTGTCAAGCTGGATCTGGTGCAAAAGAGCGGTGCCTGGTTCTCCATTGGGGAAATCCGCATTGGCCAGGGCCGTGACAATGCCAAAACCTACCTGATGCAGAATACCCAGGTGGCCGAAAAGCTGGAGGCAGATATTCGGGAAGCTTTGCTCCATTCGGGAGAAGCCCGGGAAAAGGCCGCTCCCGTAGGCCGCAGCATTGACGTGAGTATCGACGACATTCTGGAAGAATAATCTCCTTTATACAGTCAATCCCGGCGCAACTGCGCCGGGATTTTTGTGTTTAATTCTGGAAGATGCCCTTTTTGGGGGAGAGGTTGATAAAGATCAACCCGGTGAAGAAGATCATGGTCCCCACCACCACGTAGACGGTTATGGGTTCATGCCAGAAAATGGCGGCCCAAAGCAGGGAGAATATGGCGGAGCTGTTCTGGATCATGCCGGAAACCACCAGTGACATGCTTTTCAGGGACTTGGCTACCAGAAGGAAGGCCAGTCCGGTGATGGCACCCAGGGCGATCAGGGCCAACATGGAATCCCAACGGAAGGGGCCGAAATCGTCATACTGCATACCGGTGGGGAAGGCGGCAATCAGGGCACAGATGGAGAAAACCGAAAGGTTCATATCGGTGGAGGGCAGGGTCTGGATCAGCATTTTCTGGCAGAAAATAAAGGTGGCACTGCCAACAGCGGCCAGCACGAAAAGCAGAGTCAGGGGCAGCGCATCCCCGAAGAAACCGGAAAGGGAATTGCCGTTCCAGGAAATGATCAGGATGCCCGAAACGCAAAGAATGGTGGAAAGAATCTTCCGGGGGCCGATCTTTTCCCCAAAGAAAATGGCGGAAAGCAGACACATGGTCACCGCCTGGCTGGGATATACCACGATATTGCCGAAGGTGGCACCCTGCTGCAGAGCAATGTTTTCGCAGAAGTAGTTGATGCACTTGCCGATCACCGCCACCCAGATCCACTTGTTGGTGAAGAGGAGCTTGGGCTTGTGCTTGGTGAAAAGACAAACCAGCAGAAGGAAGAATACGCCGAAAAAGAAGCGGGACAGGGTCACGGCAGAGGAGGGGGCCATAGGGGTGGCAACCTTCACCAGGGTACCCACGAAGGAAAACATTATGGTAGCAACAAAAATGTACAGGTAACTCATAGTTCACATCTCTCCTTTGGGTTCTATTCTACTCCTGTTTTAAAGGAAATGCAAGAGTCTTGTGGGGAAAGCCTTTTCCTGTTGCCAATTTGTTGCCGAAGAGGGAAGTGAATGCACCGAAAATCCCTGTGATCACAGGTTTTTTCCGCAAGCGAAACCACCCCTGTGGAAGCGAATCGGAAGAACCCGAATCCGAACCCGCTTCCGCTGGTGACGTCGTTCTCCGCACCACCTTCGCTGCCGGCGAACTCTACGCCGAACAGATCGAACTCTATTGTCTCGAAAACCCCCACGTGACCATCGAACAGATCGAAGCTGACACCACCAAGCTGATCTCCATGGTTGCCGCCGGTTCCGCACCTGACCTGCTCCGTATCGAAGCGGTGAAGGTACTGCCCTTCTACGTCACCCGTGGTCTGGCAGGTGACTACGTCGATGAAATCGTCTACGGCGGTACCCTGCAGTACACCAAGCCCGACGACTTCCTCCCCGTTATCAACAACTACAAGTATGATACCGCCACCAATACCCAGGGAGAAGGCAAGCTCTACGGTTTTGTGAAAGACTTCTCCAACGACGTAGCTGTGTTTGCCTGGAAGGCCCATCTGGACGAAGCAGGCATTGCTTATGATGCCAAGACTCCCTTCACCTGGCAGCAGCTGGGCGAATATGCCAAAAAGCTCACCATCAAGGATGGCGACACCATCACCCGCTTTGGTTTCAGCTGCTGGGATGGTAACGTCATCGATCACGTAAGACTTCTGACTTGGGTTACCCAGGCCGGTGGTTCTATCTATGCCGATGACTACTCTTCCGCCAAGTGGGATAGCCCCGAAGCCGTCGAATTCCTGGAATGGGCGATTGATCTGATCCAGGCCGGTGCTGTTGCTTCCCCGCTCCATCAGCCGGAAGGCAACTCCTACACCACCCCCTTCCTGACCGAAGGCTTCTCCATGCTTCTGTGTGGTTACTGGTACACCGGTTCCATCCGCTCTGCAGAAGACACCAAGGATCGCGTCAATGAAATCATCTTCCTGCCCACCCCGCAGTATGAGGGTGCCGAAGAGCGTACAGCCTTCACCCACGCGGCCACCGGCGGCGTTGCCCTGCGTGCTTCTGCCAACCCCGAAGAAACCGTTAAGTTCATGGACTATTTCTTCTCCGGTCCTCCGGCAACCGACCGCGCTAAGGGCGGCTGGGGTATCCCCATGTATGGTTCCATGCTGGAAATGATGCCCAAGGAAACCGATTTCGACAAGCAGTGCCTGGAAGTTGTGTATGATGAAATGGATTATATGAATGAATCCTTCAAGGTCAACCCCTACATTGGCTTTGATACCATCACCGCTCTGATCGCCAAGCACATCGCTCCTGTCTGGGAAAATCAGTCCACCGTAGCCGATGCTGTTGCCGCCATCAATGCCGAACTGAACCCCCTGATCCAGGAAGGTATGGCCATCAACCAGTAATCTTTCCCACAATAATAAGGAGGCTGTCCCTGGACAGCCTCCCTCTCTCTAACAACGCTCCCGCAAGGGGGCGTTTTCTTGTTGCCAAATTGTTGCCGCATCAAGCGGGTGGATGAAGCTTTTTCAAATTGCGTTTTGCAAGCCCTCTGGCGGATGCACGGCGCGCATCGCTGTAGGGGGATGTCAGCTTGAAGCCAAAGCGGCCCTTGTTCATGATAAACGTCAATGTAGTGTTGTGTTCTCCCGGAAGGAGCTGACATTCTTCGGGATGACGGGAAGCGTATTGCAGCAATCGCTTCTTTAGAGAAGTGTTGCTTGTGATGATCCGGATGGTGGGATCGGCTTCATTGAAGGAGATGATGGTAACGCGACGTTTCTTGGAAATTGTGGTCCTCATAAAAAATAAATACCTCCTGATGGACTCATGCATGATGCTCAGAGTCGTTCCAGGTTCAATTTTGTGGCGATTTCGTTTTGCACGGAAGGGAACAAGTGGGCATAATGGTAGGTGATGCGGATGCTTTCGTGTCCTACCCGGTCGGCAATGGCAGGGGCGGAAAAGCCCATTTCGATCAGTAGGGACACGTGGGAGTGCCCTTACGGTATAATTACGACAAACCGGAAAAGCCCCGTATTTCAAGGGTTTTCGGTTATCAGGCAAGGTTTTTCATCCTTTTCCAACCCGAAAAATCAAGCCGCGAAGTAGTTATATCGT
>SVKS01000089.1 GCA_015068345.1 Oscillospiraceae bacterium
CAATCACTTTCCCATTCTTTACGGCATTATTTCTTAAGGTTCCCTCATATTGAAAACCTGCTTTTTCAAGAACGCGACAAGAACCTATATTATAAGCAAACGGCTCTGCATAAATTCGAAGAATATCACTATTCTTAAATACATATTCACAGATTTGTTTTACCGCATCTGTCATAATGCCTTTTCCCCAATACTCTTCTGCAATATAGTATCCCATCTCGGCTGTTTGTCTATGAATATTTTGCTGACGAAAAACTCCTATACTGCCAATCGCTTTATCATCCAATGTAATCGCAAATGCAAATGTTTCATCTTCATTCGCTGAAAGCATACTTGATATAAAATCAATCCCATCTTGTTCAGAATAAGGATAGGGTAAACCATCCCTAAGATTATCTTGTATCTTTTTATTTGACAAAGCAACTGCAATATCCTTTGCATCTGTCAATTTCCATTTTCTTATTTTACAATTCATAATGTTTTCTCCATGTTTCACCAAATTCAAGTTTTGTAGTCTGTTTGTTTTCTCTATTTTATTATGTAACCGGCCCAAATACAAGAACAGTCCCGGCAGGATCATATGCCGGGACTGAAACTGTTTTACGGACACCCGCCCATTGGGTGGGATTTTTCTTAGTCCATGTCTTTCTTAGCCGCCTCCATCAGGAGGAAGAAGGCCTGACCCTCGGGGGCGGTTCCGGGCTTATCAAAGGTTGGGGCTCCGCAGACTCCCTGCACCATACCGTAATCATCCAGCTTGCTCCATGCGGCAGCCCGCATCCGCTCCGCCATGGGAAGCAGACCGGCATCCACCCAGCCACCCTTTACCCCACGGTAGATGGTGTAGGCCACCATTTGGGAAAAGTTGGTTTCCACAAAGGTATCGGGGCGATCGGGTACGTCGTGGAAAAGCCCGTCGGCTCGCACCAGGGCAAGAGCCCCGGCAAGCAGGATATTGATCTTTTCGGCAAGCTCGGCCTTTTCGGCGGCATATTCCACCGGAAGCAGACGCAATACCCGGGTCATACCCGCCATGGCCCAGCCGTTTCCCACGCCCCACACGTCCTCCCGCAGGAAGCGTTTCTCTTCATCCTGCCACATGTGGGCCAAAAGCTTCTTTTCCGGACGGAAAAGAATGTTCCAATACCCCCGGATCTGGCGCATGGCTTCGTCATATTTCCCCGCCCGGGCCAGGAAGGGGGGCAGCATGTAAAAGGAATCCACCCAAATTTCCGGGGCATTGTCCAGATGGTAGACGATGCCATCCCCGTTTCGGGGGGCATTCACCATAGCCCAATGGAGGAGCTTTTCGTAGGATCCTTTGAAATAATCGTCCCCGGTTTCCTCGTAGGCATAAATCAGCGCTTCTCCCGGAGAGCAGGGGTCGGTCACCGCCGCCTGCCCGCCTATCATAGCGGCTCTGCCATCGGCTTCCTGCCGATAGGCGGCTTCCCGGGCCATGGCGATCACCACGTCCCTCTCCCCCTGTTCCAAAAATGCCTGGGCCACCGTGCCGTGTTCCCAGGAATAGCGCTGGGTAGCCAGGGTGGCAAGCTTGACCTGACGAATTCTGTCCTTCATACCGTTCGTTCTCCTTTTTTCTTTCAGTATAGCACAGTTTTCCCCGTCGGTAAATTGTTTTTTTGAAAATACTTGATTCCCACCTTTTTCCGTACTATAATGAAGACTATGAAACCCACCCGAAAAGGAGAAGAGATATGACACCCATCAACGTTGCCGTCATTGGCTGCGGTTCTTTCGCCCAATGCTTCGTCCCCCTGTTCCAAGCCCACCCCACGGTGGACAAGGTCTTCGTCTGCGACCTGGACAGCACGAAAGCGAACCACTACAAAGAAACATTCGGCACCGACATCATCCCCACCTTTGAGGAAGCCATTGCCCGGCCCGACGTGGGTGCCGTGGCCATTTTCACCCAGCGTCACACCCATGCTCCCCTGGTGCTGGCCGCCCTGGATGCGGGCAAGCACGTTTACAGCGCCGTGCCCATGGCCTGTACCCCGGAGGAATGCAAGGCCATCATTGACAAGGTAGCCCAAACCGGCCTGACCTACATGATGGGGGAAACCTGCGTCTACTACCCCACCGCCATGTATTGCAAAAAGGAGCACGAAAAGGGTACCTTTGGGGATTTTGTCTTCGGGGAATCCCAGTATTTCCATGACCTTTCCCACTTCCCCAAGGATTACCAGGAATCCCTTGCCAGCTATTCCCTGCCCCCCTTCTTCTATCCCACCCATTCCACCGCCATGATCCTCCATGCCACCGGTGCCCACGCCACCCGTGTCACCGCCTTTGGCTACAAAGACAAGGATCCCCGCTACATTCCCGAAAACAACCCCTGGGGCAACCCCTTCTCCGGGGAATTCTCCCTGATGGAGCTTTCCTGCGGCGGGGTGGCCCGGGTCAGCGAGGTTCGGCGCATCGGCTACAAATCCCCCTCCAGCTACATCAGCGGCTTCTACGGCACCCAGGGCTCCTACCAGTTCAGCAATGCCCAGCATCTGGTCACCAGCCTGACCAAGGCGGGGGTAGATATCCGGGACGTCAGCGACGAGGTCAATCCCGCCGCCATGACCGAGCACAAGGCCGACCCCGATTTCAAGCACAACGCCGCCAACCACGTGTGGCAGGGGGACAGCTTCTCCCCGGTGCAGGCCGACCAGGTTGCCCGGCTTCCCAAGGAATACCAGGGACTTCCCAACGGCCACATGGCATCCCACCAGTTCCTCATCGACGACTTCCTCACCGCCCTCCAAACCGGCAAGCTCCCCTACGTCAATGCCTGGCGGGCCGCCCGCTACACCATTCCCGGCCTGATGGCCCATCAATCGGCCATGCAGGGTGGCATTCCCATGGATATCCCCGACTTCGGCGATCCCCCCGAAGAAATGTAAGTCATAACTGCCCCGAAAAGGGAAATCCCCCGTCGTCCCGGATGGACGGCGGGGGATTTTGCTTATTTGGATGATTTCAGGCAGTCCTCGGGAATCTCCCCCAGGGCCGCCATCAGGTAATACCGGGCAGGACCCCGGAATTCCCGGCGGACGGCGGCAAGCTCGGCGGGCGTCAGGGAAAGCTTTCCCGCCTGCCGCAGGGCCAGCATCCTTTTGGCCCGTTTTTTTAGCCGGGAAAGTTCTTTGTCCACCGCGCCGATGGCGGCAGAGGCGGTGGGATCGGAATAGTAGTTACTCATGTGTGTGTCCTCCTTTGGGAACGTAAAATTTCAGTCCCGGCAAGCAACAAAAAAAGCTTATTCTTGCAAACAGGGCAGACCTCCCCCATAGGGAAAGTCAGACAAATTTGCAAAAATAAGCTTTGCTTGTATGGTATTCGGTTGTGGGGCATATCATAACACCTTTTCGCCTGCTTGTCAAGGGTTTCCCGAAAACTTTTTCATCAATCAGGGTGACAATCGGCCTCCCCTGTGCTATAATAAACCCGTGTAACCCGCTGAAATTTGCCCCTTACCATAACTTTTTCAAAACCAAAGGAGAAACACCATGGCAGAATTCGTTCGCCTCAACCCCCAGGGTCTGGAAGCCCTGCGTACCATCGATTCCCGTTTCATTTCCTACAACGTAGAAATGACCGAAGTCACCGGCGGCACCTTCTGGAAGGCCTACACCGAAGCCCAGGTGGACGGCACCGAAGCCTTCCCGGTGATCAAGGACTGGAGCAATATGGGAAACCTCCAGCAGTGGTACGATCCCATCGACACCAAAAATCCCCGGCTCATCAAAATGGCCAAAGCCCTTGGCACAGCCTGGGTCCGGGTTTCGGGCACCTGGGCCAACAAAACCTACTATGATTTTGATGGTAAATATAACGGCACCGTCCCTGAAGGGTTCCAGAACGTGCTGACCAAGGATCAGTGGCTGAGCCTTTTGGACTTCGTCCGTGCCATCGACGGCAAGCTTTTGGTTTCCATCGCCAACTGCCCCGGCATCCACACCGCCGATGAACCCATGCCCTTTGAGCAGGCCGATCTGCTTTTCCGCACCTCCAAGGAATATGGTGTCCCCATTTCCGCCGCCGAATTCACCAACGAACCCAACCTGATCGCCCTGTCGGGTCTCCCCAAGGGCTACACCGCTGCCGATCACGCCCGGGATCACGACCGGTTCGGCGCTTGGCTCCGTGAAAACTACCCCGAATGCCTCTTCGTGGGTCCCTGCACCGTGGGCGACATCGACATGTTCGGCATGGGTAACGACGGCGCCGGCGGCGGCATGGCGGCCGGTTACGAAATCGTCACCACCGAAGCCCTGCTTGGAGAATACAAGTCCAAAATGGACGTTTTCAGCTACCACTACTACAACGGCGTTTCCGAGCGGGGTGCCGCCATGGGCGGTCACTGGCCCTACGAAGCCATTTTGAGCGAGCAATACCTGGGCGTGGCCGGCCTTTGCGCCCGCCAGTACACCGGCAGACGGGACAAGTACGTCCCCGGCGGCCAGATGTGGGTCACCGAATCGGGTGACGCAGGCTGCGGCGGCAACACCTGGGCCTCCACCTACGCCGACGTGCCCCGCACCCTGAACGAGCTCGGGGAATTTGCCACCATCACCGACGGTATCATCTTCCACAACACCCTGGCTTCCTCCGACTACGGCTACCTGAAGCACGGCACCTTTGATCCCCGGCCCAACTTCTTCGCCGTCCTCCTTTGGAAAAAACTCATGGGAACCACCGTCTACAAAACCGGCGAAGCCCTGCGGGAGGGTGCTCACGTTTACGCCCACTCCCGTGCCGACGGCAAGGAAGGGGTAGCCTACCTGGTCATCAACAACTCCTGGACCGAAACCACCACCGTGGAACTGCCCGGCAAGGCCGAGGTCTACGCCCTTACCGGCAACGGCAAGATCCGTTCCCGCACCATGCTCCTGAACGGCACCGAGCTTGTTCCCGACGAAAGCGATAACCTCCCCGCCCTCACCCCCGTCACCATGGAGGGCAAGGTGGAAGTGGCCCCCGGCGGCTGCACCTTTATCGTTCTGTAACCTCCCCCAAAAACGCAACCGGCCGTCCTGCAGGACGGCCGGGATCTTTGCTTTCTTCTTCGCACTTCTCGTTCTTGTGTTTTGATTTATAGCTCGGTTTTCCACAAACCGTGGAGGTTGCACCAGGCATATACCGCCACCGGTTTGTCCTCACCCAGAAGGAAGGTGACGTTTGGCGCTTCCCCGGGTTTCAGATATTTGCGTTGGGTGCCCCCTTCGGTTTCCAGTTGGATCCATTCAATGAAGTGTTCCTCTGCCATGGGGTGATCCACACTTCCCACGTTCACCCGAACCAGACCCTTCTCCAGGGTTACCGCCGGGATGTGCTTCTCACCGCTGGCTTCCACCGTGTTTGGCACCAATTCCTTCATTTTATGCCCACAGCACATGGGATTAACCCCCGAATCGTTGACCATTTCCACCAGATTGCCGCATATGGGGCAAATATAATATTTTGTATGTTTCATTTTTCATTCTCCTTTTTGTTTTTTTGTTTTGGATTGTGTCTATATTTTATCAGGAATCATTCCTGTTTTCTGTGATTAAGTCACCGGGCTTCCTAATAATTCTCAAAGCCCTTCCTGGAGGAAGGCGTCGATGGCCGCCTTGGACCCGGGGGCCACAATGGAGGAAATTGCTTTCCCATCCCTGTAAAGCCGGATGGTGGGGATCAGTTCGATACCCTCCGCATCCTCCAGTTCGGGATTTTCGTCCACGTTTACCTTGGCCACCACCAGCCGATCACCGTATTCCCCGGCAATCAGATCGTAGATATGCTCGATCCGGCGGCAGTAGCCGCACCAGGGTGCCCAGTAATCCACCAGCAGGGGCTTCTCCCCCTTTAGAAGTTCCTGAAATTCTCTTTGATCAATATGTAAAGCCTTCATGTTGAAAACGCTCCTTTTCTTTTGTTATGGCCTTAGTATACCCGAAAAGCTCCCCTTTATCCGTGACAAGGTCACAAAAACCCCCGGAAGAATTTCTTCCGGGGGGCAGTCTTCACTTCTCCAACGTTTCGAAAATCTTATTCCAGACTTCTTCGTCCTGTTCGGTCATACGCCGCCAGTCGAATCTTTCCACAAAAACGGCCTTTTCCTCCGGGGTATTCAGGGCCTTGGCCTTGATCGCTTGCCCCTTTTCCCTGCCGTATTCCCCAAGATAAGCCACGGCGTCGGCGGTATAATTGGGGTTATGCCCCTTTCCTTCCACCAAAAGGAATTCCACGTTTTCCATGCCCGAAAGGCCCGCATACAGCGCATCATAATGGGGATCCTTTTTGCACATGGGATCATCGGCAGAATAGACCAGGAGTACCTGTCCCCGGGTTTCTTTCAGGGAGGTCACCCCATTGAAATGCACGTAGAAGGGGTTGGATTCGGTTTCCAGCCGCATCACCGCCTTTTTATAAAACTTCAGAATGCCCTTGAAAATGGAGCCCACCAGCATTTCCACCGAAACAAAGCCCGACATGACCACCAGGTGGGAAATTTCCGGGTGCAGGGCGGCAATATTCATGGTGGAGAATCCACCCCAGCTGTGACCCACCACCGAAATATCCAGCCCGGCAAAGCGATCGTCCGCCTTGATCATTTTGATGCAGTCGTCCAGGTCGGAAAGCGATTGGGCCATACCGTTGGGGTCGGTGCCCCTCGATTCCATACAGCCGGTATGGTCGTAGGCAAATACCAGGTACCCATGGCGGCAAAGCATCTCGATCTCCCGCATGTATGAGCGATGCCCCCCGAAAAAGCCATGTTCAAACACAACGATTCGCCCCGGGATGGGGGTTTCATAATGGTAAAGGTATCCCTGGAGCTTCACTCCCTGGTCGGAGAGGAAGGGATAGGGTTCGGCAACAAGGCCGGGAAAATCCGCCGCCGAAAAATAGCGGGCGGTTCCCTGATCGTCACAGCGGGTATAGGCGATGGACTTGTATATTTTCAGGATCTGCTTTTCAAAAATCATGGTTCTTCCCCCTGCTTCCATTATCTTACCATCAATTTATCACGATTTTGCCAACTTGTCAATTCTTTTTCCAAAAGGTTGCCATTTCAAAATATGGTTGACTTCCCGTTCCAAAAGGGCTATACTATGCTTGTATGCGGCCTTTCCCGCATAAATCCCCTTTCGGAGTGTGTCCCATGCCCCTAAAATCCATCCGACTCTCCCCCATTTCCACCCTGCATTACACCAAGCTGGTACTGCGTTCGCTCCTGTTTCTTGCGGTGTTGGTGTTTTATATTTTGGATAAGGCCGATATACTGGCCAATTTCGCCCCCCTGCCCATTGGGGTATGGATTCTTTTCGTGGTGGAAATGATCCTGCGCTTTTTCCCCGCGCGATTGGAAAGCATGGGCTGTCAAAAACAGTTCAAGCGCAACTACGCCCCGGTTTCCCCGGAAGCCATTCCCACCAACCAATCCTGGCGGGTCACCGCCCTGGTGGCCATCATCTGGCTTTCCCTGAATGGGCTTATCGGGCTTTGCTACTATCTCGGGTGGCTTGACCGGGGTGCCCTCTTATTGATTGCCATCGGCTTTTCGGTTTGCGACATCATTTGTATCCTTTTTTTCTGCCCCTTCCAGACCTGGTTCATGAAAAACCGGTGTTGTACCACCTGCCGCATCTACAACTGGGACTTTGCCATGATGTTCACCCCTCTGGTGTTCATCCCAAGCCTTTATACCTACAGTCTTTTGGGCTTCGCCCTGGCCCTTCTCATTCGGTGGGAGGTCACCTACAAACTCCATCCCGAGCGCTTCTCCCCCGCCACCAACCGCTATCTTTCCTGCGCCAATTGCAAGGAAAAGCTTTGCAGTCATAAAAAGCAGCTCCGGGGCTTTCTCAAAAAGTACCGGGATCGTTTCTTCCCCAACTGAAAAATCAAAGGCACACGCATGACGTGTGCCTTTACCATTTGTATATCCGTTATATTACGTTCTGTATAATTACCATTCCACCAGAACCACATCGTTGGGTGCCAAGGTCTTGGCATGGGGTGCCCAGGAAAGAAGGCGCTCCTGATCCAGTACGTAGTAGCGGGCATCGGTCAGGTCAACTCCTTCTATGGCCAGGGATTGCTCCGTTCCGGTGAGGTTTGCCACCAGCAGGGCATTCTGCTTTCCATTGGAGGCTGCCAGGGCGTAAAGCCTTTGGTTATCGCACCGGGCCTCCACCTGATTCCCCAGACGGTAGAGCCGGTTGAAGGCCGCAAGGGCATAATAGCCGTGGATGGGCTTGTGGGTTTTGATGTCGAAGAGGGGGCAGTAGGGAGCGGTATTGGTGCGCATATCGTAAATGCAACAGATGTCGGTGTTGCCCTGCTGCAGGGCAATCATCATGGCGGCGATCTCGGCGCTGTGGTGAGCGGTGCCATATTCCGGGGGGAAGGGGTCCCACTCGTTCAGGTGGGTTTCCAGGCCGGGGTAGCCCAATTTGGCAAGCTCCTCATGGAGCCAGGCATCCATCACCGCCACCCGGGAAACGTCGGCGTAGCTGTGCCAGGAAAAGAAGTCGATGGGGCTCCCGTGGGCCTTGATATACTCAAAGAAGCCGTAGAAGAAACGCATCAGCTTTTCTTCGTGTTCGCTTGGGGGAATGGTGCCGGGCAGGTTGGTTTCGGGATTGATGCCGGTAACCGGAGCCACGGCGTAGAAGCCACAGCTGGCGTAGCCACCGATCTTCAGGTGGGGGAAGCAGGCCTTCAGATGCTTGGCGGTCACGTCGTAGAGGTTGTAATACTCCTCCGGCGTACCGGTCCACATCATCTGGTTCTGAACCTCCGGCTCGTTCCAGATTTCCCAATAGCGAATGTTGTAATGAAAACCGTTCGCCCAGCCTTCGGTGTAGTGTCGGATGATATGCTCGCAGATCCGGGCCCACTTGGCGGGGTCTTTTGGGGGATCGATGTGGTAAGCCTTGATCAGGGAGGAATTTTCAATGGTGGTCCCCAGCCGGTAGTAGGGCTCCACCCCCGCCTCCACCAGCGCCTTGATCAGATGGTCGGTGAAGGTGAAGTCGTAGTTTTGGGGATCGGTCTCGTCGGCATCAAAATTCCGGAAAACGTTTGGAATATCCACAAATTTGCCTGCTCCAAAGGCTCCCCCCACGTCGTGAAGCCGGGAGAAGGGAATTCCCGCTTCGGTCAGGTAGTGGAAGTCACCGGTACCCGCACCCCGCAGAGGAGGCTGTCCGCCCCCATGCATGGGCTTCATAGTCTTGACCTTCCGGTTGGTATTGATTTGGATCGTCGCCATAACGCTACCTCGCTTACGTAATGAGTTTTATCGGCCGTACACCGCATCCCCGGCAATACCCTGGATGTGGCGGGCGTCGTTGAGCAGTTCAATGTGAGGGGTGATCAGTTCCCCTTCCTCCCCAATGAAGTTGAGGCGGGTGATGCCGGTGAAATCCAGGGTCACCGCCGAAAGTACAAAGGGCAGGGGCAGATTGAAAATACGGGCCAGCAGAGCGCAGGAGGCCCCTGCATGGCTGACCATCAGGATGGTATCCTCGTTTTTTCGCGCCACCCGGTAGAAAGCCCCTTCCCGCCGGTAACCCAAGTCACCAAGCCAGCCGTCAATGCCGTCGCCCACGGTTTGGGCGCTTTCATACACCAGATTATTCGAAAAGGGTCCCTTTTCCGCCCAATCGGAAGCCATAACGCTTTCCCCCGCCGCCACCATCCGATCGGCATTCAGCCAGGGGTGTCCGTTCTGGAAAAGTTCCTCCCCATTCCGGGATCCCCAATGGATCTCCCGGATGAAGTCGAAGGAGGTCACGGGAAGTCCGTGCCGGGCGGCAATGTGCCCCGCGGTTTCCACCGCCCGTCCGCAGGTGGAGGAAAATGCCTTTACGATGGATTCCCCCGCCAACCGGTCAGCCGCCGCCTCCGCCTGGGCATGACCCAACGGAGTCAGGCAATCGTTTTTGTAGTCGGGATGCCCATGACGGACAAACAGGATCTTCATATCAATCCCTCCTCACTTTTGTGTCCATTGTATCACATTTTCGTTGACAAATAAAGAGCGATGGGGTATAACTATAGAAAATATATTGGGAGAGAGTCATCATGCTTTACGATATTCTGGTTCTCGGCGGAGGCACCGCCGGGGTCATGGCCGCCGTGCAGGCAGGCCGCGAGGGTTCAAAAACCCTGTTGGTGGAAAAAAGTGACCGTCTGGGGGGTACCGGAGTCAACGCCGGCATCAATTTCCCCGGTCTCTTCCACGCCTGGCGCAAGCAGGTCATCGCCGGCATCGGTTGGGAACTGGTGTGCCGCAGCATGGATGAGGAAAACCGTCCCTATCCGGACTTTTCCCGCCAGGAGCGCCACCCCCACAATCGGGAACAAATCCTCACCAACGGGGATTATTTCTCCCTCATCTGCGACGAAGCGGTAACCAATGCCGGGGTGGAGGTGCTTTTCGGCACCATGTGCGCCGGAATTCGCGAACTGGACGGTGAAAAAGAGATCACCCTTTGCACCAAGACGGGACTCAAGCCCATCCGCACCAAGGTTTTGATTGACTGCACCGGGGACGCCAACGGGGTCACCCTGGCAGGTTATCCAGTGGAGCGGGGTGAGGAGTGTCAGCCCGCCACCTACTCCTGCAAGCTTTCGGGCTACGACTACAATTCCCTGGATTTGGAAGCCATCGGCAAAGCCTTTGACAAAGAGGTGGCCGCCGGACGGCTCTCCTACACCGATATCGGGTGGAACGCAAACCGTTTTGACCCCAAGTGGCTCTTCACCCACGGCAACAACGGCAACCACGTACACCTGCCCGGTGTCACCGGGGGGACCAGCGAAGGCCGCACCGCCCTGTCCCTTTCCGCAAGACTCACCATTCTGCGCCTCCTTCGCTTTTTCCGTACCCAACCGGGACTGGAAAACATCCGGCTGGATGCCCTACACCCCGAATGCGGCATTCGGGAAAGCGTACGTATTCAGGGTCTTGCCACCGTCACCACCGAAGATTACGTATCGGGCCGCCGCACCGGAGATGACGTTTGCCACTCCTTCTACCCGGTGGACGTCCACACCGCCAGGCAAAGCGGGCTGGATCAGGTCTTTTTGGAGGAAGGGATAGTCCCCTCCGTCCCCCGGGGAGCTTTGATCCCCAAGGGAAGCAAGAACTTCCTGGTGGCGGGTCGGTGCGTCTCCTCCGACCGGGGTGCCAACTCCGCCCTGCGGGTCCAGGCCACCTGCATGGCCACCGGTCAGGCCGCCGGCGCCATTGCTGTGCTTGCCGTCCGGGAAGACCTTGACGTAGCCGACGTACCCATTGAAAAGATCCACAGCCTGCTCCGAAAACATGGAGCCATCATCCCCCAATAACGTCTACCAAAAAAGCGTCCGGAATCACCGGACGCTTTCCTCTTATCCAATCTGTGAGATCACCACGGCAACCAGTCCCAGGAACACCCCAACCAGCTTCTGCTTGGAGAATTTTTCCCGGTAAATGAGCCAGGATACCAAAAAACTCATGACGGTACCCACTCCGGTTCGGATGGGGGATGCGGCCGAAATGGGGATATAGTAATAGGTCCAAAGGCCCACCAGATTGGCGGCCCCGTTCATGAGTCCCGCCCCGGCCCCGTAGAGGGTACCGTATTTTACCACCGACCCGATCTGATCCCGCTCCTTGGCAAGACCGATCACAAGAAGTGCCAGGAAGGCGCCCCCCAGAGAGAGGATCATGAATTCATTGTCGCATTGAT
>SVKS01000090.1 GCA_015068345.1 Oscillospiraceae bacterium
AGGAAATTATTGCCGCCGCCAAAATGGCAGGTGTTTCCACCGGATTCCTTTCCAAAATCGGCAAGGACAGTCTGGCTATCACCCTCACCGACCACTTTGCCGCTATTGGGCTGGATACCTCCCGCCTGATTGTGGATCCCGCCGTCACCACCGGATGCGCCCTGATTGAGGTACAGTCCACCGACGGACAAAATCGTATCGTGGTCATCCCCGGTGCCAACCACGCCATCACCCCAGCGGACATTCAGGCCGCCGAAACTGCTTTTGACGAGGCGGGCATCCTTTTGACCCAGCTGGAAATTCCCCTGGAGGTGGTGGAAGCCGCCCTGGAACTGGGCCGCAAAAAAGGGCTCACCACCATTCTCAACCCGGCCCCCGCCACCCCCTTCCCGGAGCACTTCTATCCCCTGATCGACTACATCACCCCCAACGAAACCGAAGCCGAAAGCTATTCCGGTATCCCGGTGGAAAGCGACGCTGACGCCGAAAAGGCCGCCCGATTCTTCCTGGATAAAGGGGTTGGGCACGTGATCATCACCCTGGGCAAACGGGGTAGCTACTACACCGACGGTACCCATTCCTTCTTCACCCCGGCCTTCACCGTGGATGCGGTGGATACCACCGGTGCCGGCGACGCCTTCAACGGTGCCTTCGCCGCCGCCCTGGCGGAAGGAATGGATGCGGGTGAAGCCATTCGCTTCGCCACCGCCTTCTCCGCCATTTCGGTGACCCGTCCGGGTGCCGCCTCCTCCATGCCCACAAAAGAAGAAACCGAGGCATTTCTTGCCCAATCCAAATAACGAAAGGAGCCCATTATGCTCAAAAAACGTCTTCTTCAGGCCTATTTCACCCTGACCGTCTTCCTGCTCTTCTTCTTCGGTATCCGTTACCTGGCCAATTCGGTACCCGAATTCAACAGCGCCATCCTCATCACCGGTATGCTGGTGGTATGTATGCTGCTTGCCAGCACCGCCGGCATGGCCCTGATGCGCATGGTGGACGATTACGACAAAAAACACGATCCCGCCCCGGAATCCGAACCCAAATCCACCAAACCCGGCAAACCCCAAAAGAAAAAATAACTTTCTTCATCCTTGCGGTCAAAGTTCCGCAAGGATTTTTTATTCGCCGATTCTACTCCCCCATTTTCCGGAATATAGTAAAAGCAAAACTCCCCTCGTCCTTTCCGGGGGGAAACGAGCTTGGGGAGGCCACACATGGTCAGGGGTTATATTGAAGAACGCACCATTCAGCTTGCCAAATTCATCAGCCTGCGGCGTTGCACCGTGCGGGATGCGGCAAAAGAATTCGGCATATCCAAATCCACCGTCCACAAAGACGTTACCGAAAAGCTTTGTCACTTTGATCCGGATCTTTTTGAAGAGGTTCGAAAGATTCTGGATATCAACAAAGCCGAACGGCACCTCCGGGGTGGGGAAGCCACCCGGGTGAAATACCAATCCCAAAAGGAATAGCAAAAGAGCCGCCCCAAGGGAGCGGCTCTCAATCTTATTCTTTTCCGGAATAGCGTTCCAGGAAGCGGCGGGTACGTTCCTCCTCGGGATCACCAAAAATCTTTTCAGGCTTTCCCTGCTCCACAATGACGCCATTGTCAATGAATACCACCCAGTCGGCCACATCCCGGGCAAACTGCATTTCGTGGGTGACGATGATCATGGTGGTTTCCTTATCCTTGAGCTCCCGAATCACCTTTAGAACCTCCCCGGTGAGTTCCGGGTCCAGGGCGGAGGTGGGTTCGTCAAAACAAAGGATATCGGGGTGTAATGCCAGCGCCCGAGCGATGGCCACACGCTGCTGTTGTCCGCCCGAAAGCTGGCATGGATAAAAGTCAGCCTTTTCGGCAAGCCCCACCTGCTCCAGGATCTTCCTGGCGTTCTCCTCCCGTTCTTCGGGGGTACCGATTTTCAGGAGGGAGGGAGCCAGCATAACGTTTTTCAGGGCAGTATATTGGGGGAACAGATTAAATTGCTGGAATACCAGACCAAAATGGAGTCGGTTGGCCCGGATTTCCGCATCCGAATGGCGTTTCCCGTCGGCTCCATCATAGATGAGCTGGTCGTTGACGTACATACGTCCCTCTTCGGCGTGTTCCAGAAAGTTCAGACAGCGAAGCAGAGTGGTTTTCCCGCCGCCGGAAGAGCCGATGATGGCCAGGGCCTCCCCCTTCTTGAGACGGAAATCGATGCCCTTGAGCACCTCCACCTTGCCAAAGCTCTTTTTCAGACCTTCTACCTTTAAGATGTCCATGGTTCCCCCTCCTTAGCTCTTGAAGTAGCTGAGCTTCTTTTCGATATAGCCGAAAAGAAGGGTCAGAAGGCCGTTGAACACCAGGTAGAACACACCGGTATAGAAAAGCGGCCAGATCACACCGTCCAGCTTGATGAATTTCTGCCCTGCCCAAATAATTTCGTAAACCGTGATGACCCGGGCCAGGGATGTATCCTTCACCAGGGTGATGATTTCGTTGCTCATGGGAGGGACAATGCGCTTGATCACCTGCAGAAGCACCACCCGGAAAAAGATCTGGGGCTTGGTCATGCCAAGCACCTGACCGGCTTCGTACTGTCCCCGGGACACCGATTCGATGCCGCCCCGGTAAATTTCGGAGAAATAGCAGGTATAGTTGATGGAAAAGGCAAGCACAGCCGACACCATGGCATCCATGGAATTGAGGGCGGCCATCCAGTCGATAAAGAAATTATCCACCCCGGCCCGTCCGGCCCAGGTGACGAGCAGACCCGGCCCAAAGTAGATAATAACCAGCTGCAGCATCAGAGGAGTCCCCCGGATGATCCATACAAACACCTTTACCAACCACTTCAGGGGAGCAAACCGGCTCATGGAGCCAAAGCTCAAAATCAGCCCACCGGGCAGGGAAAACAGCAGGGTCAGCGCAAACAATTCCAGCGCCACCGCAAATCCTTCCCACAACTGGAGGGTCACTTCCAAAAAGTAATTCATTCGTAATTGCCCTTTCATAACCCAAAGACAGAGAGTGCCCGGACGGCACTCTCTGCCATATGGTATGTATTTTCGTATTGATTCAGGAAATACCGGCTTATTCGGCCAGAGTCAGTTCGTACTTGGCGGCCAGATCGGTGAGGGTGCCATCGGCGATCAGTTCGTCCATCAGAGCATTGATCTTGGCGGTCAGGTCAGAATCCTTGCGGCAGGCAATGCCGTATTCTTCTTCCGACATGCTGCCGGTGTAGGTCAGGTTGGGGTAGCTGGTGCCTTCGCCGGTCATGGCGTTGGCCATGGTGATGTCGATGATGCAGGCCTCCGCTTTGCCGCTTTCTACAGCCATCACAGCGTCAGCCTGGGTTGCGTATTCCACGATTTCCAGACCCGCATCGGTACCAACCTGGTAACCGGCGGAGGAAACTTCGGCGGCAACCGTCTTGCCTGCCAGGGCGGCGGCATCGACCAGTTCGCCGGCGGCTTCAGCCTTGCAGACGATAACCTGGGCATTGATGACGTAAGCATCGGTGACCGAGGCATTCACCTTGGCTTCTTCGGTGATGGTCATGCCATTCCAGACACAGTCGATCTTCTTGGATTCCAGTTCCTGCCACTTGTTATCCCATTCGATTTCCTTGAATTCCACGTCAAGGTCGAGTTTTTCGCCAACGGCCAGAGCAAATTCGGTATCAAAACCGGTCCATTCGCCGTTTTCGTCCTGATAGTTCATGGGTTCGTAGGAGGTAATGCCAACAACCAGCTTGCCCTTGTTTTCAATATAAGCAAGATCGCCTTCGGCGTCGCTTGCGGCTTCGCCACAGCCGGCAAATACAGAGGCCATCATCATAACGGCCAAAATCAGTGCAAGAATCTTTTTCATAGTGGAGGTTTCCTTTCTCTCATTGGGGGGTTCCCCTTGTTGCTTTAATATATTATCATTTTATCGTGCTAAAGTATATAGGCATTATAGCCAATATTTTTGTTTTTCTCCCATTCGCTTTGTGCATATCAACTCATTCAATCAAAAAAACCGGTACGTCCCAGGACGTACCGGTTTGAAATCAAGGATTCGATTAGATTTCGGGGATTTCGACTTCGACTTCCTTCTTGATGGCGGCAGACTTGACAATGTGGTCGATGATGGCCTGATTGTAAAGGATCTGGGAAGAAGGTACCGGGGCACCGGTGCCGTTCTTGATGGCATCCAGGAAGGAACGGATCTTGCGATCAAAGAGGCCCATGCCTTTGTTTTCGATGATGGGCAGGACGGTTTCTACCCGCTGACCGGCTACGTCGTGGTAGATGGTCATGGGGCCGCCCACGGTGCCGTTCCAGCAGTCGGTGGAAGGAATGCGCAGGGCAGCCTTCTTACCGAAGATGATGGTGTCACCCGGAGTGTCAACGTGCATAGCCCAGGCTACACGGAAGTCCAGGATAATGTCGCCTTCCAGACGGACGAAAGCTGCTGCAAAGTCGTCCACGTCGAAGCGGTTGGCGTTTTCAGGCAGGGAATATTCCAGCGACTTGCCGAAGAAGTCGGAGGTGTAACCGGTGACGGTGAGGGGCTTGGGATAACCGATGGCATTCAGGACCATGTCCAGGGAATAGCAACCGATGTCGCCCAGAGCGCCGATACCTGCGGTCTTCTTTTCAATGAAGGTGGAGTTGGGGATACCACGACGACGGCCGCCGCCGGTCTGGATGTAGTAGACTTCGCCAAGAACGCCGGCTTCGACGATCTTCTTGATCTGCTGCATGTTCGGGTCAAAACGGGGCTGGAAGCCGATGGAAAGAACCTTGCCGCTCTTCTTTTCAGCGCGGATGATCTCAACAGCTTCTTCGGTGGTGACGCACATGGGCTTTTCCAGAAGGACGTTGACGCCTCTTTCCAGTGCATCGATGGTGCAGACAGCGTGGGTCATGTTGTAGGTGCAAACGCTGACGGCATCCAGTTCTTCATTTTCCAGCATGGAAAGGTGATCGGGGTAGCAACGTACACCCTCAACACCCCATTCTTTGAAGAAGGCTTCAGCCTTACCGGGGATCAGGTCGGCACCGGCAACGATTTCCACGTCCGGCATTCTCTTGTAGCTCTGAATGTGGCTTTCTGCGATCCAACCGGTACCAATGATACCAACCTTCAGCTTCTTGCCATCGGCTACGACTTCTTCTTTCTTGGTCTGTTCAAACTGATTGAGAACAGCATCTCCGACTGCCATAATGTTTCACTCCTTATCATATTATTTAAGGTATGGATTCATTCTAAACCATTTTTACATGCTTGTCAATCCCCAAATTATTCAATGGCAAAAAGGAGCATATATGTCGTTATTACATCCCCCTTCCCTGATTCGATACAGGGATCTGCCTGTCATTGCCATCACCCTCCCCCTGGAGGTCCGGCTCTGGTCCTACGGGGTTCTGGAGGAATATTTTCCCCATCAAATTTCCTTCCGTACCCGGCGTTACCACGTTACCATCGCCGGGGAAAATCTGCTTCTTCGGGTCATGACCCGGGAGGAGGTGTTGATCACCGGCAAAATTGCCTCGGTAGCCACCCGGGAGGTGGAGGAATGACCCTTCGCGGATTCTTACAGGGTGTTCTGGAGGTTCGGGCCACAGGTCCGGTGGAGGTCTTTTTGTCCCACGCCGCCAAGGAAGGTCTTTTTTTGTCCCTCCCCACCCGTTCGGACGATCTGACCCTGCAGTTCTCGGTTTCCCCAAAAACTTACAGAAAACTTCGCTTCCCCGCCCGCCGGGCAGGGGTGCGGCTGCACCTGCTTCGAAAGCGGGGGCTCCCCTTTCTGCTTCGCCCGGTTCGCCATCGATTCGGCCTTTGGTCCGGTCTTTTCGTAGCCTTGCTTTTTCTCTTTATGTCCACAGCCTTCCTCTGGACGGTGGAGATTGAGGGTGTTACTCCCGCCACCGCCGCCAGAATCCGGGAAACCCTTTCGGACCACGGGCTTCACCCTGGGGCCCTGCAAAACCGGCAGGATGCGGAGCACCTGCGGCGGATGCTTCTGATGGAGATCGATTGTCTGGACTTTGCAGCGGTCAACCTCTACGGGTCCCGGGCGGTGGTGGTGGCCACCGAGGCCGATCCCATCCCCGAAAGTGAATACCCGGAAATCGCCATGCCCGCCGACCTGGTGGCCGGCAAAGACGGCTACCTTTTGGAAACCCGGATCCACCGGGGCGAACAACTCATCTTTCCGGGGGCGGCTGTGCGGGCGGGGGAAATCATTGCTTCCCACCTGGTTCACGGTATCGTCCCGGGCACCAAAGAATTCAGCGGCGTGGTCCGCCACGAGCATGCGCATGGGGTAGTTTTGGCCCGGACCTATGGTCAAATTTCCATGGTCATGCCAAAGGAGGTCCTGCAGAAGGTCCATGATGGCAGGGAGTTTACACAAAATCGATTCTTTTTTGCAGAAAGACCGATATTTTTTTCGTCAGGCTATGGCTTTTCCACCCCCGAATGTGATAAAATAGAGAAGAGACTGGATCTTTCGCTTCCGGGCGGCAACCAGCTGCCCATAACCAGACGGACCATGACCCATCGGCCCTATCGATTGATACCCGGAACGGTTTCCCGGGAGGAAGCATTGGTGTGTATGGAATCCTATCTCAAAGAGCATCTGGTTTCGTCGGCAACCGACGGCCGCCTGGAGGAATTCCAGGCAACTCTCACCGAAGAGGAGGCCCTGTGGCGGCTGGATGCAGAGTATTTTATGACGGAGGACATCGGTAAGGTGGTAACCCTGACCCTTACCCCTTAAAACGTGTATGGCAATTGCAACCCATTCCATTGAAGTAGAACGTCTGGACGACATCATCGGCTTATTCGGCAGCTTTGACGAAAATATCCGCCTGGTGGAACAGCACCTGCAGGTGAACGTCACCAACCGGGAAACCCAGATCCGCATCACCGGCGACCTGGAGCAGGTGGCAAAGGCCGCCAAGGTGGTGGAAGGCCTGCTTGGTCTGGTAAAACGGGGCGAAACGGTGGATAAACAGCGGGTCATGTACCTGATCATGCTGGTTTCCGACGGAGAAGAAGCTAAGATCGACGAGCTTGGCAGCGACGTGATATGCGTCACCGCCAAGGGCCGCCCGGTGAAGGGCAAGACCGTTGGCCAGAAAAATTACATCAATACCATCAAGAAAAACACCGTCACCCTGGCGGTGGGTCCCGCCGGCACCGGCAAGACCTACCTGGCTGTGGCCATGGCGGTGGGAGCCTTCCGGGACAAGCAGATCAACCGCATCATCCTGACCCGGCCCGCTGTGGAAGCGGGGGAAAAGCTTGGCTTCCTGCCCGGTGATCTGCAAAACAAAGTGGACCCCTATCTGCGCCCCCTGTACGACGCCCTGTTTGACATGCTGGGTGCCGAAACCTACCAGCGCTACCTGGAGCGGGGCAACATTGAAGTAGCCCCTCTGGCCTTCATGCGCGGGCGCACGCTGGACGATTCCTTTATCATTCTGGACGAAGCACAGAATACCACCAGCGAGCAAATGAAAATGTTCCTGACCCGTCTGGGCTTCAATTCCCGGGTGGTGGTCACCGGGGACGTGACCCAAACCGACCTGCCCGACGGCAAATCCAGCGGCCTGCGGGAAGCCCTTCGCATCCTGCGGGGCATCGAAGGCATCGGCATTTCGGAGCTTTCCGACAAGGATATCGTCCGCCACGAGCTGGTGGGACGTATCATCAAAGCCTACGACAATCAGAAAAAGAGGGATTAAGATATGAAAGCACATCGTATCACCATCACCAAGGGTGAGCAGAAGCCTCCCTTTTCCTTCATGAAGGTCATCCGTAAATCGATCAAGGCCACCCTTTTGCATCAGGGGGTTGATCTGCCCTGCGCCGTGGACGTATCTCTGGTCAGCGAGGCGGAAATCCAGGTCATCAACGCCGAAAAGCGGGAGATCGATTCGGTTACCGACGTGCTCTCCTTCCCCCAGCTGGAAATGCAGCCGGGTCAAGCCCTGTCGGAGGTTTGCGACGATTTCGACCTGGTGGATGGCCGGGTGCTTTTGGGGGACGTGGTGCTTTGCTATCCCAAGGCCCTGAAGCAGGCCATTGAATACGGTCACTCCTTCAAGCGGGAGATCGGTTTCCTGACAGTCCATTCCATCCTGCACCTTTTGGGCTATGACCACATGGAGGAGGAAGAGGAAAAGGTCATGCACGGCTTGACCGAAGAAATCCTCGCCTCCATCGGCCTTGCCCGGGAGGAATGAGCACATGTTCCGTCTGCTTCCTCAGGAAATCCTGCATACTCCCCGGCTGACTCTGCGTCCCTTCCGGATGGAGGATGCGGAGGCCAACTTCCGAAACTGGGACAGCAACCCCAAGGTTGCCGAATTCATGCTGTGGGATCCCAGTAAGACCGTCGCCGACAGCCGAGAACGCATCGAGGAATTTCTACGGGACTACACCCCGGAAAAGGGGTTTTACGTTTACGCCATCACCCAGACAGGCTCGGATGAACCGATTGGGTGTGTGATGCTGGGTTGGATCGATTCCGACCACCATTCCGGAGAGCTGGTTTATATGCTCTCCCCCGCCGCCCAGGGCAAGGGATATATGACCGAAGCGGTTTCCGCCCTTTTGGACTTTGCCTTCGGCAAACTGGAGCTCAACCGGATCCAGGCCGATTGCTTCCTTCGAAATCCCGCTTCCGCACGGGTCATGCAAAAGTGCGGCTTGCTTTACGAAGGGATCATGCGGGGTCTGTATCTTGGCAAGGAGGGTTACGAGGACCTCTTCGTTTACGCCATCCTGCGCTCCGACTGGGAATTTAAGAAAGAGAGAGAATCCAAACATGTCCGAAATTAAAAAATGCGGTACCATATCGCTTTTGGGACGGGCCAATGTGGGCAAGTCCTCCATTATGAATGCCCTCATTGGGGAAAAGGTGGCCATCGTGTCCCCCAAGCCCCAGACCACCCGGAACCGGATCATCGGCATCCTGACCGAAGGCGAGAGCCAGTTTGTCTTCATGGATACCCCGGGTCTCCATGCCCCCAAGAGCAAGCTGGGGGACCGGATGGTGAAAACCGTCTACGAAACCGCCGAGGAGGTGGACGCCGCCCTGCTGGTGGTGGAAGCCAAGGGGGAAGCCCATGTGGGCAAGCCCGAAGCCATGCTCCTCAAGCGCATCCAAGCCCTGGGCATTCCCTGTGTGCTGGCCATCAACAAAATCGACATCACCGAAAAGCCCGCCATCCTGCCCTGGATCGACGTCTATTCCAAGGCCTACCCCTTCCAGGCCATCGTGCCGGTATCCGCCAAAACCGGGGACGGTCTTTCCTACCTGACCGAGGAGCTTTCCAAGCTGTTGCCCGATCTGGACGAGGGAGACATGCCCATGTTCGACCCGGATGAACTCACCGACCAGCCCGAACGGCAGATTGCCGCCGAGTTTGTACGTGAACGGCTCCTGTGGCACCTGGAAAAGGAAATCCCCCACGGCATCGCCACCATGACCGAAACCTTCGAGGACAAGGGCGACGTCAGTGAAATCGGTGTGGTCATTGTTTGTGAAAAGCAAAGCCACAAGGGCATCGTTATCGGCCGCCATGGCGCCATGCTGAAAACCATTGGCAGC
Organism: Oscillospiraceae bacterium; assembly: GCA_015068345.1. Lineage (GTDB taxonomy): Bacteria > Bacillota > Clostridia > Oscillospirales > QAMX01 > RUG11797. The sequence goes on from SVKS01000090.1 coordinate 9,603, forward strand.
GAAGCCCGGGCGGAAATGGAAAAGCTGTTTGGCTGTCGGGTATTTCTGACCCTGTATGTGCGGGTGAAGGATGACTGGCGCAACAGCGAATTTATGTTGCACGAATTCGGTTATTGATGAATCACCAATAAAGGAGAGGCTTGGGTATGCAATCCACCCACGAAACCTTCACCGGCGTCATCCTGCGGGACACGGTCTACAAGGACGCCGACAAAATACTGACCATTCTGGCCCGGGGCAAGGGTATCATCACCGCCAAAGCCCGGGGAGCCATGAAAACCGGCAGCCCCCTTGCGGTGGGGTGCCAGTGTTTTTGCTATGGGGAATTTACCACCTATGAATACGGAGGTAAGCTCCTGGTGGAAAAGGCCGACGTGATCGATCAGTTTGAAGGGCTTCGTACCGATCTTGCCTCCTTCGCCCTGGCGGGGTACGTGGCGGAGCTCACCGAGCAGTTTGGCGTCACCGACACCCCAGAGGATGAAAGTCTCTATCGGCTGGTACTCAATACCCTCTACGCCCTGGCCTACAAACCGGAAATCCGCCGGGACAAGATCAAGGCCGCCTTCGAACTGCGGCTCTGTTCCGACTGCGGCTTCATGCCCGACCTGGATGGGTGCATGGTCTGCGGGACCGACGAACCGATCGATCCCATCTTCGCCCTGGAATCGGCCCAGATCTTCTGCCGAGCCTGCTTTGACGGGGACGAAGCCACCTTCCCTCTGACCCCCAGACTTCTGGACGCCCTGCGGGTGGTCACCACCGGAGAGCTGAAAAAACTGCTTTCCTTCCGGCTGGATGCCCGGGAGGGGGACATTTTCTGCCGTCTTTGTGAAGAATATATTCTTTTGCAGATCGATCCCCCGGAAAGCTTGAAATATTACCATTCGGTCAAATCCTGACCCTTTTGAAACCATTCGAGGAACCTATTTATGAACCATTCATCGCTATACCATAAATCCCAGTCCCTTTTGGAGCTTCCCAAAATACTGGACATGCTTGCCGCCCGGGCAAGCTCCGACGGGGCCAAGAAGATGGCCCTGAACCTGGCGCCGGAGGAATACGCCGAGGATGCCCTCCGGGCCCAAAATATGACCACCGCCGCGGTAAATATTTCCGCCAAGCGGGGTTCCCCCTCCTTCCGGGCGCTCAAGGACGTGGGTCCTGCCCTGGCCCGGGTGGAACTGGGGGGCATTCTTTCCATGCGGGAGCTTCTGGAAATCCGGGGCGTTTTGGGCTGTGCCCGGAGCGTGAAGGATTACTATTTTTCCGACAAGACCACCGAGGAATCCACTCCCCTGGACCACTACTTCGACCTTTTGCGCACCAACCGCTATTTTGAGGACAAGATCGGCAACGCCATCGTCAGCGAAGAGGAAATGTCCGACCATGCCTCCCCGGAGCTTTTCACCATCCGCAAATCCATCGCCGCCGCCAACGCCAAGATCCGGGATACCCTGAACAAAATGATCACCTCCCCCTCCTACTCCAAGCTCCTGCAGGAAAATATCGTCACCATGCGGGGCGGCCGGTACGTGGTGCCGGTGAAAAGCGAGCACCGGGGGGACGTGCCGGGCTTGGTGCACGATATCTCCTCCTCCGGCCAGACGGTGTTCATTGAACCCATGTCGGTGGTGAACGCCAACAACGAAATTCAAACCCTTCTCAGCCGGGAAAAGAAGGAAATCGAGCGGATTCTCTACGAGCTTTCCAGCGAAGCCGCCGGTTTTTCGGGAGAAATCTCCTCCAACTACCACAACCTGGTATTTCTGGACTTCACCTTTGCCAAAGCCCGGCTTTCCTACGATCTGGAGTGTTTTGCACCGGCCCTGTCGGACGATGGTCCCATTGAACTGATTCACGCCCGTCATCCTCTGATCAACGCCGCCAAGGTGGTGCCCATCGACCTGCACATGGGTCGGGATTTCGACACCCTGGTCATCACCGGTCCCAACACCGGCGGCAAAACCGTATCCCTGAAGACCCTTGGGCTTTTCAGCCTGATGGGTGCCTGCGGTCTCCACGTCCCCGCCAGGGAGGGTTCCCGCCTGCGGGTATTCCGTCAG
>SVKS01000091.1 GCA_015068345.1 Oscillospiraceae bacterium
TTGAAAAACGGAGAAATGGTCTTTCCAAGGGAAGAAAGGCAATGATCACACTCAGGCATATGGCTCCCAGCACAAACCCAAAACACATCTGCCGTCTCTTTTTTCTCTCCTTTTTACGGACCACAAAGCACCCCATACCCCAAAGGACCGCACACAGCAAAAGTCTCACCAATCCGAACATTCCGTTTTGCCCCTTTCTTTTGTTGCGCTTTTGGGGAACCATCTCCCCCAACTTCATTATACCAGTCTTTTTCATCCTGCCGCAAGTGGCAAAGTGACGGTTTTCGATTGTATTTTTTATCCATTCTGCATAGGGGTTTTTCTTTCTTTTTGGTCTGGCTATCCCGGTCCATTTGTGATATACTTTCCCCATGTCACAAGATTGGAGGAAGTACCATGTACCAAACCACCATCGTTCCCATTGGGAAACCCATCGAAGCAATTGACATGCATGGTGTCAAGCATTCCCCCTTCATCCCCTTCGCTATCCGTTGTCCCCAGTTTTGCGAGCTTGCCGACGGTACTCTGCTTTTTTTCTTCGAGGCAAAATACCAATCCCAGCTGGACGAGGAACCGGCCTGTCACGTCCTGCTCCGTTCGGGTGACAGGGGCAAAACCTGGGGCGACGCCCGTATGCTTTGCTACGACGACTTCAACATCGGAGGCGTTCCGGTGTACGACCGGATCCACAACACCCTGCTCTATTATGCCCGCACCCGGGAATGGAAGCCCGAATTTGCCACCGATCGGCTCCTGACCGAACAGGACCAGGTGGATGGGAAGGTTTTGGAACGCTTTTGGGTGGCAAAAAGCCGGGACGGGGGCCTTTCCTGGAGCGACTACCGGGAGGTCTTCATCGATGCCCCCGAAGCCTGGCGGGTGAAGCACTGCCCTACCCCGGGCATGGGACTCCAACTACAAAATCAGCCCGACCCCCAAAAGAATGGACGGATCATCATCCCTTCCAATCACATTGGTGCCAACCTTGGGGGCAAAAACGAGTTTGGAAGCCACCTGGTATATTCCGACGACTTCGGCGAAAGCTGGAAGTTGGGTGCCATTCAGGACTACCCCGGGGGCAACGAATGCAATGCCCTGGAGCTCGCCGACGGGGCCATCCTTTTGAATGCCCGCACCCACGCAAGCATCCCCGCCAACCGCCGGCTCCAAAGCGAAAGCCAGGACGGGGGTGACAGCTTCTGCCGGGTTTACCCGGTGGAAAGTCTGTATTGCCCCGGTTGCCACGGGGGCTTTGCCAGACTTCCCCTGGATGGAACCGAAACCATCTTCTTCACCGCCCCCACCGGGGAAACCGGTGATCCCTTCAACTGCCTGGGTGTTCCGGGCTATTGGGGCAGGCGGGAAAAGCTGATGCTCTACGCCTCCACCGATGCCGGAAGGACATATTCCCCCATTCGCCTGATGAGTCCCCCGGGGGAATTCGCCGCCTACTCTGCCCTCTTCGGTACCTCGGACGGGAAGCTTCTTTGCGCCTGGGAATCGGGACCCGAGATCGGACTTTACCGTTCCATTGAATACGTCATTTTGGAAGGAAACGAGCTTTCCGCCCTACTGTTATAAATCAAAGCGACACCCGCACCGGGTGTCGCTTTGATTATTACTTGTTACAGAATATCCGAAAGGCGCTGATTCCACCGCTTCCAGGTTTCAAAATCCGCCTTGCCCTTGACAAAGTGGTTAAAGCGGAATTCCGTCCCTTCTTGCCACATGATCAAATAAAGAGCATCCTCCAAACCGGGCAGCAGCTGAAGAAGTCGGGCAGAGTTTTCCTTTTCGTCAAACACACCGCAGGCCACCATCCGTTCCTCCCCTTCTGCATCCACCCGGATGATTTGATAGCTTCCGCTGTGGCGGGTCAGGGTATCGTTTGCGGCATAGAGACCCACGTCACCTCCAAGCTCCTTTTGCACCATCAAGAGGGCAAAATCCTGTTGGCTTTCCCGGATCCAGTAGTAGGGCAGTTTGGGATTGCCCTCCGCATCCACCACCGAGTAGTTGCAGATCATGGGCCACATATCGAAAAGGGACCACCACAAAACGCCGGTCTTGTCCGGCCGGTCCACCCGGCAATACTCAATAATCTCCTTGAATACCCCGGCGCAGATCAGGTTGATGGCAAGCTTGAAATCCTTCCATTCCGAAAGAGCAAAGTCCCGTCCATACACCGCCTGGCAAAGCTCCCGTCCGGTCTGGATCCAGGTTTGCATGTAGCTATCGGTTTGGTGCTGTTGGAGGTTGCGGCGGCTTTTGGGAATTTCCTCATCCCACAGCCGTTGGAGTCTGGGGTATTCCCGGGCAAAAATCTCTTCGCTGTCCGACACGGCACAGGTGTAGTAGGGGCCGGTTTCCCCAATGAAACGGCAGAAGCAGTCCCGCAATACCTTCGGCACATCCAGAACCGGGGTGTAAAGGTGCACCTCCGGCATATGCTCCGACACCCCCAGGGGATGGCGGGTCTTGTGGTCGGGGCGTTCGGGGGCATGGCGCTCCACCCAGTTGATATCTGAAATGAAGGGAGAGGATTCCACGTATCCACGGTAGGGATCGTAGCGAATGACCGCTTCCCGCAGGATTTCCCGGCTGATGCGGTTGTCGGAGGGGAGCAGGGTGGTTTCGGCGTTGTTCCAATGGAGACATTCGTCGTCTTCGTTATCCCCGCACCAAATGGCAAGGGAGGGGTGATTCCGAAGCTTTTGGACCACCTGGAAGGCTTCCTCCTCCACCGCCCGGCAGTAACTCTCGTCCCGGGTGGAAAACTCCCCGGCAAACATGAAGTCCTGCCACACCAGGATACCCTCCCGATCGCAGTAATCAAAGAAGGGGTGATCCTCGTAAATCCCGCCACCCCAGATGCGGATCATATTACAACGGAGGTCCTTGGCCTTTTCCAAAACGGCTTCCACCTTCCGGTCGGCCAGGGCCGGGAAGGCATCGGCGGTCTTCCAGTTGGTGCCCTTGATATAGATGGGTTCCTCATTCACGTAAAAGCGGAAATCTCCCTGATTTTCCGGGGTGATCCCTTCGGTGCGGGAAAGGCGGACGGTGCGGATCCCCCATTTGCCCCGCCATGCTGCCTTCTCCTCCCCTGCCCGGACAAGCGACAAGGACAGGTCGCAAAGATTGGCTTTTCCAAACCCAAGGGGCCACCACAGAGGGGTCTCCTCCCGGGGAAGGGACAACCGAACGGTTCCCCGCACGAAATGTACCGGTTCGATTCCCTCTGCCAAAGTCTTACCCCCAAAGGAAAGCCGCCAGGAAAGGCGGTAGGAACGAAGATCGGCTTCCGGGGTTTCCAGATTCCAAATAAAGCCCAGGGTCACAAGCTCCGGGGTCACCCGTTCGGTGAAGAGATAGGGTTCCCCCAGGGTCACCGGGGGCAGGGTTTCCAGGTAGCAGGGCCGCCAGATACCGCAGGTCAAAAGGCGCGGGGCATTGTCCCATCCCCAGGCATGGCGGTTTTTCCGAAGGAAGGGCTGGCCGCCGAAGATGGAATTGCTTCTGGAATTGGACATGACGTCGTAGGGCTTATTCCGGGCCCAAAGCAGAGGGGACCGGATGATCACCTTCAACTGATTTTCGGGCAAAAGCTTCCCGGTCACATCCACCCGGTGGGTCAGGAACATATTCTCCCCATGGTGGATCAGGCTGTCGTTCAGGTAAACGTCGCAGATGGTGTCAATTCCTTCAAATACCAGCACCTGCCGTCCCCCGGGCATCTCCGCCGGGGCAGTGAAGATACGGGTATAGGTCCAATCGTCCACCCCGTCCAGGTGGGTGGTGGCAAACAGGGTATCCGGTGGGATAGGATCGGAAAGCAATCCCGCCGCCACAAGGTCGGGTTCCACGTTGCCGGGCACATGGGCCGGGATGGACCGGGTCTCCCCTGTTTCGGGATCGGTGTAGGAAAGGTTCCAGATGCCGGAAAGTTCGGTGCGCATGATGTTCTTCCTCCCTGACTTGGTTTATCCGCAGTATAGCACAAATCCCTGCCGAAAGCAAGATTTCTCATTGTCTGGGATTTCCTTTCCGCTCTTCCGTAAAGTCCCTTTTGGCACCCCATTTTCCACCAAAAAAGTGGCTTTGTAAACTTTATTTGCATTTTCCCGAAGAGTATGGTATAATAGGGGGACGCATGGGGTTTTTATGGTGAGTAAGTCCCCGGCCCCGGCTAAAATCCGACGTTTTACGGAAATATTTTGCATTTGAAAGGGTTATTTCCCATGCCCGACTACAAAAAATACGACAAAAACGACCGTCGCCGCAGGGACAACGGCTATCAAGCCCCCCGTCCCGTGGCTCCCCCGGAAACCGACGGCGAAAGCCACATCGAAGGCCGCAATCCCATTCTGGAAGCCCTGAAAGCCGGTCAAACCATTGATAAGCTTTTTGTCCAGAAGCCGGTAGAAGGCCGGGAAGACGCCACCGCCGCCCGGATCATCCGTATGTGCCGGGAAGCCGGTGCCGCCGTGGTTTACTGCGACCGGCGTATGCTGGACCGTATGAGCACCACCGGTGCACACCAGGGCGTCATCGCCGTGGCCGCCGCCGCTGAATATGCGGAAATCTCCGACATTCTGGCAAAATCCAAGGAAAAGGGCCGTGCACCCCTGATCGTGGTGTGCGACGGCATCAATGACCCGGGCAACCTGGGTGCCATCATCCGCTCGGCGGAGATTGCCGGGGCCGACGGGGTCATCATTCCCAAGCGCCGCAGTGCGGGCCTTTCCCCCGCTGTGTTCAAAGCCTCTGCCGGTGCATTGGCCCACCTGCCGGTGGCCCGCACCGCCAACATCACCGCCACCCTGAAGGAACTGAAGGAAGCCGGTCTTTGGATCTTCGGCACCGACGCCGCAGGCGACAAGTTCTACTACGACGCCGACCTGAAGGTTCCCGCCGCCATCGTCATCGGCTCCGAAGGGGAAGGCATGTCCCGCCTGGTGACCGAAACCTGTGACTTTTTGGTAAAGATCCCCATGCTGGGCCAAATCAATTCGCTCAATGCCTCCTGTGCTGCGGCAGTCCTGCTGTTTGAAAGTCTGCGTCAGCGGGGTCTGTAATCCGAGGAAAGCGAAAATTCACTCTAAACTGGATGGATTCTATGGACAATCATCATACTGAAGACCTGGAACGGGAGTATAACGAAAATATACTCCGTATCATCCGGCGCCAACAGAAGAAGGAAGCCGACGCCTCCTCCGGCGAAACATCGGAGGAACCCCAAAAGCCCGCCGCTCCCTTCTCCCGTCGGGTGATGGCCGGCAGTAAAACCGAGTCCGGTGACCCTGCCGCCCCCAAAAAGGCTCCCTCTCCCCCGCCGCCTCAAAAGGCCCAGGTGAGAGCCGAGCCCTACAACAAGCCCCCCATTTCGGTGGAAAGCTTTGACCAGGCCTACGACCGGCACATGCGCCAGGTCCACGAGCAGCTGGAACACAGCCGCCGTCAGGCCCAGCGGGTCAGCGCCCCCACCCTCCAAAGCGAGCGGGCAGCTCCGCCCCCTCCTCCCAGGAAAAAATACGTCAATCCTACCCGGGATATTCTGCCCGACGAGGCATTTCTGGAAGATGAAGCTTCCGAAATGGCCCGCCAAACGGTGGCCAACGCCTCCTGGGGTGAAAACACCGAACGGGTGGTGGTGCAGGGTTCCCTGGGGGTTCATTCCTCCATGGAAAGCACCGCCAAGGACCGCATTGCCCGGGAGGAACATCTGCGGGACAATCTGGACGATTCCCAGAATTTATTCCCCGCCATCAACTTTGAAAAAATCGCTGATTTTTTCCGTTTTTCCAAAAAGCCCCCGGTAACCAAACCCAAGGAAGAGGCTCCCATTCCCAAGGTGAATCCCGAGCGGCTTGCCGCCGGACTCCACCGGGGTGCCCGCAAGGCATTCTATTCCCTGCGGTTCCTGCTGCCATTGCTTTTGCTTTTGGTTTATCAGACATTGGGCAGCTACACCGCCATTCCCCTGCCCGGGTTCCTGCACTATGGCAAAAACTACATTGCTGCCGGAATCATTGGCCTGGTGATTTATCTGGTAGCCTTGATTGTGGGCCGGAGCGTGATCTCCACGGGCTTTTCCCGGCTCATTCGCCTGAAACCCGACTTGGACAGCGCCATTGCCCTGTCTTCGGTTTTCACCTTCCTTTTGGCTTTCCTGTGCCTGGTCATTCCCGCCTGGCGGGATTTCCCGGTACCTTTAGCCCTGCCGATACTGGCCATCTTCCTTCGCACCCTGTCCCGCCGGCTGATCCTGGTCACCAAGCACGCCTCGGTAAAGGCCGTATCCCGCTATACCGACGCCGAAACCCTGCTTTTGACCGTTGACGGCGGTTATGACGACTGCCCCACCTACCTGCGCACCGACTCCAAGGGCTTCAACCGCTACTACCACGGACTGCGCACCGAAACCCTGGGGGACCGGATTCTGGGCGCCTACTCCAAGGTCAGCCTGATTCTGGCTTTGCCCATTGCCATCCTTTCGGCGGTCTTCCCCCCTGCGGGAAATCATCTGGGTCAGTTCTTCTATATGGCCTCCCTTCTGCTTTCGGTCATTCCCAACGGTACCCTGGTGCTTTTCAATGCCTACGCCTACTTTAACATCGCCAAGCGTATGCGGGCGGCGGGTGCCTATCCCGGCGGAATGCGGTCCTTCCTGGCTTACAGCCGTGAGGGCTTCACGGTGGTTTCCGACCAGGACCTCTACCCCGATGATACGGTCAGCATCACCGATTTCAAACTGCTTGCCGCCTACGACCGGAAAACCGTATTCCAGTACGCCGCCAGCCTGCTTTCGGCGGTGAATTGTTCCCTGGCGGCCCCCTTCGTGCGGGTGATGAAGGACGAATACATGGTGATGAGCAAGGTTACCAATATCCGCTTCACCGGCGAAGCCATCTCTGCCGAGGTGGATGGTCACCACGTCATCATCGGTGACGATGCGGCCATGCGTCGGGCGGGCTTCCGGATTACCCGGCTGCACACCCCCCGGCTTTCGGTTTACGTGGCCATCGATGCGGAGCTTGCCTGCGTATTCGCCCTGAATTACGCCGCCTCCCCCGATACCGAATACTCCCTGCGGCTTTTGATTCACTACCTGCGTATCCCGGTGATTTCCGCCCTGGACTTCAACATCACCGTGGATCGGGTGGAAAAATCCTTCCGGATCCGTCCGGGGGTCATCGTATGTCCCCCCATCGAGACCCGGGTCGCCCTGGTCAATCCCGACCGGGCCATCGAACCTACCGGCGTTGTTTTCCTGCGTTCCGGTATCCGTCCCATGGCGGAAACCATCGAAGGCTCCAGAAGATTCCGTACCGCAAGCACCCTGATGCTGCTGTTCGGTATGGCCTCCGGTTTGCTTGGTATCATCCTGGCAGCCATCATGGGCGCAAACGGCTGGTTTGCCTCGGCAAACGGCGCAAATCTGCTGCTTTACCAGCTGCTTTGGCTGGTGCCCGGCTTGATTCTGTCCCTGTGGGCAAAAAAATATTAAAATTCACCCGAAAACCGCAAAATTTACGATTGCTTTTTGTTCCCTTTTATTATATAATAAGGGGTGTTACCCGGGTTGAACGGAGAGAGGTCCTCTTCGAATATACATACCCCCGTACCAAAATCAGTCTACAAAGTAAAATTATACAAGGAGAGTTCAAAAACCCATGGCTGTTTATTCGATCGAAAAACTTCGAAACATCGCCCTGCTCGGTCACGTTGGCGACGGTAAGACCGCCCTCACCGAGAGCATGCTCTATCTGACCAAGGCCACCGACCGTCTCGGTAAGGCCGCCGACGGCAACACCATCTGCGACTTTGATCCCGAAGAGGTCAAGCGCCAGTTCAGTATCTCCACCGCCATCGCTCCGGTGGAATACAACGGTCACAAGATCAACGTTCTGGACTGCCCGGGCTTCTTCGATTTTGTTGGCGAAGTTCACGAAGCTATCCGCGTTGCCGATGCTGGCTGCATCGTCGTTACTGCCAAGGGCGGCGTTAACGTTGGCTGCGAAAAGTCCTTCCGTATGCTGACCAAGGCCGGCCTGCCCAAGTTCTTCTACGTCGGTAAGATGGACGAAGAACACGCCGACTTCCACAAGGTCGCTGCCGATCTTCGCGAAAAGTTCGGTATCTCGGTCTGCCCCGTTGTCTTCCCCGTTATGAACGGCAACAAGGTCGACTGTGTCGTTGACATCATCTCCGGTAAGGCCTACAAGACCGACGGTCTGAAGACCACCGAAGTTGCTATCCCCGATTCCGCTATGGATTACGTGGAAGAATACAAGGCCCTCATCAGCGAAAACGCTGCCGAAGCCAGCGAAGAACTGATGGAAAAATTCTTCGAAGGTGAAGAATTCACCGCCGAAGAACTCCTGATGGGCGTCAGCGCCGGCGTGAAGTCGGGTTCTATTTGCCCGGTATTTGGCGGTTGCGCCTACACCGGTGCCGGTACCACCGCCCTCCTGGATGGCATCATCAACTATGCACCCAACCCCGCCGAAGGTCAGAACGACATGACCGCCGAAGGCGAAGAATTCAAGCTTGACGTCAACGGCGCCCCCGCCCTCTACGTTTTCAAGAACGTTGCCGACCAGTACGGCAGACTTTCCTACTTCCGCGTTGTTTCCGGTTCTGTTGATGGCAACATGGTCCTGATCAACAACCGCTCCGGTGCCAAGGAAAAGCTTGGTCACGTTTACATGATCCGCGGCAAGAAGTCCATCGAAGTCGACTCCATCGGCACTGGTGACATTGGTGCTGTTTCCAAGCTCACCGATACCACCACCTGCGACACTCTTTCCGAAACCGGTGCTCTGGAACTGGCTCGTGTGGAATTCCCCCGCGTTTGCTACTCCCGCGCTATCTTTGCCAAGGGCGGCAGCGAAGACAAGATGTCCACCGGTCTGGCTCGTCTGCGGGACGAAGACCCCTGCATGACCACCGAAATCAACTCCGACACCCACGAACAGATCATCTCCGGCATGGGCGACATGCATCTGGAAGTTATCTGCTCCAAGCTCAAGGCTAAGTTTGGTGTTGAAGTCACCACCGAAGAACCCAGAATCGCTTACCGCGAAAAGATCCGCAAGAAGGTCCAGGCTCAGGGCCGTCACAAGAAGCAGTCGGGTGGTTCCGGCCAGTTTGGTGACGTTTGGATCGAATTCGAACCGGGCGAAGAACTCGACCTGGAATTCGGCGAACGTATCTTCGGCGGCTCGGTTCCCCGTCAGTACTTCCCCTCGGTTGAAAAGGGTCTGCGCGACTCCATCAAGAAGGGCGTTCTGGCCGGTTACCCGGTTGTCCAGCTGAAGGCCACCCTGTACGATGGTTCTTACCACCCCGTTGACTCCAAGGATATCGCCTTCCAGATGGCTGCCCGTATTGCTTACAAGAAGGCCATTCCCGAAGCCAACCCCGTCATCCTGGAACCCTACGGCACCCTGAAGGTTTATGTACCTGACGAATACATGGGCGACATCATCGGCGACCTGAACAAGCGCCGCGGCCGTGTTATGGGTATGAACCCTGCCGAAGAAGGCATGCAGGTTATCGAAGCCGAAGTTCCCTTCTCCGAAATGTCCACCTACGCCATCGATCTGCGCAGTATGACCCGTGGCTGGGGTACCTTCGAGCTTGACTTTGTCCGTTACGAAGAAACTCCTCCCACCACCCAGGCTGCCATTATCGAAGAAGCCAAGGCCAGAATGGAAGAGGACGACGACGAATAATTCCGTTTTCACCTCCACCCTGCTCCCATTGTGGGGCAGGGTGGAATGAAATAGTTCCTTCCGCAAATTTCACCCTACGTAAGGAGGCAATATTCCATGAAATTGAAAGTTGCCAAACTGACCGCCCTCCTGCTTGCCCTTTTGCTGTGTGTGACCTTTGCGTCCTGCGGCGAAGACAAGAGCGAGGAAGAACAGTCCATTCCTGTGATCGATCTGGAACTGCCCACCACCACCGACAGTGGCGATGTGTATAATCCGGATGCCATCACCTCCGAACCCACCACCGATGTGGAACCTTCCACCGAAGGCGAAACCTCCGATGGTGAAACCACCGAAGTGGATCCCTCCACCGAAACCACCAACCCCAACGGTGGCGGTACCACCGAAACCAGCCAGGCGTTAACTACGGGAACCGTTAACCTGCGGGAAGCCCCGGAAGACGGCAAGGTCATCACCACCGTCAATGAAGGCGTACTGGTAACCGTATTGGATACCTCCAACACCAAATGGTACAAGGTTTCCTACAACGGCCAGACCGGTTACATCTCCGCCGAATATCTGGATACCGCCGCAGCTGGCAACGTGCAGACCGGCAAAATCACCGCCAATTCCCTGAACATTCGTGAAACCAACGATTCCGATTCCAAATCGCTCGGCACCGTGACCAAGGGAACCAGCGTGACCATTATTGAATCCAGCGCCGGCTGGCACAAGATTGTCTACAAGGACATTACCGGTTGGGTTTCCGGCGACTATGTTGAAGTCGGTTCCAACTAATCTGTTCTAAAGGCAGAACGTCACCTCATATATATCTATCACAGATGTATATGAGGTGATTTTTTATGTTTATTCTGACAACCAAGCTCTCCCCCGTCAAACTTCTTGCCATTTCCCTTGCCGTGGTCACCCTGGTGCTTGGGGTAGTTTTCCTGGTCCTCCCCAAGGACGAGGTCGCAGAGACCGCCGGACAACTGAAAATCAAAGATGCAGAAGACGTGCGCGCCTTTCTCTCCTCCCAGGGTTGGGAAACTTCAATTTCAGGAAGCCATGAAACGGTCACCATTCCCACCGAATGGAATTCCACCTTTTCGGGCTACAATCAGATTCAAGCGGACCAGGGCTACGATCTTACAAAACTCAAGGGTAAAGAAGTAACCCGTTACACCTTCGAAGTCACCAATTACCCTGACCAAAAAGAAATCATTCTGGCAAACGTTTTGGTGTACAAAGGTCGGGTTGTAGGGGGCGATCTTTCTACCACCCGTGCAGACGGATATATGCATGGTTTTGCTCTTCCCCAGGAGCTTCCCTTTGATACCCAGACCGATGTTGAAAATGATTCCGCCCCGGATACACAGGTGGATGCCGAGCCGATTCCTGAAAAATAGCTTGTGCACTTTTATCAACGAATCTCCCTATCTTTTGACACATTTTCCCCGGTCCTCCGTCTTATTTTTACGGAGTGACCGGGGATATGTCATTTTACACAGAAAGTTCCTCTTCTTTTTGGTAAGTTGTGCCGTTTACTATTTTTAAATTTTGTGGTATGATATAGACACTATAAGGACGTGTGATAATCGTCCTCCCTAAAAATATTTGGAGGTAGCACAAATGGCAAGCTTAAAGCTTTCTCACATCTACAAGCGTTATGCCGCTGGTATCGTCGCCGTTACCGACTTTACCCTCGATATCGCAGATAAGGAATTCATCATTCTGGTTGGTCCTTCCGGCTGTGGTAAGTCCACCACCCTGCGTATGATCGCCGGTCTGGAAGAAATCTCCGATGGTGAACTTTACATTGACGACCGCCTTGTCAACGACATCCCCCCGAAGGATCGTGACATCGCCATGGTGTTCCAGAACTACGCTCTGTATCCCCATATGACCGTGTTTGATAACATGGCTTTCGGTCTTA
>SVKS01000092.1 GCA_015068345.1 Oscillospiraceae bacterium
AGTTGGTGTTTTTTGCAACGAGGGTCCACCTGTTCCCATTCCGAACACAGTAGTTAAGCTCGTCTGCGCCGACAATACTTTGCGGGAGACTGCACGGGAAGATAGGTCTTCGCCAACACAAGCCTGACACAAAAGTGCCAGGCTTTTTTCTTTGTGTTCGTGGGGTGGTTGTGTTTTGAAGTGTGTTGGAAAAGATATGTAGGGGACGATACCCTTGCGGATTGCAAAATTCCCCCGGGCCGATGTGGGCATCGGCCCCTACGAATGAGGGATAAACATCCCTGCAACAAAGGACGAAATACACTTTGTAGGGGTGGCGTTCTGTGATAGCGACGGGGTCGTTCTTTGTAGGGGACGCTGCCCACAGCGTCCCGCCGACGCACCGCAGGTGCGGTGGATCTTGGCTCTCCCTTTGGGAGAGCTGTCTGCCCTTCGGGCAGACTGAGAGGGTTTGTACGGTTTTGCACCCATTCCCCGTGCCACAAGCGGCATGGGGGAGGGCCGATGTGGGCATCGGCCCCTACGATGTAATGCCATGTCTTCTCCGTAGGGATGACCAATGGTCATCCGGAACCTTCCGGCATACACATACCCGGTTGTTTCTGCAAACCGCAACTTTTCGGACGGCCAATGGCCGCCCCTACATGATCGGCCGCTCCGACGGCCGATCGCATATGACCGTTTTTTCGGGCCCCACCGGCCCGAAAATTTTGCTGACACAAAATCGGGTATGATGCAGGCCACCGGGTTGCGGGCCGATGTGGGCAATCCTTTGTCCCCTCCGGGGACGACCCCGTCGTTGCTTCGCATCGCCACCCCTACGGAGGGGAAAGGCAACGGGTATATTGTAGGGGACGCTGCCCACAGCGTCCCGCAAACCAGAGGTCTGCAAAATTCCCCCGGGCCGATGTGGGCATCGGCCCCTACAAGAAAGAACGAAACCCTGCGGATTGCAAAATTCCTCCGGGCAGATGTGGTCATCGTCCCCTACGATTGGATTGACTACCCCTCCGTATCAACTCTATGCGGTGGGGGAGGGACAAACCGTAACCGGGGCGGTCAAGAGCGCTCCAAAGGAGGATTTTAGCCCGTATTTTTATACAAAAATCATAAAGGTTCCAACAAGTCACAGCTTTACCATGGTGCAATCTGACATAAAAAACGATGGGAAATGCAACAAAATCGACAAAAACTCAAAATGCAGGAAAACTCCCAAAATGAAGCCAAAATAAAGGAAAAAATGCATCATCTTGTGTTTTCGGACCTTCATGAGCCACAAGATGCATGATCGCCCTGGAAAAATTTCAAAATTATCCTGCAAAAAGCTTTCTACGCTATTGACAAATTCCCAGAAAAGTGTATAATATATTCGATTGTTTTCTCTGGGAAAGCAGTTGAAAATTTAAAGGAGGATTCATTGATGAATTCCAAGAAGATCTTTGCTCTTCTTCTTGCTCTTTGCATGGTCGTCAGCCTGTTCGCCGGCTGCAACAGCAACGAGGAAGTAGAAAGCGAAACCACCCCTGTTGAATCCGAATCCACTCCGGTCGAATCGGATTCCGAAGCCACTTACGAGGGCCTCGATTGGGAAGCTATTGACGCCATGGATTATGACGAAGCTTCCGATGCTATCTACGACTGGAACCTTGGTGAGTTCTACGAATACTACACCAAGGCCAAGGAAGAAACCGAAAACCTGAGCAAGCGTTACGCTCTCATGGCCATTGCCGAAGCTAAGATGCTGGAAGCCGGCGTCTTCGCTCCTCTGTACGGTGACGGCGGTTCCTTCGCTATGAGCCGTGTCGTGCCCCGTTCCACCACCACCACCACCTGGGGTCTGGATGAATACCGCTGGTACACCATGCTGGTAACCAACGAAATCATCACCTCTGCTGACCGTGATGCCATCACCAACATCTGGAAGGAAGCCACTGACTCTGCTGATTACTTCACCAAGGCTAAGGCTTACCTGGCTGACAATGGCTACACCCTCAACGATACTTACAACGCCCACTCCGGTTACAACATGGAAACCTGGGACGTTATCGCCACCTCCTACACCTCCGACTCCTACTTCATCGCCTGCACCTACTCGGGTCTGATGGAATATGACGTCAAGAACAACCTCCAGCCCGCCCTCGCCACCGAATACAGCGTGAACGAAGACGGTACCGTTTACACCTTCAAGATTCGTGAAGGCGTGAAGTGGGTTGACCAGCAGGGCCGCGAAGTCGCTGACGTTACCGCCAACGACTGGGTCACCTCCATGATGCACATGGTTGACAACAACGACGCTCTTGGTTACCTCATGACCAAGTCCGACGGCTGCGGCATCAAGAACTACGATGCTTACATGGCTGGCGAAGTTACCTTCGACGAAGTTGGCGTTAAGGCCATCGACGATTACACCCTCGAATACACCCTGGAAGCTGAGTTCCCCCCGTTCATCACCATGATGGGCTACGGCTGCTTCGCTCCCCTGAACTACGACTTCTACAAGTCTCAGGGCGGCACCTTCGGCGCTGAAGGCGACGAATACACCCCGGGTAACTACGGTACCAGCCCCGCTAACATTGCTTACTGCGGCCCGTACCTCGTAACCAACTACACCCCGCAGAACATCTGGTCCTTCAAGGCCAACCCCACCTACTGGGATGCTGATGCTGTCAACACCCACACCCTGAACTTCTACTACAACGACGGTTCCGATACTCTCCGTTCCTACAACGAAGCTAAGGACAACACCGTTGCTACTTGCTCCTTCAACGCTAACGCCCTGGTTCTCGCCAAGGAAGAAAAGCCCGAAGGCAAGGATGAGACCTACTTCGATCTCTATCATTACACCACCACCAACAGCGCTACCTGCTACTGCGCTTGGCTCAACCTCAACCGCGCTACCTTCCATGACTTCAACGATGAAACCTCCGGTGTTTCCCCGAAGACTGAAGAAGATATCGCCCGCACCCGCGTTGCCATGTCCAACCAGCACTTCCGTATGGCTCTCCTCCTCGGCTTCGACCGCGCTGCTTACAACGCTGTCTCCGTTGGTGAAGAACTCAAGTACGCTTCCCTGAAGAACTCCTACACTCCGGGTAACTTCCAGACCCTGACCGAAGACGTCACCGTTGAAATCAACGGCGCTGAACAGACCTTTGCCGCTGGCACCGCTTACGGCGCTGTCATGCAGGCTCAGCTGGAAGCTGACGGCTCCACCATCAAGGTTTGGGATCCCGCTGCTGACGGCGGCGCCGGCTCCGGCGACGGCTTCGACGGCTGGTACAACCCCGAAGCTGCTAAGGCTGAAATGGAACTGGCCGTTGCTGAGCTTGCTCAGATCGGCGTAGAAATTTCCGCTGAAAAGCCCATCTACATCGACTCCTTCTACTTTGCCGGTAGCGAAAGCAACACCAACACCAAGCAGGCCTTCAAGCAGGGCATTGAAAAGACCCTGGAAGGCATGATCATGGTCAACCTGGTTGCTTACGAAGACAGCAACCAAATGTCGTATGCTTACTACCGTAACTCCACCGGTGCCGAAGCCAACTTCGACATTTCCCACAACTCCGGTTGGGGCCCCGACTACGGCGATCCGCAGTCCTTCCTGGATACCATCCAGCCCTACGGCTACATGGCCAAGAACCTGGGTGTTTATTAATCCAAAAATTGTAAACCGCAGTTAAACCAAACGTAGGGGGAGGGGGGAAACCTCTCCCCCTATGTCATTATAAGCGATAGGCGAGTGAAAAATTATGGGTAAATATATATTGAAGCGACTTTTGCGCGGTGCGTTCTCTGCGATCTGCGTGGTCTTGATCGTTATGATCCTGGTCTATTCGCTTCTGGATCGGACAGTCATTCTGGCGGCCGACCCCAACTATTCCAAAATGCAGAGCAACGCCCGTATCAGTTATGAGCAAAGCCGGTACGAAGCCTTCGGCTATCTGGACTATGTTCCCTATGCCGATTACGTCACCGAGCTTGTAAAATCCGGCGAAATCACCGAGGAGGAACGCTCCAAGGTTGCCCTTATCGGTCGTACTGTTGAAAAGGACAGCGAAGAAGCTTCCGAATACATTCAGAAATTCACCGAAAAATATCGTTCCGAAGGCTATGAAGTGGTCCGTCTGGATGCAGACGCCCGCAAAAATGGCCAGGTCAAGGACGGCGGACAAGCAGCCCTTTATGCCGTCAAGGACGTTCCGCTTTTGAAGCGCGCATTGACCTATTTTACCGGCATGCTGTTTGTGGATAACATCCACTACGTACCGGAAGAAACCGACATCGGGGAGCGGGGCTTGACCTTTACCCTCTACGACCCGGTGTATAACCCCACGGGAACCGAAAAGAAATTCTCCCCTGCCATCATCGGCAACGGGACCAAGCATAAGTACCTTCTGTACTTCGATAATCAGTTCCCCTTCATCCATCAGAATTTTATCACCCTCAACCTGGGTGAATCCTATACCGTAAACCGTGGCATTGACGTGTTCACCACCATGAACGCCTCCCAGGGTTCCTACGTTCTCAAGGAAATGATCTATCCCGATACCGGGTTTGTGGAAGAGAGCGCTGACGATCTGCACACCGCCACCTACGCCGCCGGATCCCGGGAAGTCAACGCAGTTTACGCCGAACGGTTCAACGATGACTATACCAACGTGATCACCCACAAAACCGGTCTTTCCAAGTTGGGCTTCTCTTTTGTCATCGGTATCATCGAAGTTATCATTGCTTATATTCTTGGCCTTTCCATTGGTTTGACCATGGCCCAGTTCAAGGATAGCTGGTTTGATAAGATCTGCACCGTTTACATCATGTTTATCATCGCGGTACCCTCCCTGGCGTATATCTTCCTCTTCAAAGCAGTTGGCGGTGCCGTATTCAAATTGCCTACCCTGTTTGAAGTAGACTCCAAGGATTGGAAGATGTACATTCTTCCCATCATCTCCCTGGCGCTTCCCCAGATCGCCAACTTGATGAAGTGGATGCGTCGTTACATGATTGACCAGCAAAACTCCGACTACGTCAAGTTTGCCCGGTCCGGCGGTCTTTCGGAGCATGAAATCTTCACCAAGCATATTTGGAAGAACGCCGTCATTCCCATCACCCACGGCATCCCCGGCAGCATCATCTTTGCCATGACCGGCGCGATCATCACCGAACGCGTCTATTCGGTACCTGGTGCCGGTAACCTTTTGACCCAGGCTATCAATAAGTACGATAACGGTGTTATCGTCGGCGTAACTCTCTTCTACGCAACTCTTTCGGTGGTCGCCATTGTTCTTGGTGACGTGCTGATGGCAACCGTAGACCCGAGAATTTCCTTTACATCGAAGGCGAGGTAAGTGGACTATGAATGAAAAACTTTATAATCTGGACCACCTCAATATGTCCGAAGAAGAGCTCTTCAGCCCGGCCGACCGGGACAGCATGGAATCGGAACGCATCACAGCACCCCGTTATTCCTATTGGAGATCGGTGTTTCGTGTCTTCTTCAAGAAGAAGATCAACATCGTCATTCTGAGCCTTCTCATCTTTGTAATCGCGTTTGCCTACATCTATCCCGCTCTGGTTCCCTACGATCCCTTCGCAAACCTCCTGGACCCCAATTCCAAGCATCTGTCCCCGGCAAAAGCCATGGATTACTTTGGAAACAGCATCCATTGGATCCTGGGTGCCGGTGCCTCGGGTGAACCCACCTTCGATGCTATTTGGAACGGTTCCCGTATTTCCATCTCGCTTGCCTTCCTCTGCGCCGGCATCAACATGACCATCGGTGTCGTTCTGGGTGCCATCTGGGGCTTCTCCAAGAAGGTGGATATGATCATGATGGAAGTTTACAACATCGTGGGTAACGTACCGAGCATCCTTTTGATCTCGGTATTGGCCATGCTCTTCTCTCCTACCTTCTGGACCATGGTATTTGCCATGACCATTGTCGGCTGGATCGGCATTGCCTACTTCATTCGTACCCAGGTTATCATCATCCGAGACCGGGAATACAACCTGGCCAGTAAGTGCCTGGGCACCTCCACCTTCAAGATCGCCATGAAGAACATTCTGCCCTTCATGACCTCCATCATCGTGACCCTGCTTGCTTCCGAACTGCCCTCCTACATTTCCTACGAAGTGTTCCTTGCCTATATCGGTATGGGTATGACCGATATGTCCCTGGGTCGTCTGATCTATGCCGCCGAAGGCGCCATGGTTACCCCGGGCTGGCAGTTTGAATTCTGGAGCCCGGTTGCCATCTCGTCCATCATTACGGTGGTACTGTATGTGGTGGGCCAGAATTTGGGCGACGCATCCGACCCCCGGACCCACATGTAAGAGGAGATCGAAATGGAAGAAAAGAAAGTATTGTTGTCTGTCAAGGACCTGGTTGTCAAATTCCGGGTCCGCGGCAGAATTCTCACCGCCATCCGGGGCATTTCCCTGGATATCTATGAAAACGAATCCATCGCCATCGTAGGTGAATCGGGTTCCGGTAAGTCGGTTTTCACCAAAACCTTCGCCGGTATGCTGGACAGCAACGGCTTCATTGACAATGGCGAGCTGATCTTCAATGATGATGAGCTGGCCGAAACTCACGTGAAGCTGGGCTTCTGGGCAAAAAACTCCATTCAGAGAGCCCACGCCAAACTCAACGATTACGCCCGTTTGGAGCTTGGGGCAGAAACCTACAAGCAAATGGTGGAATTGGACGCCGAAAAGAAGCGTCGGGAATCCCTCAGCGATGAGGAAAAGGATACCATCGAAAAGGAACTGAAGGATCTGATCCACGAACGTACCACCCTTTTCAACGCCAAGCAAACCTATGATCCCCACAAGGAGCACGATAAGATCAAGGCAGCCGAAAAGTCCATCAAGGAAATGGATGCCAAAATCAAGCTCCTGCAGAAGAAGGAAGGGGAGGAGGCCAAAGCCAAAAAGAAGGCTGCCGCCGCTGATTCTGCTTTCCTTGGGGAATATAGCAAGAAAATGGCCGAACTCAAGGCTAAGTATGCCGAAGAGATCAAGGGTCAGATTTCCGACGAGACCAAAGCCCGCAACGAAATCCTTGCCAAGGAGATCCGTCTTTCGGTGGGCCGCTATGGCATCGTCCAGCGTTTGAAATACACCAGTCAGCTGCTCAAAGCTCTGAAAAAGGCCATGACGATGGGTGTTGACCTTGCAAACGAAGAACAACGAAATCATGTGTTTGATACCGTTGTGTTCCGTGTTCGTTACCTGGATGAAACCGCAGAAGCTCTCCACGGTACCTGTATCCTCAACCTTGCCAACGTGAAGTACGCCAAGGACTGGACCCAGATCCGTGGTCGCCGCATCGCTACGGTATTCCAGGATCCCATGACCTCCCTGAACCCGATTATCACCATCGGGAAACAGATCACCTCCATCATCATCAAGCACCAGGGCTGTTCCGAAGTGGAAGCCCGTGCACGTGCCATTGAATTGATGCACAAGGTTGGTATTCCCAAGGCGGAAGCCCGTTTTGACGACTATCCCTTCCAGTACTCCGGCGGTATGCGCCAGAGAATCGTCATCGCCATCGCCCTGTCCTGCCAGCCCAAGATTCTCATTTGTGACGAACCCACCACAGCTCTGGACGTTACCATCCAGGCCCAGATTCTGGAACTCATCAAGGATCTGCAGAAGGAGTTCGGTTACACCATCGTCTTCATCACCCACGACCTGGGCGTTGTTGCTAACATCGCCGACCGTGTTGCCGTACTGTATGCCGGTCAGGTGGTGGAACTGGGTACGGTAGAAGAAGTCTTCTACGATCCCCGCCACCCCTACACCTGGGCGTTGCTTTCCAGCCTGCCCCAGCTGGCACAAAAGGATGCAAAGCTGTATTCCATTACGGGTACTCCTCCATCCCTTTACAACAGCATTACCGGCGATGCCTTTGCTCCCCGTAACCCCTATTCCATGAAGATCGACACCCTGGTGGAACCCCCCATGTTCCAGGTGAGCGAAACTCACTTTGCCAAGACCTGGCTTCTGGATCCCCGGTCGAAGAAGGTTGAAAAGCCCGAAATCATCCAGAATATCCATGAAAAGATTTTGGCAACCTATCACATTAAGGAGGCGTGACTGTGGCTGAACTGAATGAAAAGAAGGCCCGTCGGGTCTCTCACTTCCCGGAACATGGCCCGATAGACGAATCCGGCCGTGAAGTCCTGGTATCCCTGAAAAACGTCGATATCACCTTTGGCAAGGGCGACAATGCTGTGCGTGCCGTACAGAACGCCTCCTTTGACATCTACAAGGGTGAAACCTTCTCCCTGGTAGGGGAGTCGGGTTCCGGTAAGACCACCATCGGTCGTGCCGTGATCCGTGTCAACCCCCTGGCTGCGGGCGAAATTGAATACAAGGGCGTCCGTATTTCTGGTAAGATTCCTCATTCCCTGGACCGGGAAGTGATCCGTAACATCCAGATGGTGTTCCAGGATCCTGCCGCATCCCTGAACGAACGTGCTACCGTCGACTACATCATTTCGGAAGGTCTTTATAACTTCAAGCTCTTCGAAAATGAAGCCGACCGTGTTGCCAAGGTGGAAAAGATCATCGAAGAGGTTGGTCTGCTCCCCGAACATCTGACCCGTTACCCCCACGAATTCTCCGGCGGTCAGCGTCAGCGTATCGGTATCGCCCGTGCCATGGTTATGGAACCCGAGCTGGTGGTAGCCGACGAGCCCATCTCTGCTCTGGACGTTTCCATCCGGGCCCAGGTTTTGAACCTGATGAAGAAGTTCCAGAAGGAAAAGGATCTGACCTACCTCTTCATCGCCCACGACCTGTCGGTGGTACGCTTTATTTCCGACCGTATCGGCGTTATCTACAAGGGCCGCATCGTGGAAATCGCCAGCTCCGAAGAGCTCTTCGACTTCCCCCTGCATCCCTATACCCACTCCCTCATCTCCGCCATCCCCATCCCCGACCCCAAGCTGGAGAAGAATAAGGTGCTCTACACCTACGATCCTTCCATGCATGATTATTCCGAAGATCAGCCCGAGCTGGTCTGCATCGGTCACGATCACTGGGTCTATGGCAATAAGGCTGAGATCGAAAAGTACAAGGCCATCCGGGAAACCGGTGAACCGGTCAAGTCCATCACCATCGGCAAGGGCGACCAACACGTTGCTCAGCAGGTGGAAGTGGATGAAGATGAAGAAAAGTTCCTGAAGAGCCCCATCCACGACACCGGCAGCTTCTGGCTCAAGGCTCTTTCCTTCCTCCTCGGTTTCTTCCTCATTTCTGCACCTCTGCCCTTCATCGGTGCCTGGCTCTTCCGCAAGTTTAACTACATGCGAAACGGCAAGGCCTGCATCCGGGGCGCCGTTGGCGGCTTGATCACCATCGGCATTGTGCTCGTTATCTTTGCAATACTTTTGATATTGGCTGTGATTTAATTGAACCGTTACGCACGCAAAAAGGAGCAATACGTTCCAAAACTCGAGAAAATCGAGCTGTCACAAAAGAATATCAAGCTTCGCTGGGTCGCGGCGATCGCATTCTTTGCGGTCGGCGCGGCCTCGCTGGCATTTGCTCTGAACTCCTACCTGACCCCCGAAACCGGCTGGGAGCAGATCGCAATCAACGGCGACTATGGGGAAACCTGTGCCGATGAATTCCTGCTCATGTATCATCTGGGGAGTGGGGAAGAATCCCCCTCGACGGAAAAGAAGGCGGTCACCAATATCTATACCGATTCCTGTGAGGAGGCTTACAAAATCTTCCACAGCGAAACCGAGTACAATGGGGTGGGAAATCTTGCCGCCATCAATGCAGGCCCCAACCAGGAGGTCACGGTGGATCCCGCCCTCTATGCGGTATTGGAAAAGTTGGATAACCATGGAATCCGCACCCACTACCTGGGCCCGGCCTACGAGATCTATAACGGGATCTTCGGCTGTACCGAGGATTACCAGACGGCTGACTACGACCCTCTCCAAAACCCCGGATTGAAAACCACCTTTTCGGAAATTGCCGGCTATGCCATGGCGGAGGAAACGATTGATCTGGAGTTTTTGGGTGATCATCGGGTGTGTCTGACCGTGTCCGACGATTATCTTCGCTACGCAAATACGTTGGAAACCAACCGGTTCCTGGATCTTAGCTGGATGAAAAATGCCTTTATCGCCGATTACCTGGCAGATGCCTTGATTGACGGGGGCTATTCCCACGGGGTCATCACCAGCTACGACGGCTACACCCGCAATCTGGAAACCCAGGAGGAGAGCTTTTATTATCAGCTCTACGACGTAAAACCCCTGGCCCAGATGGAATACCGGGGGCCCATGAGCCTGGTGGAGCTTCGGGGATATCCGGTGAATGCCATGGATCGGATGCGCTACTACACCCTGGAAACCGGGGCGGTCCGTGTTCCCTACCTGGACGTGACGGACGGCTTGCCAAAAGCTGCAGCCGGCAGTCTGGTGGCCTATTCGGAAGATGTGGGATGCGGCGACCTGCTCTGCCAGATCCTGCCCACCTACGTGGGAGACAGCTTTGATGAAGAGCGGTTAGCGGACCTTGCAAAATCGGGTATCTATGGGGTCTATCCCCAAAACGGTACCATTTGCCACACCGCCGATGCAGTTACCATCACCGACGAAAGTATAGAAACAAAGCATATCCAATGAAGAAAACCACCCGAAACGAGTGAAAACTCGATTCGGGTGGCTTTTTTGTTACAGATCATATTTCGTCCTTGTGTGTAGGGGACGCTGCCCACAGCGTCCCGGAAGGGTTGTGCAGGCCATCAGGTTACGGACGGATGTGGGCATCGTCCCCTGCTACCCCTCCGTCACGGCTATGCGAAGGGGGTATAAAACATAAAAAACACCCAGGCGCCATAAGGTACCTGGGTGGCGACTCAATCGTCCTCTTCTTCTGTTTCCTCTTCCGGGGGAAGCTTTTCAATTTTCAGGGAGGCGGCAACCTTGTCGTCCATCTGGGTGGCGGTGAAACGATACCCACCGTATTCCACGAAGTCGCCTTCCACGGGAATCCGTTCCAGCTTGTTCATCAGGAACCCGTTCAGGGTGGAGGGCATATCCTCCTCTTCCTCCAAATCCAACTCTTCAAAAAGCTTGCTCAGCTCGTAGGTGCCGGCAACCTTGTATTCCTCGTCGGAAATCTTTTCGAATTCGATGGAGACCTCGTCGTGTTCGTCCCAAATCTCCCCAACGATCTCTTCCAGAATGTCCTCCAGAGTGACGATACCGGCGGTGCCGCCGTATTCGTCGATGACCACGGCGATGTGGCTCTTTTTCTGCTGCAATTCCTTCAAAAGGGAGCTGATTTTCTTGTTTTCGGGCACCATCAAAACCGGACGGATGATGGATTCCACCGGGGCGTCGGTGTAGTAGACGTAGTTGTGGAAGTCTTTTTGGTAGATCACGCCCTCGATGTGGTCGATGGATTCCTGGTACACCGGCAGGCGGGAATAGGCGGTTTCGGCAAAAACCTGGGCAATTTCCTCCTTGGTGGCGGTGGA
>SVKS01000093.1 GCA_015068345.1 Oscillospiraceae bacterium
TACGTCTTTCTCATTATACCATATCGTCCCCCTTTTTGTAAACCCCGGAAGGTTGGAAAAATCTGGTTTTTTCCAACCGATTCCCCCTCGACAAGCCGAAGGCTTTGTGATATACTGAACCCATCAAGCACCGAATGAAAGGATGGTATCACCATGATTTTAGACCGCATTGCCGAACGTGCCACCTACGAAAAACTGCACCCCCTTTTCAAGGAAGCCTTTGATTTTCTGGAAACCGTAACCGAAAAAGAAACCGGCCGCCACGAGCTTTCCGGCGGTATGTACGTCCTGGTCAATCCCAAGAACACCACCAAGCCCCTGGGCGATATCAAGTTTGAAGCCCATCGGAAATACCTGGACCTGCAATACGTGGTGTCCGGCAACCCGGTTCTGACCTGGGCCCCCATTTCCGACCTGACCCCCGATGGGGATTACATGCCCGACCGGGACCTGATCTTCTTCTCGGGCGAAGGCGCCACCATCGCCCTGAATCCCGGCGATTTCTTCATCGTCTACCCCAACGATGGTCACAAACCCAACGGCCATTTTGAAACCGCCGGCGAATACCAGGTTGTGGTGGTCAAGATCCCCGTGGAAGCCTGATTACGCACATTTTCCCAACCAGCCGGAGCCTTCCGGCTGGTTTTTGTTTGGTTGCATTTCCATATCAATTCTGCTATACTACACACAAGTCCATCCTGATTTCGGGGGTATTCCCATGGCATCCGAAAATACCGAGCTTTTTAACCCGATCCACAACCTTATATATTCCTCCATTCTTTCCCAGTTCACCCATCACGTCGCCCGATCCCTTGGTTACCGCTACACCGAGCTTGGGGGCAAAACAGCCGACCTTTACGATTATCCGCCCCCGGTGGATCAACCCGGTCCGCCGGAGGCATATATGGAAAAGTATGCCGTTATTACCGACGGACTCGCCTTTTCCTCACTTTTCCTTTATCATTTCACAAGCTTTTCCACCCTGCCGGAAATGAGTGAAGAGGAGGTCGCCTGGGTATGGCCCACCTTGGAAGCGGCCCTGTCCGGAGTGGAATGCACCCTTTACCTGGACATACCAAAGCTTTCCTACCTGCTTTGGCTTTACGAAAGGAAACGGCTCCCTCTGGATCTGCATAACCTCCTGGTAGCCCATTTTGTAAGGCTTTATCAGGAAAACCAGCAGGACGTACTTTTCCGGATCTCCGATCCCGAAAAATCCATCGACACCTGGAATGCCGCCTTTGCGGCCCTGGTGGAAGCCAACCGGGCGGTAGCCGAAGAGAACGAAGAAAAAAGACGTCTCAAATGGGAGGAAACCCAGGCAGAGCTCCATGCCGAACTTCTGGAAAAACAAGCAAAAAAACAGGCGGAATTTGAAAAGCGCCGGGGGGAAGAAGCCCGGGACAGGGCCGGGGCTGCATTTGCCGCCGACCTGGTCAGCCGCTATGCCGCCGATCCCGCCGCCTTTGCCCACCGCTTCACCCTGCCTGCCGATCATCCCGAGGTGCGGGAGGTCATCACCGGCTACAACCTGCGGGGGGTACTGGATGACCAGGGAACCCTGTGGGTCAGCGGAAAAGGGCGGCTTGGCCGGACATTTCTTTCCCGCCTTTCGGACGAGGGGTGGTCGGGTATTCTGACCGTCATCCTGGAGGAAGGCATCGTTCACCTGGACGATCTGGCCTTTTACCGGGAGGAACCCCTGGGACTTGCGGCAATTCATCTGCCCAAAAGCTTACGATCCATCCGTCAGTCCGCCTTTTCCTATTGCACGAAGCTTTGCCATCTCGTTCTCCCCGAAAATCTCCGTTACATTGGCCCCCTGGCCTTCGAGGGTTGCCGGGCTTTGACAGGGCTTTCCCTGCCAAATTCCCTGACCACCCTTTCGGCCAACGCCCTGGAGGCCACCGGTCTTGCAAACGCCCCCAAACTTCCTCCCTGGTGCAGGCTCGTTCTCTACCGGGATCCGGTTACAAACTGTGACGGCAAGCTTCTTTTCCCTTCCAACAACCCCCTCTTCTTTTGGAGCGAGAAATGACACAAACTTTTCACCGGAAATTTACGCATGACGCTTGAATTATGGCCTGTCCTGTGATAAAATAATGGAAACTGATTGTAGGAGGTAATCCAATTTGACTCCTTTGTATAAACGTGTCATGCTGAAGGTCAGCGGGGAAGCCCTTTCGGGCGGTACCGGCAACGGCATTGATGCTGTTACCATTAACCAATGCGCCGGTGCCATCAAAAAGCTCCACGATATGGGTTGCGAAGTAGGCATTGCCTGCGGCGGCGGCAACTTCTGGCGGGGTGCCCGCAACGGACTTGTGATGGAACGTTCCCGAGCCGACCACATGGGTATGCTTGCCACCATCATGAACTGTATCGCCCTTTCCGAAGCATTGGAAAACCAAGGTGTCAAGACCCGGGTCCTTTCCAACGTATCGGTTCCCCTGATGTGTGAAAACTACAATGTAGTCAACGCCATGCGTTACCTGTCGGAAGGTTACGTTGTCCTCTTTGCCGGTGGTACCGGCAACCCCTACTTCACCACCGATACCGGCGTGGTTTTGAAGGGAATCGAAATGCACGTGGACCTGATCCTGATGGCCAAGAATGTAGACGGTATCTATACCGCCGACCCCAACAAGGATCCCACCGCCCAGCGTTTCACCGAAATCACCTATCAGGAAGTCCTGGCCCGCAACCTGCGTGCCACCGACCCCACCGCCATGTCCCTCCTGATGGACAACCAGATTCCTATGCTGGTGTTCAAGCTGGACGATCCCGAGACCATTGTCAAGGGTGTTATGGGCGAGCCTGTGGGTACCGTGGTTAAATCCGAATTCTAAAAAAACATACTGATTTCACGAAAGGAAGGTATTTCCCATGGCAAAATCCGATTATAAAGTTTACGAAGACAAGATGCAAAAAACCATCGATTCCCTGATTTCCGAATTCGGCACCATCCGCGCCGGCCGCGCCAGCGCTTCGGTTCTGGATAAGGTTACCGTTGATTACTACGGCACCCAAACCCCGCTGAACCAGGTTGGTTCCATTTCGGTACCCGAACCCAGAATGCTGGTGGTTCAGCCCTGGGATCCCTCCCTGCTGAAGGCCATTGAAAAGGCCATTCTGGCAAGCGACGTGGGCATCACCCCCACCAACGACGGGAAATCCATCCGTCTCGCCTTCCCTCCCCTCACCGAGGAGCGCCGTAAGGAACTGACCAAGCTGGTGCGCAAGTATGCCGAAGAGGGCAAGGTCGCCGTGCGTAACGTCCGCCGGGAAGCGGTTGACACCTTCAAGGCCATGAAGAAGAAGTCTGAAATCACCGAAGACGACCTGAAGATCTGCGAAAAGGATATGCAGGATCTCACCGACAAGTACGTCAAGAAGGTGGATGAGGTTTCCGCCAAGAAGGAAAAGGAACTCATGGAGTTCTAATATATAAAGAACCGAGGAAATACCGCTCCGTGACTTCGCGGAGCGGTATCTTAAACATTATGGAACATTCGATCACACCCCGGCACGTGGCCATCATCATGGACGGCAACGGTCGCTGGGCCAAAAAGAGACTACTCCCCCGTACCGCCGGTCACAGCGTGGGAAGCGAGACATTCCGCAAGATTGCCGAATACCTGGGCACCATTCCCGGCGTGGAATACCTGACGGTATACGCTTTTTCCACCGAAAACTGGTCCCGTCCCGCCGACGAGGTGAAGGAGATCATGCGTCTTCTGGACCATTACATGGATACCGCCATGAAATCGCTTGTGGAAAGGAATATCCGCCTGCATTTTCTTGGGGATCTTTCGGTATTTGACGAAAAGCTCCGGGCAAAAATGGAAAAACTCCATGAGATGTCGGAACACACCACCGGGCTCCACGTGAACGTGGCGGTGAATTACGGCGGCCGGGACGAAATCACAAACGCCATCCGCTCCATGGCCAGAGAGGGCATGGACTTGACCACCGTGACCCAGGAGGATATTGCATCCCACCTTTACACCGCCGGTCAGCCCGACCCCGACCTGCTCATCCGACCGGGTGGAGAAAAGCGGCTTTCCAACTTCCTTTTGTGGCAGTTGAGCTATGCCGAGTTTTATTTCACCGACGTGCTGTGGCCTGATTTTTCCGAAAAGGAAATTGACGAAGCCCTCGCCTGGTTTGCCGGACGCAAACGCCGTTACGGCAACGTCAAATAGGAGAATTTGTTATGGCAAAACGAATTATTGTGGCCCTTTTGTATCTGCCTATCTTCATTATCGTTCTGTTTTTTCTGCCCCCCTGGTGCTCGGTGGTGTTTGCCTCTCTGCTTTCGGCCATTGCCGCCTGGGAGGTACTCCACAACACCGGTTTGGTGAAGGCTCCCTTCCCCCTGACCCTTTCGATTCTTTCCGCCCTGACCCTTCCCGCCGCCATCTGCTTTGGCATTCGCTTCCCCCTGATTCTCTTTTACTACCTGGCGGTGCTGGCGGCCCTGTTTGTTTATGGCATGTACCACACCGAAAGTTTCACTTTCGCCTCCATCGGAGCTATCCTCTTCGGCAGTGTTGTGATTCCCTGCTTTTTTTCGGTGTTCCCCATTATACTTTCCGCCGATTATGGGAAGTATCTCATCGTACTGCCCTTCCTGACCGCCTGGAGCTGTGACACCTTTGCCTACTTCACCGGCATGGCCATGGGCAAGCACAAACTCATTCCCCATATCAGCGCCAAAAAGACCATTGAGGGCTCCATTGGCGGTATTTTAGGCTGTGCCCTGTCCCTGGCCGGGTACGGTCTGGTACTGCAGTTTGCCTTTGACCTGACCCCCAACTACCTGGGTTTGGTGATTTTGGGTTTGGTTGGTTCGGTCATCAGCCAAATCGGTGATCTTTCCATGTCATTGATCAAGCGTGAAAATCATATAAAGGATTACGGCAAGATCATGCCGGGTCATGGAGGCATTCTGGATCGGTTCGATTCGGTGCTTTTCGTACTGCCTGTGGTATACGCCGTTCTGGCTGTCTTCCCTTTGATCGGCTAAGGAGCAGTTTATGAATCAGACAATTACCATTCTGGGCTCCACCGGCTCCATCGGCCGGCAGACCCTGGACGTTATGGAGAACCTGGGGCTCTCCCCTCTGGCTTTGGCCGCCGGAAGCAACGACAAGCTGATGGAGGAGCAAATCCGGAAATTCCGCCCCAAATATGCCGCCCTGGCGGACGAAAAGGCGGCTCTTCGCCTGAAGGCCGCCCTGGGTGACACCGATACCCTCATCACAGGGGGCACCCAGGCGGTGGAGGAGATTGCCGCCCTTCCGGGGGATACCACCGTTTGCGCCATGTCGGGGGTAGCGGGTTTGAAGCCCACCCTCACCGCCATCGAAACCGGTCACACCATCGCCTTAGCAAACAAGGAAACCCTGGTTTGCGGGGGTGACATTGTCCTTTCCGCCGCCAAAAAGCACGGGGTCGACCTGTTGCCGGTGGATTCGGAGCATTCCGCCATTTTCCAGAGTCTTTTGGCGGGAGACCGGCGGGATCTAAAAAAGATCATCCTCACCTGCTCCGGAGGACCCTTTTTCGGAAAAGACAAGGCCTTTTTGGAAAAGGTAACCCCCGCCGATGCCCTGCGCCATCCCAACTGGCGTATGGGACCCAAGATCACCATCGATTGCGCCACCCTGATGAACAAGGGACTGGAGCTGATCGAGGCCATGCACCTTTTCGGTGTCACCGCCGATGACATTGATATCGTCATCCATCGGGAAAGCATTTTCCACTCCTTTGTGGAATTCGCCGACGGCGCCGTCATCGGCGAAGCCGCCGCCCCGGATATGCGCCTCCCCATCCAGTACGCCCTCACCTACCCCCGCCGGATGACCACCAATGTCACCCCCCTGAAGCTGTGGGAGGTAGGTAAGCTCACCTTCTTCCCCCCGGACGAAGAAGCCTTTCCCGCCCTGCGCCTGGCAAAGGAAGCCGCCAGAGCCGGTGGCGGCGTTCCCGTTTTGCTCAATGGAGCAAATGAGGAAGCGGTAGCCCTCTTCCTTGATGGAAAGATCGGCTTTACCGACATTCCCCAGGGTGTCGCCTACGTTTTGGAAACCCTGGATGCCAAGGCTCCCGCCTGCTTTGAAGACGTGGCAGAGCTGGACCGGCAGGCCCGGAAGTCGCTTCGCTCCTATTTTTCGTTGTAACACCCACTTTTCCCACCGTTTTTCCATGAAAGGATTCTAAATGAGTACACCGTTTTCCATTCTTCTTGCCATTCTGGCCTTTGGGGTCATGATCATGCTCCACGAGCTGGGCCATTTTCTGGTTGCCAAGGCTTTTGGGGTTCAGGTCAATGAATTCGCCATCGGCATGGGGCCTAAACTTTTCGGTTTCACCAAGGGGGAAACCGCCTACTCCCTGCGCATCGTCCCGGTTGGGGGCTTTTGCGCCATGGAGGGGGAGGATGAAACCTCCGAAAATCCCCGGGCTTTCACCAGCAAACCCCGTTGGCAACGCTTCCTGATTCTGGTGGCCGGTGCTTTCATGAACCTGGTAACCGGGTTTGTGATCCTGATGTTTTTGATTGCCCCGGCGAATTACACCACCGTTCCGGTGATCGATGCGGTGGCGGAGGAGTATACCGAAACCGGTCTCTGCGGCATCTATCCCGGAGATAAGATCGTGAAGATCAATGGAGAACGGGTCCTTTTGGCAAGCGACGTCAGTCTGTTCTTAGACCGCTACAACGGATCCCCCTATACCGTGGTGGTAGAACGGGAGGGTAAAAAGATCACCTTGACCGATCTGCCCCTGGAGCAAAAGCAGTTGACCCTGGATGGGGAACCCTTCTTCGGCTTCGGCATCCGTTACCGGGTGGAGGAAACCGATTTTTGGGGCAACATGAAGCTTGCTCTCCTCCACGGCTATGACTATGTACGCATGATCCGTTACAGTCTGGTGGACCTTTTCACCGGCAAGGTGGGTGCTGACCAAATGTCGGGCCCGGTGGGCATCACCAGTATGATGACCGAGGTGGCAACCCAGGCCGACTATTCCGGTTTCTTCAACCTGATCGCCTTCATTTCCATCAACCTTGGGGTCATGAACCTTTTGCCCCTTCCCGCTCTGGATGGGGGACGCATCTTCTTCATCGTAATCAACGCCATTTCCTCTCTGCTTTTCAAAAAATCTATCCCTTACAAATACGAGGGTTACGTCCATCTGGTGGGGCTTGGTCTTTTCCTCCTGCTCTTCCTCTACGTAACCGTGAATGACATTATAAGGCTGGTGACAACATGACACGCCGTGTAACCGTCGGTGGCCTGCCCATTGGGGGCGGCGCACCCATCAGCATACAGACCATGGCCAACGCCGACCCCCACGATTTTGCCGCCTGCAAGGCACAGCTGGATCGTTTTACCCGGGCCGGGGCCGACCTGGTGCGCTACACCGTGCCGGATATGGAGGCCGCACGGGTGCTTGCCAAACTGCGGGAGGAATCCACCCTCCCCCTGGTGGCCGACATTCATTTTGACTACAAGCTGGCGGTGGAGTGTGCCGCCATGGGTATCGACAAAATCCGCATTAACCCGGGTAACATCGGCTCGGCCGACCGGGTGAAGGCGGTGGCCGATGCTTGCCGGTCTGCCGGAGTCCCCATTCGCATTGGGGTCAACGGCGGGTCGTTACATAAGGATCTTCTGGCCAAATACGGCTCCCCCACCCCCGAAGCCCTGGTGGAATCGGCGGTGACCCAGGCCAGAGAATTGGAACGCTTTGATTTTTCCGATATCGTCATCTCCATCAAAACCTCCCGTACCCGGGATATGATTGAAGCCTGCCGCATGCTGGCCGCAAAAACCGACTACCCCCTCCACCTGGGAGTCACCGAAGCCGGGGGCGGCGAATCCGCCCTGGTGAAATCGGCCATCGGCATCGGTTCCCTGTTGGGGGACGGTATTGGCGACACCATCCGGGTCTCTCTTTCGGAGGATTCCGAAAGGGAAGTGGAAGCCGGTATTCTCATTTTGAAAGCCCTGGGCCTTCGGGACGGGGTTGATATCGTATCCTGCCCCACCTGCGGTCGTACCCAGGTGGACGTTATGGGTGTCAGCCGCCGCCTGTCGGAACGTTACAAGGCGGTTCGCCTGCCCGTCGGACAAACCATCACCGCCGCCGTTATGGGCTGTGCCGTCAACGGACCTGGGGAAGCCCGGGAAGCCGACGTGGGCATTGCCGGGGGCAAAAACGAATGGCTTTTCTTCAAAAACGGCGCCATTCTGGAAAAACTCACCGCCGCCGAAGCTGAGGCTCGTCTGATTTCCGAAATCGATGCCCTCATTGCCCTTCGCCGGGAAAGGTAAGCCATGGAACACATCGAAAAAAAACACCCGCCCTTCGGGGCGGTTTTTACCCTCTATACCCCCCCAGCCGCCCTGAA
This sequence comes from Oscillospiraceae bacterium, assembly GCA_015068345.1. GTDB lineage: Bacteria > Bacillota > Clostridia > Oscillospirales > QAMX01 > RUG11797. Next base: position 8,423 of record SVKS01000093.1, read on the forward strand.
AGAGGTGTTTGCCGGGGCCCACATTCATCACATGCGCATCGAATCGGAAAGCCGGGGAATCACCCTCTCGGCTTCCTTTGACGTGCCCGTTTCCCATGAGGCTCTTTCCGCCCTGGAAGCCGGTATTTCCAAAGCCTACGGCCTTTCGGAACTGACCATTGTGGAGGTGCTTTCCGCCTTTACCCCCGCCGAAGCCCCCCTGGCCATCGGCTACCTGAAGCGGAAGCACGTTTCCATCAACGGCTTTTTCAAGGATGCTCAGGTGGAGATCGTCGGAAATGACGTAACCTTCCACCTGTCCTGTTCCTCCCTGCCCTTTGCCACCGAGGAGGTGGAACGGGTTTTGGGAGATTTCCTCTTCTTCGCCGGCATCTCCGGCATGAAGTGCCATGTTGCCCTGGCCTCCGATTTTTCCGGGGAAGCCTTTGACAGGGATATGTACGCCAAAATGTCCGACGAGGTGGAGCTTATTCGCAAAAACGCCCCCGCCGCCCCGGCAGCTGCCCCCAAGGCAGAACCGGCTCAAAAGCGCATTTTTGCCAAAAAGCCCCGCCCCAAGACCATGCACCCCGGGGAGACCCTTTTGGGCAAGCCCTTTGGTGACGAGCTGGTCCCCCTTTCGGAGATCACCCCCAACAGCGAATATGCCGCCCCGGGAGTCTACACCGCCGCCGCAGGCAAGGTATTCTTCGTGGAGCGGAAGGACTTCCGAAACGGTACCTCTGCCGCCCTGACCTTCGATATCACCGACAAGACCTCCTCCCTGCGGCTCAAAAAGCTGATCAATTTGGAGAAGGACGACGGTTTTATTGATAAGATCAAGACCGGCATGTACCTTTACGTCCGGGGCACCTACAAATACGACCGTTTCAACGACGACTACGTCATGGACCCCATTTCGGTTATGGTGGGAGAAGAAACGATTCGTCCCGACCTGGCGGAAAAGAAGCGGGTTGAACTGCATCTGCACACTCAGATGAGTCAGATGGACGGGGTTTCCAGCGCCACCGACCTGATCGCCCGGGCCAAATACTGGGGTCACCCCGCCATCGCCATCACCGACCACGGCGTGGCCCAGGCATACCCCGAAGCAGCCAAAGCCGCCAAGAAATTCGATTTCAAGGTAATTTACGGCTGTGAAGGCTACTACATCAATAACCAAGAGGACGTGACCATCGTCCGGGGTGACAAGGATGAGTCCCTGGACGGCTATTTCATCTGCTTCGACCTGGAAACCACCGGCACCAAAAAGGACGAGGACGGCATCACCGAAATTGCCGCCTCCCTGGTACATAACGACACCATCATCGACAATTTCCATACCTACGTCAATCCCGAACGGCCCATCCCCCCCTTCATCACCGAGCTCACCGGCATCACCAACGCCATGGTGGCCTCTGCCCCCAAGACCGAGGAGGCCGTGCGGGCCTTCCTGGATTTCGCCAAGGATTACGTTTGCGTGGCACACAACGCCGCCTTCGACACCGGCTTCATTGCCCATGCGGCGGAAAAGTACGGACTTGACTACAATCCCACCAGCATTGATACGGTAGAAATGTCCCGGATCCTGATGCCCCACCTGGAGCGGCACAAACTCAACGTGGTGGCCGAAGCCCTGAAGCTCCCCAAATTCAAACACCACACCGCAAGCGACGACACCAAGACCCTGGCCCTGATGTTCATCAGGCTCAAGGAAATGGCCAAGGAGACCCTGGGGGTCACCCGGGTTGCCGAACTGGACGCCGCCTTGAACGACCGCCGCCGGGAAAATACCGAAAAGGCCCACTACGCCAAGAGCCTTCCGGTGCGGCACATCCTCTTCCTGGCGAAAAACAAGGTGGGCCTCAAAAACCTTTACAAGCTCATTTCCAAGGGTCACCTGGAACACATGAATTCCCGCAAACAACCCATCATCCCCCGTCACGAGCTGGCTCGCCACCGGGAGGGCTTGCTTGTGGGCTCCGCCTGCGAAGCCGGCGAACTTTTTGCCGCCGTGGCCGCCGGTGCCAGCCACAAGGAGCTCATCAAGATTGCGAAATTCTACGACTTCCTGGAAATTCAGCCCATTGGCAACAACGAATTCATGCTCCGTAACGGGGAGGTCCCCGATCGGGCCACCCTGGAAAACTTCAATAAAACCATCGTCCAGCTGGGGGACGAGCTGGGCATCCCGGTGGTTGCCACCTGTGACGTGCACTTCCTGGACAAGGAAGACGAGGTCTACCGCCGCATCCTGATGGCCGGGAAGGGCTTTTCGGATGCCGACGACCAGGCTCCCCTTTACTTCCGCAACACCGAGGAAATGCTGGCCGAATTCAGCTACCTGCCCCCGAAAAAAGCCTTCGAGGTGGTGGTCACCAACACCAACCTGATCGCCGACATGTGCGAAAGCTTCCGCCCCCTGCCCAAGGAAATGTTTGCCCCGGTCATCGAAAATTCCGCCGAGGACCTGCAACGCATCGTTTTGCAAAAAGCCCACTCCATCTACGGCGACGACCTGCCGGAGGTGGTGCAGAAGCGGCTGGACCGGGAGCTGGGTTGTATCATTTCCAACTCCTACGACGTCATGTATATGACCGCCCAAAAGCTCATCAAGGGCAGTAACGACCGGGGTTACATCGTTGGTTCCCGTGGTTCGGTGGGTTCTTCGGTTGTAGCCTTCATGGCCGGTATTACCGAAGTGAACTCCCTCCCCGCCCACTATGTATGCCCCAATTGCCACCATTCCGACTGGGACGCCCCATCCGAATCCATCGGTGCCGACCTGCCTGACAAGAACTGTCCCATCTGTGGTACCAAGTACCTGAAGGATGGCTTCAACATTCCCTTCGAAACCTTCCTGGGCTTCGAAGGAGACAAGGTTCCCGATATCGACCTGAACTTCTCCGGTGAAGACCAGGCCAATGCCCACGCCCAGGTGATCGAGCTCTTTGGCAAGGAAAACGTGTTCCGGGCGGGTACCATCGGCACCATTGCCGAAAAAACCGCCTTCGGCTACGTAAAAAAGTATTTCGACGAGCGCCCCCACCTGGAAAAGCCCTGCAAGGCGGAGGAATACCGGCTGGTTC
>SVKS01000094.1 GCA_015068345.1 Oscillospiraceae bacterium
TTATATTTCAATCTTTCGGGTATGGAGAACCAGTTTACTTCCCGTATCAAAAACGGAGAGTCTCCGGAAGATGTGGCGGCTTTCGTTCTCAAAAGCCTTGAAGAGATCATCGTCAAAACCACTTCCAATGCCTTGGCTAAATATCCGGGTCTCCCGGTTTTATGCAGTGGGGGAGTGATGAGTTGTATGGCTCTTCAAGACCGTATGCATTCCGAATTTGGTGCTATGACCGCAAAACCCCAGTATTCCCGGGACAATGCCCTGGGAATAGCCTATCTCGGATACTTGAAAGCAGGAGGTGATCCAAATGGCTTCTGTGCTGACCGTCAGTGAAGTCAACCAATATGTTAAGCTTTTGATAGAACATGATGATCTCTTGGCTGATGTTATGGTGAAGGGAGAAATCTCCAACTACAAGCGCCATTCTTCGGGACATCTCTACTTTACCATGAAGGATGAAGGCGGCGCCCTTCTTTGTGTTATGTTTCGTGGGGAAGCATCCAAACTGAAATTTGCGCCAAGTGATGGTATGAAGGTCATTGCCGCCGGCCGCCTGAGTGTTTTCGTACGGGATGGTCGATACCAGCTCTATATCACCGATTTGCAACCCGACGGGGTAGGGGCTCTATATGCCGCCTTCGAGCAGCTCAAGGAAAAACTCTACAAGGAAGGACTTTTTGATCAATCGCGCAAAAAGCCCATTCCATCCATGCCTATGAAGATCGCCCTGGTCACTTCTCCCACCGGGGCCGCTGTACGGGATATGATTCGGGTTCTCGGTAAGCGATTCCCTCTTGCAAAACTATTGGTTTGCCCCGTACGAGTTCAAGGGGAGGGGGCTGCAGAGGAAATTGCAAAGGCATTGAAGCTCCTTTCGGATAAAAGAACGGTAGATCTGATTATCTTAGGTCGCGGCGGCGGGTCGATCGAAGACCTTTGGCCCTTCAACGAGGAAATAGTTGCCCGTGCGATTGCCGCCTGCAACACTCCTATCATCTCTGCGGTGGGGCATGAGCCTGACGTTACCATCAGCGACTTTGTTGCCGACCTCCGGGCCGCCACTCCCTCCAACGGTGCAGAACTTGCAGTACCTGACTCCAACGAATTATACATAACTCTCCGCAATTTCGACATTCGGTTGGTTCGGGCCATGGATGATCGGTTAAAGAAGCAGCGTCTCCGCTTGAAAGAACTGGCAGGTCGTAAATCTCTTTCGGGACCAACCTATCGCATCAATGAACAGCGTTTGCTTTTGGATTACCTGGAAAAGACTCTTTCTTCATCGGTAGAAAAGCATCTTGCGGACAAGCGCCACCGTTATACCGCTTTGAAAAGTACCATAGAAGCCATCAGTCCCCTCGCCGTGTTGGGACGCGGGTATTCCATTGCCTCCATCGAAGGAAAAGCCATCCGTTCTGCCAGGGAGGTAATCCCCGGGGATCGCGTTAGAATCCGGTTGTTGGAAGGACAGTTGGTCTGCCTGGTAGAAGAAACCAAAGAATAGGAAGGAAGTATATTATATGAAACTGGAAGAATGCATGAACCGTATCGAGGAAATTGCAAAACTCCTGGAACGGGCTGATATCCCTTTGGAAGAAGCGATTGCACTTTACGAGGAAGCCACCGGTCTGATCAAAAAAGCAGGTACCATGCTGGATGAAGCCGAACAGAAGGTTATGCTTCTGACCAAGGGTGAAGCCGGCTTTGCCGTGGTTCCCTTCGCCGCCGAAGAAACCGATTGATTTTCTTTTTGTAAGATCATTGCATAATCCATTGCATTATTGCATAATTCGTGGTATAATGTACGAGTGCTTTATTCATCGCGGGTTTTTCCTGCGCTAAACAGCCCATACTTATGACCATAAGGTATTTTTATGATAAATTCGGAAAACGCCACTATTTTACCAACCATCCGTCATCCGGATGATATAAAGCGCCTGTCGCTGGAAGAAATGACTCACCTTTGTGGGGAAATACGCTCTTTTTTACAAAGCAGTGTTCGGGTAACCGGTGGACACCTTGCCTCTAACCTTGGCATAGTAGAGCTCTCTTGCGCTCTCGTCTATACACTGGATTTCACATGCGATAAGCTTGTATATGATGTTGGTCATCAGTGCTATACGCATAAGCTTCTGACCGGTCGGTATGCCGACTTTGATTCTTTGCGATCTTTCGGTGGGCTATCCGGGTTCCAGTCACCAAACGAAAGTATCTTTGATTTCTTCCAAACAGGACACGCCTCCACCTCCATTTCTGCTGTGATTGGGTTTGCCCGTGCAGCAAAGCTTCGCGGGGAGAAGGGGTGCTTTGTTGCTGTCTGTGGGGATGGATCCCTCACCGGCGGCATGGTGTATGAAGCGCTGAACGATGGAGGCGATACCGATCTCCCCATTGTCGTTATTATCAACGATAACGAAATGTCCATCGGTAAAAGTGTGGGAGTTATTCCCCACAAGCTTTCTGCCCTTCGCCTGAAAAAAGGCTATATTCGCGCCAAGCGTCGATACCATCTTGTCATGGACCATTTGCCACGTCTTTCTCGTTTTCTGAATCGTACCAAAGAAAAACTGAAGGATGTTTTGCTTCCCCATACTATTTTGGATGAGTTTGGTTTTGACTTTCTCGGCACCGTGGATGGAAACGATTTGACTTCTCTCATCCACGCCCTGCAATACGCCAAAGCGCAAAATCATCCTGTATTGTTGCATGCCCGTACCATCAAAGGACTTGGAGATAAACCTTCGGTCAGCAACCCGGAAAAATATCATTCCGTTCCCCGGGAGCTTCCGGACACAACTCCATCCGGCTCCTTTTCCAAGGAGTTCGGAAAAGAATTGGTGAAACTGGGGGCAGAAGAGCCATCTCTCTGCGTCATCACTGCCGCTATGCCCAAGGGAACCGGCACGTATCTTTTCGGAGAATCCTATCCGGATCGTTATTTTGATGTAGGAATTGCAGAAGAACACGCCGTTACCATGGCAGGTGCTTTGTCCATGGGGGGGATGAATCCAGTCGTTGCCATTTATTCCACCTTTTTACAGCGTAGTTTTGACCAATTGCTCAACGACGTTGCTCTGCAAAACAGCACCCTTCACCTGGCCATTGACCGATGTGGTATTGCCTGCGATGACGGCATGACACATAACGGTATTTACGATGTTGGGTATCTTTCTTTGATTCCCGGGCTTTCCCTTTATGCCCCTTCTAATTTTGCCGAACTCCGTGACATGTTGCGTTTTACTGTAAAGGAGAAAGGCTTAACGGCGGTTCGCTATGCAAAGGGTGGCGAAGGCGAATTCAAGGCAAATTGCTTTACAGGCAAAGAGCCCTTCGTGGAGTTGGGAGATCCCGGTGACTATGTCATTCTTTCTTACGGTATCGCTATCAATAAGGCCATATCTGTAGCAAATTCGTTAAAAAACGAAGGAATTTCGGTTTCCATTATCAAACTCAATCGCCTGTTCCCCTTTGAAACCGAGTCGCTTCTTTCAGCCCTCTCGAACCGCTCCGGCATTTTTGTTATTGAAGACGTAGTTCGCGAAGGAAGCATCGGCGAAAAGCTTGCTTTCCTTCTTCTGGAAAGAGGTATTCATACAAAATACCGCGCTTTTGCACTCCCCGGTATCATTCCGCACGGGGATCTCGATTCGCTGGAGAAATTGATTGGATTTGACAATTCCACTATTATTCACTCGATCCGGGAGGCCATTTCACATGTCTGAACCCCAAAGACTTGACATCATGCTTGTCTCTCTCGGTATTTTCAAAAGCCGTGAGACCGCTAAGCGCGCAATCCTGGCCTCTTCCGTGAAGGTCAACGGAAAAATCCAGGAGAAACCCGCGTATTCGGTTACCGAATCGGATATGATCGAATACATCGGGGAACCCCAAGCCTACGTCAGTCGCGGCGGATTGAAGCTGAAACGGGCAATCGACTATTTCGGTCTCTCCTTAAAAGGCTACACCTGCCTGGATGCAGGCGCTTCCACCGGTGGCTTCACCGATTGTATGCTCCAGGAAGGAGCTCGGGAAGTATATGCCGTGGAAGGCGGCCGTGGCCAGCTGGACGCATCCTTAATCAATCATCCTGCCGTCCACTCTTACGAAAAAACCGATGTCCGTGCTATGCCCCGTGAAATCACCGACATATCCTTTGATTTTCTGGCTAGCGACCTCTCATTCATTTCATTGACTATGGTGATGCCCTATCTTTTTCCTCTTTTGAAGGAAGATGGCAAGGGTGTCCTTTTGGTAAAGCCGGAATTTGAAGCAGGACGGGAAGCAATCGGAAAAAACGGAGTTGTCAAAAATCCTCGGGATCATGTACGAGTTTTGAATCACATTCTTTCGGAAGTACGTAAGCTCAATGTTTTTCCTGCTGGGTTGACTTATTCTCCCATCAAGGGCGGAAGCGGGAATATCGAGTTTTTGCTTTATCTTACCAAACGGCCAATTGATTATTACCCCGATGTGAAGGAAATTGTTGATCAGGCATTTTCCATCCTATAACAGACAGGTATTATATGAATATTGCTATTATTACGAACGAATCCAAAGATATTGACGGCAAGGTCAGCCGTGCAGCATCCCTTCTTCTTAGAGAAGCCGGAGCAAACGTGTTGGAAATCGCCAATACCGAAACCATTCCTTCCGGTATCGATTTTGCCATCACTTTCGGAGGAGACGGTACTTTGCTTCACGCCGCAAGACAAACAGCCTATTCCCAGACTCCCATTCTTGGTGTCAACGTCGGCACATTAGGCTATCTTGCGGAATTGGAACCCAGTGAAATTTCCATGTTGACCCAACTCCTGACGGGAAATTATCACATTGAAAAACGGATGCTCCTATCTCTGAAGCTCATTCGCGATGGTCAAACCATTTTGAATGACATTTGCCTCAACGATGCCGTCGTCACGCACGGTGATATCATGCGGGTTATCCCTTTGACGCTGTATTGCGACGGAATGGAGGTCAAATCTTTCCGTGGGGATGGTATCATTGCTAGCACGCCAACCGGAAGCACTGCCTACTCCCTGTCTGCCGGCGGTCCTATCGTAGATCCACAGTCGGACAGCATTCTTTTGACTCCCCTCAGTGCCCACGCGCTTTATGCAAAAAGTTTCGTCTTCTCCGACCAAAGAACGGTAGATATTCAGGTAGGGGAGTTGGAAAACCGATCGGCGTATCTTTCCTCCGATGGATTTGATGCCCATAGGCTCCATACCGGAGACATTGTTCGTCTTTCTCGCTCGGAACACAGTGTATCCCTTGTCAAACTCAAAAACGAAGGATTCTTTTCCTTGCTATATCGAAAACTGTAATCATTAGACTACAAAAGGAGGCACCTATGAAATTCAAACGGCACAATACCATTCTCCGCTTGATTTCTGAGCAGAACATCGAAACCCAGCAGCAACTTGCTGAGCTTCTGATTGCAGAGGGTTTTTCAGCAACCCAGGCTACCGTTTCCCGGGATATCAAAGAGCTTAATATCATCAAGGTCCACGATCATGATGATCATTATAAATACGCCGTAGCAAAGCAAGGCGGACGTTCTTCCGATTCTACCAAGCTGCAAACCATTTTCCGCGAAAGCGTTATTTCGGTTGATTATGCGGTCAATATCGTTGTTATCCGTACGATTACAGGTACCGCCAATGCTGCCGCCGCCGGAATCGATGCCATGCATTTACCCAATATCGTTGGGACGTTGGCCGGAGATGACACCATTATGGTGGTTATGCGTTCCCAGTCTAAAGCACAGGATTTTTGCACCGACATGAAAAACCTCTTGAAATAACAAAAGGAGTAACCTATGCTGACCCTTCTGAAAATTCGCAATATTGCCGTGGTGGAAGCCGCCGATATTTGCTTTGATAAAGGTTTCAGCGTTCTCTCCGGTGAAACCGGTGCTGGTAAATCCATGATTATCGATGCAGTCCGTATGATTCTCGGGGAGCGAATGTCCCGGGATATTATCCGTACCGGCGAAAAGAAAGCTTCTGTTTATGCGGAGTTTTCCTTTGGAACAACGCCTCCCTCATCGGTAGAAACCTTTGTGGACACCGATGGCAAGCTTGCCCTGTACCGGGAGATTTCTTCGGACGGGAAGAACGTCTGCCGTATCAATGGCAAGCCGGTGCAAACCACACTGCTTCGTACCATCGGCGAAAAGCTGGTGGATATCCATGGACAACACGACAGCCGTAACCTCCTGGATCCCGATCGACATATCGAGTATATTGATATCTATGCCGGATTGGAAGATGAGAAGCAAGAGTACCGTAGGCGTTATGCCGATCTTCGCGCCATGGCCAGGGAAATCAAGGCTTTACAAATGGATGATGGCGAAAAGCTCCGTCGAATGGAGATGCTGGATTACCAGATTACCGAAATTCAAAATGCCAATCTATCCGAAAAAGAAGAGGATGAACTGACCGATCGTAAAACCCTTCTTTCTAGCTCCGAAAAGCTTGCTTCTCGACTCACGGCTGCTTTGGAGTGTCTGGCGGGAGGGGATCGCACGATTGGTGCCGTTGAAGCCATTTCGGATGCCATCGCATCCTTGCAGGCTGCATCCCGCATTCATTCCCGCTATGAATCCCTTGCTGCCGCCTTGGAAGAGGCCTCCTATACCGTTGAGGACGTACTTCATACGTTGGAAGGGGAGCAGGAAGAACTGGTATACTCCCCGGAAGAGCTTAATGCCATTGAAGAGCGTCTGGATCTCATCTATCGCTTAAAGCGTAAATACGGCCCCACTGTGGCTGATATCTTAGATTTTCTGAATCAAATTCAGACCGAGCGCAATACCATTGCTTTTTCTGATCAACGCCGTGAGGAACTCACCGCCGCTTACCGTACAAAACGGCAAGAACTCTTGATATTTGCCCAGGGTCTCAGTAAAAAGCGCCACAATGCCGCCGAAACCATCGCCCGGGCAATAGAAGGAGAACTTGCTTACCTGAATATGCCCAATACCCGTTTTTCGGTGGAATTCTATACCCCGGAGGATGCGGACAAGCATCCGTTTAACGCCAATGGCATCGATAATCTGGAATTCTTCCTTTCGGTTAACAAGGGTGAAAGTTTGAAGCCCCTTTCCAAAACCGCTTCGGGCGGTGAGCTTTCCCGTATTATGTTGGCTTTGAAAAACGTGCTGACCGACAAGGACAGCATTCCGGTGCAAATCTTCGACGAAATCGATACCGGTATTTCGGGGCGCGCCGCCCAAAAGGTCGCCGACAAGCTTTGGACCCTGGCCCGTGGTCGTCAGGTTCTTTCGGTTACCCACCTTTCCCAGCTTGCCGCCATGGCCGATTCTGACTATCTGATCGAGAAAGGGGAAAAGGATGGACGCACCGTCACCCAGATCCGAAAGCTCAGCGAAGAAGAACGCACGCACGAAATTGCTCGCATCAACGTGGGTGACCACGTCACCCCCCTTGCTCTGGACAGTGCCAAGCAAATGCTGGATGCCTGTCAAGCAACCAAAGAACAGTTTATCAAAACCCATTCACTTATATCATAAAAGAGAGAGGAACCAATTATCATGCAAATCTATGAAGAACTCCAAGCCCGTGGCTTAATTGCCCAGGTCACCAATGAACCCGAAATCCGTGAAATGGTCAACAGCGGCAAGGCCCGTTTCTACATCGGCTTCGATTGCACCGCTGATAGCCTCACCGCCGGTCACTTCTTGGCTCTGACCCTGATGAAACGTCTGCAAATGGCCGGTAACCAGCCCATCGCCCTGATCGGCGGCGGCACCACCATGATCGGTGACCCCTCCGGCCGTACCGATATGCGCAAGATGCTCACCAGGGAAGACATTGATCACAACGCCGAATGCTTCCGCCGCCAGATGGAAAAGTTCATCGAATTCGGTGAAGGCAAGGCCACCATGGTCAATAATGCCGACTGGCTCCTGGACTTGAACTACGTTCAGCTCCTTCGGGAAGTAGGCGCCTGCTTCTCGGTCAACAATATGCTCCGTGCTGACTGTTACAAGCAGAGAATGGAAAAGGGACTTTCTTTCCTGGAATTCAACTACATGATCATGCAGTCCTACGACTTCTACCACCTCTTCCAGAATTACGGCTGCAACATGCAGTTCGGTGGTGACGACCAGTGGAGCAACATGCTGGGTGGTACCGAACTGATCCGCAAGAAGCTGGGTAAGGATGCCCATGCCATGACCGTAACCCTTTTGACCGACTCCCACGGCAACAAGATGGGCAAGACCGCCGGCAACGCCGTTTGGATCGATCCCAACAAGACCTCTCCCTTCGATTTCTACCAGTATTGGCGCAACATTGGCGATGCCGACGTCATCAAGTGCCTGAAGATGCTGACATTCCTGCCCCTTGACCAGATTGAAGAAATGAAGAGCTGGGAAGGCACCGGCCGCATCAACGAAGCCAAGGAAATCCTGGCCTTTGAGCTTACTCAAATGGTTCACGGCGAAGAAGAAGCCACCAAGGCTCAGAATGCCGCCCGCGCTCTCTTTGGCGGCAAGGGTGACGACGAGAATATGCCCATTACCACCATCACTGCCGAAGACCTTGGTGAAGAGGGTATTTCCGTTCTGGATCTGGTCGTCAAGTGTGGTTTTGCTTCCTCCAAGAGTGAAGCCCGCCGCCTGGTATCCCAGGGTGGACTTGAAATTGCCAAGGAAAAGGTTACCGACGTCTATAAGCGCTACACTGCCGATGCCTTTGAAAATGGCCTGATCCTGAAAAAGGGTAAGAAGGGCTACAACAAAGTCGTTATTGGTTAATTGAAAAAAGCATACCCTCCCCAGCTTTATTGGGGAGGGTATTTCGTTATTTCTTGTAGTATGGAGATGTGGTAAGCGAAATTCCGCTTTTTCTCTGTGCTTCCTCCGGATATGCTGATGTATATAAATCGTCCGCCAGGGCTTCCTTTTCAAACAATTCGATAGCAGCAGGGGATAGGGAGCTATAATGGGCGCCCTTGGTCAATATGGGTCTACCATCGTCTTTTTTATGTTTGGATAGGATCTTCCTTCCGGTATCGTTGAATGCCAGTACGCGAATATATGGGGGTAACAGACAGGTTTCCAACAACGTACTCTTTATATCAAGATATGCCGAAAGCAACAGGCGGCGAATTCTGGCGGCGGGATACCGTTTCGTGGTAACCCGATTGATTACACCGGACAGAGTTGTTTCGGTTCGTAATGCCTCGTAAACCCGGTTTTCCAACCCTTCACCGCATCCGGCAATCTCAGCAAGCTCCTCGGGCTCTAATCTGCGAAGATAGGATAACATAGCAACTTCCGGTGCAGCACGCATAACCCGTCCTGCCTCCGCTTCCCGTTTTAGGATCATAGCACTTTCCATCGGCAAATAATCAATCACTTCACAAACCGGTAAAGAACGAATCAGGGAAGCGGACGCAAATCTACCGTCGCTTTGTTCCGAATTATGCTCCGCTCCCCGTCGGGTCACCGGAATCAGTGGCATGGATAACCCCAAATTTCGAATGGCTTTTTTGTATTCGCAAGCCAGAATATTGTTGGGTGTTCGAATCAGCTCTGCATAGTTTTTATGATAGTCTCCCAATACCCGTTCAACAGCCACTGCATAGGCTTCGCCAGACTTTACCCGGTCAAATATTTGGTTCTTAACCGTATCATCGCACAGCAATTCCGTAATTTCTTCCAGAAGAACTGCATCATCGGTTTCACACCCACAGGAGATTGTCTGGCAGAATTCTCCAAGCAGGGAAATCCCCCCTGTGGCAAAGCGTTCAGCTCCGGCTACAGAGAAGGGGAGCGGCAACTCTATCACCAGGTCTGCCCCGCATCGCACTGCAGCCTCTGCCCGGGAAAACTTGTTCATCAGTGCAAATTCGCCCCGCTGGGTATAGTTTCCCCCCATGGCCACCACCACCCCCTCCGCTCCGCTTTTCGCCCTGGCTACGGTCATCTGGTAGGCATGTCCATTGTGAAAGGGATTGTATTCGGCTACAATACCAACAATTTGCATCTTTGTCTCCTGTTTTTTGTCTTGAAATTTTCGAAAAAAGACTTGATACTTTTTCCTATTTAGTATAAAATATATGGGTGGAATTTCTGTGTGCTTATTATGCCAAAATTCCGCACCGATACATCTATTATAACTGCTTTACAAAATTACTTCAAGCAAAAACGGAGGAAACCACATGAAAATTTTGGTTGTTAACGCAGGTAGCTCTTCTCTGAAGTATCAGCTCTTCGACATGGACACCAACGCTGTTCTGGCCAAGGGCCTTTGCGAACGCATCGGTATCGACGGCAGATACAAGTACACCGCCGCCGGCAAGGATGAGATCAAGGGCGATTACACCATGAAGACCCATGCCGACGCCATCAAGCTTCTTACCATGAACCTGACTGATAAGGATCACGGTGTCATTTCGTCCATGAGCGAAATCGATGCTGTCGGCCACAGAGTTCTCACCGCCGGCGATATTTACTCCGACTCTGTTTATGTAACCGATGAAGTCAAGCAGGTCATCAAGGATTGCATTCCCATCGGTCCTCTTCACAACCCTGCTAACCTGATGGGCATCGAAGCTTGTGCCGAAGTTATCAAGGGCGTTCCCCAGGTCGCTGTTTTCGACACCGGCTTCCATGGCACCATGCCGAAGAAGGCTTTCATGTATGCTATTCCTTACCGCTACTACGAAGAATATAAGGTTCGTAAGTATGGATTCCACGGCACTTCCCACCGTTACGTTTCCGGCAAGGCTCTGGAAATGCTTGGCAATCCGGATGCTAAGGTTATCACCTGCCATCTGGGTAATGGTTCTTCCATCGCTGCTGTCAAGGGCGGCAAGTGCGTGGACACCACCATGGGTCTGACCCCGTTGGAAGGTCTTCCCATGGGTACCCGCTCGGGTAACCTGGATCCCGCTGTTCTGAGCTTCATCGCCGAACACGAAGGCAAGTCCACCACCGAGATCGTCAACATGCTCAACAAGGAATCCGGCGTTCTGGGTATCTCCGGTGTTTCCTCCGACTTCCGCGATGTAGAAACCGCCGCCGACGAAGGCAACGAAAGAGCTCAGCTCGCTCTTGATATGTTCGTTTACTCCGTCAAGAAGTTCATCGGTTCCTATGCCGCCGCCATGGGTGGTGTCGACGCTATCGTTTTCACCGCCGGTATCGGTGAGAATAACTGCAAGATGCGCGAAGACATCCTGGATGGCCTGGAATTCCTGGGCATCGATCTGGACAAGGAAAAGAACCTGAAGACCCGCACTCAGGCCGACGTTTCCAAGCCCGAATCCAAGACCAAGGTTCTGGTTATCCCCACCAACGAAGAGCTTGTCATCGCCATGGATACCATGGAAATCGTAAAGAATCTGAAATAAGCTTTCCTGATAATACAGAACCTTGG
>SVKS01000095.1 GCA_015068345.1 Oscillospiraceae bacterium
CCTTCTGTCATGGTTCATTGTCCATTTCCCATTGCTTTTTCCCATCCTCATGCCGTAAATGGCCTGTGTCGGACGCAATACCCTTCCCTACGTCTGCATATCCTTTTGGCATCAACCAAAAAAGCCGCCTTTCGGCGGCTTTTGCTATCATTCTTCCTTCATTTTATTCAGGGGCAGGTCGCACATTTCGGCCAAACGGTTGCGCTGACGAAGAATATCCTCCCGGACGTTTTCACCGCTGGCTTGCTTTTCCACCGAGTGAAGCATGGTCTGGAACATCATCTTGGCCTGGAAGTTGGGGGTTACGGTGTTCTTGTCGGTTTCAATCTTCAGGGCATCCCAGTAGGCGTAGAGGGTATAGAGACCGGTGTAGGCGGCCATTACGTCCCGTTCGCCGGCCAAAAATTCATCCACATACACAAGGGCCTGTTTGCTGATTTCACGCACCTCTTCGGTTACGTGGGGCCGGTTACAGGCGGCCATGCCAAGCACCATAATCAAGACCAAGGCAATCAATGCCGTTCTTTTTACAAGCATTTTCATATGTATTTCCTTTCCTTCTTCGCAGTTCGCCACCGGCATACTTCGCCGTTTCCTCTATTATACATGATTTATCCCCAGGAAGCAACTGTTTTTTTCTTCTTTCGCCCAGACTGTTTTTTGTCGACTTTTCTTGCTTTTCTTTTGGGATGGTGGTATACTACACGACGTAATTGCAACCTTTTCCTATGAACAGGAGGTCTTTCTTCCATGTATTCCCTCAATCACATCATCTGGATCGTCATCAGTCTCGGCCTTGTGGCGTTCGGTCTCTGTTATCTTCTGAAACACAAGCCTCCCCTTCGCAAAGTCCTCACCTGGGCTGTGGTCGTTTGTGCCGTTTCGGAGCTGATCAAAACCCTGAGTGTTTTGGAAATGGTTCCCACTTCCGACGGAACCGGCATGAATATGTATCTTGAAATGCAGCACGTTCCCCTGCACCTTTGCTCCATTCAGATCCTTTTCATCTGCTACACCTGTTTCGCAAAGGACGGCAAGCTCCGGGATGCGATTCTGGCCTTCATGTATCCCACCTGCACCATCGGGGCCACCTTCCCCCTGTTTATCCCCACAGTCTTCACCGAAAGCGTGAATCCTGCCCAGGCTTTCACCCACCCCATGCCCTATCAGTTCTTCCTCTACCACGTGATGCTGATCATCCTTGGCATCTACATCTACCACTCCGGAGCGGTGGATCTCCGACCCAAACATTATCTTTCCACCATGGGAATCCTGGGTGGTTTGGCCTTCCTCTCCTTCTATCTCAACTCCATCTTCGCCTCCCCCACCTATCAGAACGGGGAGCTTGTCAGCGTGGATTATACCACAAACTTCTTCTTCACCCATCACCCCCCCATTGACATCCCTCTGACCCAGGAATGGCATTGGTTCCTTTACATTGGCATTCTCATCGTCCTGGCCTTCCTGCTGATTGCCCTCTTCTACATACCGGTTTTCCGCCGTGCAAAAAAGAAATAATCACCCACGAAAAAAACCGTTCCGTGTTTTCCACGGAACGGTTTCTTTTTGTCGTTTTTCTTACTTCTTGCTGCCGATCTTGGTAAACCCATAGACAATCAGGGAAATGACTGCCATGACAGCGAAGATACCCAGCATGCCCTGACCCATGAGTTCCACGGCGGACATCAGATCATTCATATCAAAATTAAACATGTACTACCTCATTTCTTAGCCGAGCATGGTCGGGAGCAGGTTCAGGATCATGCCGCCTGCCAGAACCGATGCGATCTGACCAGATACGTTGGCACCGGTGGCGTGCATCAGAAGGAAGTTCTGACGGTCGGCTTCCTGGCCAAGCTTCTGGATGACGCGGGAGGACATGGGGAACGCCGAGATACCGGCGGCGCCAACCATGGGGTTGATCTTTTCCTTGCTGAACAGGTTCAGGAACTTTGCAAAGAAGACGCCGGCAACCGTGTCGAAGATGAAGGCAATCAGACCCAGACCCATGATCAGGATGGTTTCCCAGTTGACGAAGACTTCGGCCTTCATGCTGAAGGAAATGGTGATACCAAGGAGGAGGGTGATCAGGTTGGAGAGCATATTCTGAGCAGATTCGGAAAGGGAGTTGAGAACACCGCATTCACGAAGGAGGTTACCGAACATCAGGAAACCAACGATGGCGATGGAGGTGGGGGCGATAAAGCCGGCCACCAGGGTTACGATAACCGGGAAGGCAATACGCAGGAACTTGGTGACGCCGGCGGGGTTGTAGGTCATGCGGATCTTGCGTTCCTTTTCGGTGGTAACCGCCTTAATGGCAAGGGGCTGGATGATGGGTACCAGAGCCATGTAGCTGTAAGCGGCAACGGCGATGGGGCCCACGTAGTTGGACTTGAGCACCTGGGATACCAGGATGGAGGTGGGGCCGTCGGCGGCACCGATGATCCCGATGGAGGCGGCGTCCTTCAGGTCGAAGCCGAAGACAACACCCAGAACGATAACAAAGAAGATACCGAACTGGGCCGCCGCACCGAAGAGGAACATCTTCGGGTTGGAAAGCAGGGGACCGAAGTCGATCATGGCACCGATACCGATGAACAGAAGGATCGGCATGGCTTCGGAAGCTTCGATACCGATTTCATAGAGCCACTGGATAACACCCTGCACCTCACCGATGCCTTCAATGTTCTGATTCAGAACACCGGAGAACGGCAGGTTGACCAGGATGGCACCAAAGCCCATGGGCAGAAGGAGTGCGGGTTCGTAGTTTTTGGCGATGGCCAGGTACATCAGAAGAATACCGACACCAAACATGACAAGCTGCTGCCAGGTAATCGCCATAAAGCTTTCAATCAGGAAGCTCATTTTGACATTGTCCTTTCTTTGTAGAAGGAGGCGTTTTCGCCTTCCTCCCCTATTCTATACTATCATGATAACACAAGGTCCGCCCAAATGCCAGTTAAGAATTGGCTAAGTTTTTTCCTCCCGTTCCAGGCTCCTACGCAAAAAGCCCCTGCCAGAAATGGCAGGGGCAATATCCATGGGATTATTTTCCAAACTTTTCCTTGACCTTTTTGAAAAAACTCCGGTTTTCGCTGAAATTCTTGTCGGCAATATTGCTTTCGAATTCCCTCAGGATCTTTTTCTGCTTTTCCGAAAGGTTCCGGGGAATCTCCACCTTGATCACCAGCACGTGGTCACCACGGGAGGTCTTACTGCGCAGCACCGGAATACCCTTTTTGGGGATACGAAGCACCGCTCCCGACTGGGTCCCTTCGGGAATCTTATAGGTCATGGGTCCGTCAATGGTAGGAATTTCGATTTCGGCACCCAATGCGGCCTGCACCATGGTGATGGGCAGTTCGCAGTAGACGTCGTTGCGCTTGCGGGTGAAGATTTCGTGGCGCTTGATCTGGATCACAATATGCAGGTCGCCAGCGGGACCGCCGTTGGTTCCGTGCCCCCCCTCGCCCCGCATGGCGATGGTTTGCCCATCATCGATGCCCGCCGGCACGTTGACCGTGACGGTACGCATGACCCGGCGCATACCGGCTCCCCGGCACTTGGAACAGGGAGTCTTGATGATCTTGCCGCTGCCCCGGCAATCGGGACAGACCGACGTCTGGCTGAAGGCCCCAAAGGGGGTACGGCTGGTCACCTGTACCTGGCCGGTTCCGTGACACTTCTGACAGGTTTCCACACTGCTTCCCTTTTCGGCGCCCGAGCCGTTGCAATCGGCACACACTTCACTGCGCTCAATGCGGATTTCCTTTTTCACGCCAAAAGCCGCTTCCTCAAAGGTAAGGGCCAAAATGTATTCCAGAGTTTCCCCCTGGCGGGGTGCGTTACGGCGCTGGGTACGGCCGCCACCGCCGAAAAAGCTACCAAATATGTCACCCAGGTCGAAATCCTCGAAGCCACCGAAGCCACCGTAGCCTGCGCCACCGCCACCGGCGGTGGGGTCGAAGGCCGCATGGCCAAACTGGTCGTACTTCTGACGCTTCTGGGGATCGGAAAGCACCTCGTAGGCTTCGCCGATTTCCTTGAAATGAACCTCGGCTTCCTTATCCCCCGGATTCAGGTCGGGGTGATATTTCTTGGCAAGCTTGCGATATGACTTTTTGATTTCGTCTTCGCTGGCTCCCTTTTGAAGACCCAGCACTTCATAATAATCTCTTTTTTCGGCCATAGTTGTATCTTTCCATAAACTCTACAATATCGGGGCAGATATTCCGCCCCGATATCGTGATGGTTTGATTTTTACTTTACTTCGTAGTCGGCATCCACGGTGCCGTCATCATTGGCTCCGCCATTGAAGCCTTCACCGGGGTTCGGGCCGCCCTGGGCACCACTCTGCTGGTAAAGCTTTTCGGAAAGGGCGTAGAAGACCTTCTTCAGTTCTTCGGAAGCCGCCTTGATGGCGTCGATATCCTCGCCCTTCAGGGCTTCCTTGAGAGCGTCAAGGGCGGTCTGCACGGGAGCCTTTTCGCTATCGGGCAGCTTGTCACCGATTTCGCCCAGGGTCTTTTCGCTCTGGTACACCAGCTGGTCGGCTTCGTTTCTGATATCCACCGCTTCACGGCGCTTCTTGTCTTCTTCGGCAAACTGTTCAGCTTCCCGGACAGCCTTATCCACGTCGTCCTTGGACATATTGGTGGAGGAGGTGATGGTGATCTTCTGTTCCTTGCCGGTACCAAGGTCCTTGGCGTTGACGTTTACGATACCGTTGGCGTCGATGTCGAAGGAAACCTCGATCTGGGGAGTACCGCGGGGAGCGGCGGGAATGCCGTCCAGGTGGAAGCGGCCAAGGGTCTTGTTGTACTGTGCCATTTCACGCTCGCCCTGGAGGACGTGAACTTCAACCGAAGTCTGGCCGTCAGCGGCGGTGGAGAAGATCTGGCTCTTCTTGGTGGGGATGGTGGTGTTGCGTTCAATGATCTTGGTGAAAACGCCGCCCATGGTTTCAATGCCCAGGGAAAGCGGGGTAACGTCCAGAAGGAGGAGGTCCTTCACGTCGCCGGTGAGAACGCCGCCCTGCAGAGCAGCACCCAGGGATACGCATTCGTCGGGGTTGATACCCTTGAAGGGATCCTTGCCGGTGAGCTTGCGGACTGCTTCCTGAACGGCGGGGATACGGGTGGAACCGCCAACCAGCAGGATCTTATCCAGGTCGTTTGCGGTGACACCAGCGTCCTTCATGGCCTGACGTACCGGGGGAATGGTGGCATCCACCAGATCGGCGGTGAGGCTGTCGAATTTTGCACGGGTCAGGGTGAGGTCCAGGTGCTTGGGACCGGTGGCATCGGCGGTGATGAAGGGCAGGTTGATGTTGGTGGAGGTCACGCTGGAAAGCTCGATCTTGGCCTTTTCAGCGGCTTCCTTCAGGCGCTGCATAACGCCCTTGTCGGTGGACAGGTCGATGCCCTGATCCTTCTTGAATTCAGCAACGATCCACTGAATAATGCGGTCGTCGAAGTCGTCGCCGCCCAGACGGGTATTGCCGTTGGTGGACAGAACTTCCAGGATGCCGTCGCCCATATCCAGGATGGATACGTCGAAGGTACCGCCGCCCAGGTCATAAACCATGACCTTCTGTTCACTTTCCTTGTCAACGCCGTAAGCAAGAGCTGCGGCGGTGGGTTCGTTGATGATGCGCTTGACATCCAGACCGGCGATACGGCCCGAGTCCTTGGTGGCCTGGCGCTGGGCGTCGGAGAAGTAGGCGGGAACGGTGATGACCGCTTCGGTGACCTTTTCACCCAGGTAAGCTTCGGCGTCGGCCTTGAGCTTGGAAAGGATCATAGCGGAAATTTCCTGGGGAGTGTACTTCTTGCCGTCGATGTCGACCTTGTAATCGGTGCCCATTTCGCGCTTGATGGAAGAAATAGTGCGTTCGGTGTTGGTGATGGCCTGGCGCTTGGCAACCTGGCCGATCATGCGCTCACCGGTTTTGGAGAAAGCCACAACCGAGGGGGTGGTTCTGCCGCCTTCGGCGTTGGGGATAACGACGGCTTCGCCGCCTTCCATAACCGATACGCAGGAGTTGGTGGTACCGAGATCTATACCGATGATTTTTGCCATTTTGAGTTTACCTCCAGATAGTTTTTATAAAAGATAGATATTTTGTATGTTAACCCCTTGTTTTCACAAGAGCGGGTCGGACGACCTGACCATCCCGCACGTAGCCTTTCAGGAAGGTCTGAGCGATAACACTTTCGCCGGAACCGTCATCCTCGTGCATGATGGCTTCATGGAAATTGGGATCAAACTTGGTGCCTTCGGCAGTGTCTACTTCGGTGACGCCAAGCTTGGCAAACTGTTCCTTCATTTGCTTCAGGGTCATATCCAATCCCTGATAGAGGGCCGATTCCTTCTCGGTTGCACTTTCCAGCGCCCGTTCCAGGTTATCCAGGGAGGGAAGCAGCTCCTTCACCGCCTTCACGGTGGCATCGGCATACATGCGTTCCTTTTCCTTCATGGTGCGTTTACGGAAGTTATCGTATTCAGCAGCCAGGCGCAGGTAACGGTCCTTGGCTTCCTCCAGTTCCTTTTTGCCCTCGTCGGCAATGTTATCCGACGCTTCGTTTTCGGGGGCATCCTTGGCGCCCTCGGTAGCTTCGGTGACTTCCTCCGTAACCTCCTCCACAGGGGTGGTTTCGGGAGCCTTTTCCTCGGCGTCCTTGATCTTCTTAGCCATGTTAGATCCTACTTTCTAAAAATGCTTTCATTCTTCGTCCCGGGGTTCCCCAAGGATCCCGTCGATCACCCGTCCCAGAATACGGGCCACAAACTGGAGCCTGGCGCTGGTTCTGGCGTAGTCCATACGGGTGGGGCCTAAAAGGCCCAAGTAAATGTGTGAATTGCCCGACAGGGGGATGTCGGTTACGATAAAGCTGGAATTTTCCAGGGGAGCGATTCCGTTTTCCTTACCGATACGGATATCCACAAGCCCCTCCCCTACCTTCGCTTGCCGATCCCGGTCTCCAACAATCCAGTCTCCGTCGTTATCTCCTTCCAAAAAGTCGAAGATTTTTCGGGCGTAGTTCAGATCGTTGTATTCGGGGTAGTAAAGCAGCTTGTTTGCGCCGTCCACCCGAAGCTCCTGGGATGAGTATTCCGAAATGATGCTTCGGATGTAATCCAGAATGGCACCCAGAAGTTCCCGGGCATCCCCGGCGGCACTTTCCAGCTCCGCCATGTGGCGGAAGGAAATGTCCCCAGGGGCCAAGCCCACAAGCACTCGGTTCAGCGTGTCTGCCAACCTTATAACCGCTTCCGGCGGGACGGGACGGGTGGTACGGATCATTTTGTCATTGACCATGCCGGTGGCCGAAATGACAACGAACACAAAAAGATTCTCTTCGCAGGGGAACAGCCGGATGGATTTGATCACGTCTCCTCCGGTTCTTCGGGTCAGACTGACCGATGCATAGTTGGTCATGTCGGAAATGGCCCGACCTGCTTCCGCAATAAGCCGGTCAATTTCCTGCAGTCTGGCATCAAATGCCCCGGAAATGCGGCGAACCTCACTTTCGCTCAGGCTCTGTTGGCGCATCAGTTCATCCACGTATACCCGGTAGCCCAGATTGGTGGGAATTCTTCCGGCGGAGGTGTGGGGCTGTGTCAGGTAGCCCATGGCTTCCAGATCGGCCATTTCGTTGCGCAGGGTAGCGCTGGAAACGCCCAGATTGTACCGGTCCACCAGCACCTTGGAGCCAACCGGCTCCGCACGCTCGATGTACTCGTCAATGATGGCCTGCAGTATTCTCTTTTTGCGTTCTGTAAGCTCTCTCATATCCTTTCACCCTTTTCCGAAATTAGCACTCTCATTTCCCGAGTGCTAACTCTGGGTATAATGTACCACTATTTTTGGCACTTGTCAATAGCTTTTTGAAAAAAACTTTTCCCGGTTGGGGCGGGAGATCGCTGTCCCTGCAACGGAAAACGGTGGTTTTCCGTATCTCTCCCTCCGTCAAGCCACCTGAGCCCAGGTCGATTCTCTACCTCCGTCATAATTCTGCCGTAGATTTTGGCGGGGAAAGGCAAGAAAAGTAGGGGTGTCGTTGTGTAACAACGACGGGGTCGTCCACAAAGGGGACAAATGCTGCCCTCACCGGCCCGAAAATTTTGCTGACACAAAACCGGGTCATTCTGCCCGAGTCCGTGCAGACCCGGAAGGCACCCTTCACGAAAAAGAGGATGCTCATTGGAGCATCCTCTTTCCATATAGTATTGGTAGAATTAGAAGGTAATATTCTCAAGGGGTACCAGGTACTGGGCACGGCGGTTTTCTTGCTCGGCCAGATAGCTCTTGTCGTCCGATTCGTGGAGCTGCTGGAGGTATTCGTGGTGGTTCTTCATGATCTCCTCATTGCTGCGGCTGAGGATCTGCATGGCGATGGAGCTGCAGTGGTCGGCGGCCCGTTCGAAGGAGGTGAGCATATCCATGAAGAAGAGACCCGAATCGATGGAGCACTTGCCCTGGCAAAGTCTGGCGGTATGACGGTTCTTGAGAAGGAGAACCATATCGTCGATGACCTCTTCCAGGGGTTCGATGCGGCTGCATATGTATTCGTTGTCGGTTTCCAGGGCTTCTACCGTCAGACGGATGATTTCCTGGATGGCATCCCCCATAATGGCAAGCTCCTGCTTGGCACTGTCGGAGAAGACCAGTTCCTTTTCGGCCATGGCCTTGGCGGCCTCGTCAAAATCAGAAGCGTAGTCGCCGATGCGTTCGATGTCACGGATGCACTGCATAAGCATGTTGCGCATACGGTCATCCGGGTCGGTTTCAATGCCCACCGAAAGCTGGATCAGGTAGTTGTCCGCCATGTCGGTGAAGTGGTCCAGACGGTTTTCTTCCTCGTCGATCTTCCTGGAACGTTCCTCGTCGAAAGAATCAAACTGCAAGAGGCTTCGGGCAATGTTTTCCCGGGCGTTTTCGGCCATCATGGCGGCGGTGCGGGCCACCCCACCCAGGGCAACGGCGGGAACGGTCATCAGCTTGGCATCCAGGGCAGCCAGTTCGGGATAGATTTCTTCCGGCTTGGGATCTTCCTTCACAAGCTTGCAGGCAACCTTCACCAGCCATCCCGAGAAGGGCAGCAGCATGAAAGCAGTGGCAAGATTGAATATCGTCTGGAAAATAGCGATCACGGTGGAATCCGCAATGGCTCCCCACAGACTGGGGAATGCGTTTGCTCCCTGCAGGGCGAAGATGGCTGCCATGAAGATCACGGTACCAATGGTGTTGAAGACGATATGGACGATACCGGTGCGCTTGGCGTCCTTGCTGGAGCCGATGGAGCACACCATGGCGGTGGTGACACAGGTACCCAGGTTGATACCCATGATGATGGGGGCCACCAGGCCAAAGGTCATGACGCCGGTGGAAGAAAGGGCCTGGAGAATACCAACCATGGCAGACGAGGACTGCACGATGACGGTAAGCACAAGACCCACCAGAATGCCAAGCAGGGGCATGTTGCCGATGCCGGTGAGGATGTTGGCAAACAGTTCCGATTCCGAAAGGGGCTCCACCGCGGCGGTCATGAGATTCAGACCGATAAAGAGGATACCAAAGCCCATGGCAATGAGACCCACGTTCTTGCTGGCGGCTTTTTTCACAAACATAATCAGGACGATGCCAATGATCATGGCCACAGGCGCCAGGGTATCCGGCTTGAAGAAGGCCATGATGCTGTCGCCGCTGGACTCAATATCCATCAGGGTAACGATCCATGCGGTGACGGTGGTGCCTACGTTGGCACCCATGACGATCCCCACCGCCTGGCGCAGGTTCAGAATGCCCGCACCGATCAAACCAACCGTCAATACAACGGTGGCGGTGGAGGACTGGATTACTGCGGTTACTGCAGCACCCACCAAAAATCCCAGAAATACGTTCTGGGTCAGTTTTCCAAGTACGTTTTTCAGAGCGGCACCAGAACCCTGCTTCAAGCCGTCGCCCATGATTTCCATACCATAAAGGAACATGGCCAGACCGCCCAGCAACTGGATTGCCATCAATACTCCACTCATACGTGTTCTCCCATCCGGCGAAGGGAACTTTTTTCCGGTCCCCTCGTCCAATCTACATGATTTACCAAAAAGTTGCCTGACTTTATCTTACATTATTTTTGCCCGGGATGCAAGAGTTTTTTTCAGAAGATATTTCTTCCTCTCCCTGCATTTTTGTAGTTGCAAATTCCGACAAAGAAGGATATAATAAGGTGGTACGCCCTTCGGGCATATCCAACATCTAAGTTACACACTTTTTCGATATTTTTGAGGTAACGCTTATGTCCCCATCCCGCAGTAACCGCACCTATCACGCTATGACATCCCAAAGGAAGCAAAGAAGAAAGCATCAGCCCCTTTGGACCCTGCCCCTCTTCTTCTTCGCAAGCTACGTCTTCGGAGAGCTGGTATTCCGCATCGACGTTGGTATCGGCTTTTTCGGGATCGGTATCTGGTACATTTTGCTTTTCGGCGCCTCCGCCGCCCTGCTGTCCTCGGCAATTGTCAGCCTTTGCCCTCCCAAATGGGGTCGTGTGGTGGCCATCCTGCTGGTGACCGTTTCCCTCCTGCTCTTTGGTGCCCAGGCGGTTTATCAGGGCGTTTTCGGCCGTTTCTTCGTCTTCAGCTCCATCGGCGGTGCGGGACAGGTGGCCGAATTCTGGAAGGTAACCCTGAAAACCATCTGGAACGAGCTCTTCTACATCATTCTCTACGCCCTGCCGGTGATTTTCCTGCTCTCCCCCCTCCATCGGCTCATCCGCTTCCCCGCTTTTTACTGGAAACGCCCCGCCTTCTTTGGCGCGGCCGGAATCGTGATGCATCTTTTCGCTCTGCTTTGCCTGCTCTTCGGCGGCACCGACATCGGTTCGGTTCACGAGCTCTTTTATGAACCCACCTACGTTCTGGATGAACGGGTGGGCGCCCTCGGTATGCACCAGGGCTTCGTCCGGGATATCCGTTACTTCGTCTTCGATTCGGGCTCCAACGATCTTGAACTGGAGCTGGAGGGTGAACATACCGAAGAATCCTCCCCCATCGCAGGCGAGGGTCAAATCCTCTTCAATGCAGAAGATCCCATCATCCCCGGAAGTGAGGAAGATCTGGCCACCGAATCCGGCGATCCCTCGGTGATCATCGACCGCTCCCCCAACGTGATGGACATCGATTTCGAAACCCTCATCGCCACCGAGGAGGACGAGGACGTGCGTGCCATGCACGAATACTT
>SVKS01000096.1 GCA_015068345.1 Oscillospiraceae bacterium
GAACAACCCCTGGTTCTTTTGGAAACCGAGGAGCAATTCCCCCTTTCCATCTATATCTCCACCATCAACGCAAACGAAGTCGGTCTTGCCTTTGCCGCCGCAGTGGTCTACATGATCCCATGCCTGCTTCTTTTCATGCATGGGGAAGAACATCTGGAGTCGGGCATTGTGACCGGCGGCATGAAATAAACCCGCGAAAGGAGAAATGACCATGAAAATCAAAAATCGGAAATGGGTCAAATGGGTGGCCATCGTCTTCGTAGCCATCATGCTGGTTTTGACCTTTTTCAGTAATACCATTCTGAATGCAACCCTGACCGAGGTCAGCGCCAAGCGGGTGGTGGCGGGGACCGTCTCCCCGGAAATCACCGGCAGCGGCATCACCGAAGTGGCCGGACTCAAAAACATCCTGGCGGAGGGCATGGGCGAAGTAACCGCCGTGCACGTGACCGTGGGACAGACGGTCTATGAGGGGGCGCCCATCATGGATATTCAGCCCAAGGATGACGGCAGTCTTGCCAATTTGAAAGCCCAACTGGCGGATGCGGAACTGAACTATACCCGGGCTCTGCTTACCGCAGGCATCAGCCAGGGCAATACCAATGAACTCAAACGCCTGAATGCCAGCCTGGATGCCGCCCAGGAAATGGTGACCAAGGCAAAAACCTATCAAAGCGAAAAGAAAAAACTGGATGGGGAGCTTGCCAAGGCAGAAAGCGCCCTGACGGAAGCCCAGACGGCATATAATAAGGCTATGAAGGACGTTACAGCCGACCTTCGCCATGCGGAAAATGCGCTGAGCGATGCCCAGGCAACTCTGGCCAATGCGGAAAGCAACGTGGCCTATTATGAAAAGCTCTACGCCGAAACCGAGCCGGAAAACCCCGATTTGGTGGCCGCACGAAAGGTGCTGGCAGAGGCGGAAAGTGCAGTACATAATGGGGAAAACCTGCTTTACAGCACGCAAAACGCCTACAACCAGGCGGAACGGGATGCCCGTCCGGCCCTGGAGCAGGCCCAGAACAATAAGGCAGCCATGGACGAAAAGTGCATGGCATTGGAAGAAAAGTATGCCGGTACCCCGGATCTTTCCGCCGCCCAGGCGGAGGTTTTGAGCATTCAGGACCAGATCACCCTGCACAAGGCCAATCTGGAGGCCGCCGACGTGGAGGACGAGATCACCGCCCTGGATCTGGAACAGCAGAAAAAGCAAATTGAAGAAATGAAGACTGCCCTGGCAGAACTGGAAATCAAGATGGAATCCAAGAGCATCCTGGCGGAAGGGGAGGGAGTCATTGCCGAATTGCCCTTCGTGCCGGGTCAAAGCTATGATTACGGTATGACCCTCTGTGCCATCCATGCAAAGGCGGACAGCTACGTCATGCGGGTGACCGTGCCGGTAAAAATGGCCGAAATGGCCAAGGTGGGCACCGAAGCCTTCGTGGTCAATGCGGAAGGCGGCGACTATCACGCCCTTCTTCGGGAAGTGGGTCCCAACGAGGAGGATCCCACCGGATCCCGTGATCTGATTTTCGACGTGTCGGGTTTCAGCGCCTCCGCCAATCTCTATCTGGCGATTCGTATGCCCCTTTCCTCCACCGAATACCAGCGGGTGATTCCCAACCAGGCCATTTATCGGGACAACAACGGGGACTTCGTTTTCGTGGTGGACAGCAAAACCACCCCCATGGGCTCCCGAAGCAGTGTGCGTCGGGTCAGCGTGGAGGTGATTGAAAGCGATTCGGCTTACAGCGCCGTGGAAGGCGACCTGAACGATCAAAACTACGTGGTGACCCTGTCCAACGGGCCCATTTCGGATGGCGACCGGGTTCGCCTTGGAACAGGCGGCGGTGTCGGATGAGGATCAGCCGACTTATCATTCTGGGTCTTTCGGTGCTCTTGGTGGTGGCTTGTCTGGTGGGGCTTGGCGTCACCCAGGGTAGCCTGGAACAAAACGCAAGCCGGCTTTGGCAGGGGGAAAGTGATACCGAATTCCGTCGGGTATCGGTGTATTTCCCCTCCCATGCACCTCGGAGTGTAACCGATCTCCGTTCCATCAAAACCGAAATGGCGGCCCGCATTGCGGAGCAGGACGAAACCGTTTCCTTCCTGACCGCCTGGGGCGGGGAGGGAGAATCGGAATACCATACCGAAACCAGAAACGAATGGATGAAAACCTTTTTTGTCAGCGGTGATTTTTTTGCCATCCGGAACTTTCCTCTGGTTTCGGGTGCCACCTATCCCTTGAGCGAGGGAAGCGTGGTGCTGAACGAATACGCCGCCTGGAAAATCTTCGGTTCCTCCGATTGTGTGGGGCTGGATCTTGCCCGGGACGACGTTCCCATGCGGGTGGCGGCTGTAGTGAAGGATGGCCAGGAGGATGCCGTGGTGTACGCCCCTGTGGGGGAAGAGGATCCCATCACCTTCTTTGAGGTAATCCTGCCGGAGTTTGTCAAAAACTACGCCCGGGATACCGTTACCCTTTATCTCTATCCCGATGACAATACCATCCTCCGGGAAAACGATATCCGTTTCACCTGGAAGAATCTGCGGGGAGAGCTGAAAAAGGTTCTTTCCGGGGAAGAACAGCAAATCCTTTTCCGGATGCCCTGGTGGGAATTTGAGGAGTGGCATGGGGAAAAGGTGTTGAGCGCATGGTACATCGCCCTGTGGGGAAGTGTTGTTTTGACGACAGCCCTTTCGATTCCCTACCTGGCGGCGGGGATCGGTTGGGTAGTATCCTGGATCAAATCTCTTCTGGAAGAACGTGCCCTTCGTAAAAAACGATATGAATGATGCAAAAAGCGGACTTGCTTTCGGCAAGTCCGCTTTTTTTCTGTGATTATGCAAATACGATAAGCTCTCCGCCCTCCATCATGGTCTCCACCGAAAGACGCATATCTTCCAGGGGGTTGCCATTCCAGACAGCGTGGGAGGGAATGCCCGAACCGATCCGGCGGATGGTAAGGGACTTGCCGCTGGACAGGGTCAGGACAGCCCTTTCAAACTTGGGCTTTCCCACCAGCACGTTGTCCATACCACTTTGAGGGAAGATACCCAGACAG
Source organism: Oscillospiraceae bacterium (assembly GCA_015068345.1). Lineage (GTDB taxonomy): Bacteria > Bacillota > Clostridia > Oscillospirales > QAMX01 > RUG11797. The sequence goes on from SVKS01000096.1 coordinate 3,066, forward strand.
TTCCACACGTAACAGGCGGATAGACCGCCGGAATCGTTGTTGCCGGGAATGCTGCCCGGACCGGTGGAACCGGTTTTGTCCCGGAAGGCGTACTTGTCCCCGGTTTCCAACAGGGTGACGATGCGGTCAAAGCGGCCCAAAACATGGTAAGCCCAGGGGGCTTCCATATCGGTTTCGTTATTGAATCCCTCAAATCGGCCCGACTTGTTCTCCGGGTCGGCAAAGCCGAAGAATCGGTCGAGAAGGGCCAGAAATCCCTCTTTCCCGCCGGCCAGGGCCATGCGCTCTTCTGCATTTCGGAAGGGACGGAAGGAGTAGTTCCAATGGTTTCCTTCGTAGTACTCGCTGGTTTCAACCAAAAGACCGGTTTCCGGGTCAAAGGCGTTTTTCCAATGGTTCACTACAGGTTCCGCCAAGTGGGAAAGCCGGGGTTTTCCAAGGGATTCTGCCATTTCCATCAAGCCTGGGGCAATGCCCGACATATCCAGGGTGAAGGTGGCCCGCTGGGCGGTACCTTCCATGGCAAAGCTTTGGAATTCCTCCCCTGAAAGATTGGCAGTGATCTGTTCGGCGATGGTGGCCCAATCCCCGGGAATGCCCCGTTTCCATGCGTCGTACAGGCTGTACTCCGCAAGCATCCGCGCCTGCATGGCCTCCACCCGCAGGTCGGCGGATAACAGGAAGGCGTTGGGATATACACCGTGACGGGCATGAAGCAGGCGGAAGCTTTCCACAATTTGCCGGGAAATATCCGGGTAAAGGGTATAAACCAGGGGTAGCTGGGTTTTATAAACGTCCCACAGGGTACAGAAATCCACCACCATGGGTTTGCCGGGAGCCAAAAAGCCGCCCCTGGGCCAGAAGTTTGGTTTTGTCAAGCTGTGGTAAAGGTTGGAGTAAAAAATCTTTAGTTCGTTTTCATCCTCCGATTCCACCTTTACCCGACCCAAGGCTTCCTCCCAGGCGTCATTTGCCGCTCGCCGGGTTTCGTCAAAAGAGAAGGTGGCAAGCGCATGCTCCTCCCAAGCGTCAACCGATGAAAGGGTGGATACCGAAAGTTTCAGGGTGACAGTACCAGGGGAGGAAAGATGGAAAACCGCATCCTCATCCAGAAAGCCATCACCATCATAGGTAAGTGCAAAGTGGTAGTGAATCCCCTGCAGAGTTACCGATGCTTCCAGCCGTTTGTTATCCAGACGGTTGACAGACAGGCTTTCGTAGCTTCCTCGGGTCTGGGGGGAATCATAGAGACCGTTATTGGTGAAGTCCACAGCGATGTTGCCGCCGTTTTCCTCGAAGGTGTAGCGGTGGCAGGCGGCGTAGGTTTCAGCGGTGAGCTCACAGTGGATGCCGCTTTCCGCCAGAGTGACTCGGTAGTAACCCGGGGAGGCAACCTCGTCCAAAACGCCGTAATCGACGGCCTTTTCACCGTAATAGGGGGTGACCACGGCGTAATTGTAGTAAAATCCCACCGCTCCGGTGCCGGAAAGCTGAAAATGGGAAAAGCCGACCAACCGCAGTTCATCTCCCAAAAACCGGATGGGCTCCCCACAGTTGAGCTTGTTGATGCCGTATCCGGCGGAGTATCCCCCGGAATAGGGACTGACCATATATTTCCCAAAAGGGAGCATAGCTGCTGGACTGGTGTTGCCGCACATTCCCTTGAAGGGGTACCAGGATTTGACCAGGTCGTCCCCCTCCGGAAGGTTGACGGCACCCGAACCATGGAAAATATCCACGAACTTTGTGTAAGTCATATTGTCTCCTTAGTAGAGGAAGAAGATGGCGGGATCCAAAACGCCTGCCGGGGCATCCAGGTGGTAAACTCCATCCGTAAGGGTGAAGTCCACCGTCTTCCGGCTGCCGTCTGGCATCAGCCGTTCAACCCGGGAAAGCGGCTTCTCGGTCACCAGGGTGACCTCCTCAATGGGATCAAGCCCCAGGTTGAAGAAGGCGCAGAAAAGGCCACTGTCCGGCATATCGGCGGCTCGCAGGTAAACCTCCGCATCCTCCGGGTAGTAAACCGGGAGCTCACCGGTTTTTTGGAGCAGGTCGATCAGCTGAAGCTTGCGGGACCAGGTCAGGAAGGCAAAAGCTTCGGTAAGGTTGAACTCCGCAACGGGAGTACCGGCAAAGACGATGACCGTGCCGCCCAGCTTGTTTTGGTACAGGGTAACCCCCGGGAAGAGGATATCCCGATGTACCTTGTCCACCGAGTTGAATACGTGGGAATACACCACCGTATCTTCCGACGTGGGGACCAGTTCCTGAAGCTTTTGTTGGACGTTTGTGGTATTGCCGTTGACAAACAGGACTTCCCCGGTGGGAGTTTTGCCCACCCAAGGACGTACGTCCACCCCAAGGTATTCCCCAAAACCCCGGTCGATCAGATTTTTGGCGGTGTCGGAAGCCAAAATCACCGGCCCCCCAAGGAAATTCAAAATTTCTGCATCGGTATAGAAGGTGTCTTTGTTTCCTTCCATACAAACCACGCCCCCCGCCTGGTGGGAGAAATAGAAGGGGAGTCCCAGCCGTTCCAGTACACAGGCACTCCATCCGTCGGCACCATCGGTGGCAACCGCCCAGGTGTTGGTGAAGATGTGGTTGGGAACGTTGGAAACCGGTATCCGGCAGCCACGCCAGGAAAGATCGGGTTCCAGTTTTGCCAGAGCTTCGTAGAATCCGCGGTGCTTCCCCAAAATCTTGCGGTAGTATTTGCCGCTTTGGGGTTCAAAAGCGCCCAGACGGGTGATCCAATGCTTGGCGCCCTTAGCACCCTCCAGAATGGTACCGGTGAAGTGAGTGTGCAGTGACATGGCGCCGGTGCTGTATCGGTTTTGGGGACAGGTGTCGGTTTCGGCCAGAATGACGTCGGCCTTTCCACGAAGCTTGGCGATTTGGTGGGCCGCCCGCAGGAATACCCGGGAAAAATAGCGGGCTCCGGCGGGGGTATAGTTGCCGTTGTTGATACGGACGACGATGGGGTTGCCTTTTCCGGCCAGTTCGGCAGCGATCTCGGCGGCAAACTCCGCATTGTTGCCGCAGCAGCAGAAGGAACCGGGCAGGGCAGGATCAATTTGGTCGATGCCCTCCCGCATGATCCTTGCGGTCTCCACCAGCGATTCGTATTGGGTTTGCACCATCAGGCGGGTATACTCGTCTTTTTGCGGGTGGGTGGAATTTTCGCACACAATGTCCCAAAGCTCTTCACGGGAAAGTTGGGTCCCTGAAAGCTCCCGGAAGCGGTTCATGTGCAGGGGACAGGCACAGCCGCCGCCGGGGCGGAACATCAACCGGAAGTCGTCGTCGATCATGATGTGATCGGGGTGGCAGGAGGCAATGGTGGTCAGAGCATCCCGGATGTAATCCCGGAAGCCCGGGTCAAAGGGGCAGGCAGTATTGGCGGCAACCCCGTCCCGGAAACCCACGTACTGCTGATAGGGGAACATTTCCCCCAGGGTCCAGCCGTGGCCGATGGTGGCCTGAACCAAAACACCGTTGGGAACGCCCATACCATTGAGCTTTTCCCGGAATTTTCGGTAGGTTTCGCAAAGTAAAGCCGCCTTGTTGACCACCGGATTTCCCTCGGGAACCAGAGTCATGGAAAACAGGGCACAGGTGGTGATGCCCTTTTCGTATTGCTCCTTGATGTCCTGGCAAATTTCGTCGATATGATCGGCCATCAGGGGCATGATGGAATAAAGATGCAATTTTTCTTCTTTCAAAATGATCACTTCCTTCTGTGGCTATTGTAGCGGCTTTTCTTGCCGTTGTCAATAAAAAATCCCGATGGGAAGTCCCATCGGGAAAAGATTATACAATCGGAATGGTTAGGGTGGATTCCCCGGCAATGACGGTATTACAGGCGGACTTTGCCTTGTCCTGGGTGTAATAAAGTCCCCGGTAGTTGGTGTGGGGGATATAGTAGGGGAAGGCGGAGGAGGAAACGTCGATACGGAGTTTTTCGCCCTTCTTGACCACAAAGGCGTGTTCGTCAAAGGTGAAGGTCATGTCAATCTCCTCGCCGGGGGTATAGTCCGGGGCGAAGTTTGAAATCTGGTTGATATCGTCACGGAGGCCATAAGCCCCTTCCTCCTTCACAAGGCTGAGACGCAGGTAAAAACAAGTATCCTCCACATCCGACTTGACCCGGAGCTTGGCCTGCATCTTCCCCTTCACGAAGGTATCTTCGGTAAATTCGGGGGTGAAGAAGGAAAGAATATCGTACCGGGAATCGGGACCGGGCTGCCAGGCATTGCCGTCGAAGCCGAAGGTCAGCCCACCCTGGAAACGGGCGGGTGCGTAGGGGTTATAGGTATAGCTTCGCTCTCCATCCCCCAGGGGGAAGGTAAGGGTGGCGACCGGCTGGGTAAAATCGTCGGAGAGCCATTTGTTCCCGAAGCATTGGTGGTAGGTAACCTTGCCCACCGGGATGGGGGCTTCTCCCTTGCTCCGAGTATATTCCAACCATTGGAGGACGTAATTGCCAAAAATCTCTCTAGTGGAACCCTTTTCAAACTGGATCGGCTGGCTTGGGGCATCGTTGCCATGGTTGTAGGGATGCACCAAAAGGGCGCAGTTGGCCTGGGACTCGGGGGACATGGCCTTCCAGGCGTCAAAAATGCCGCCGGTGAAAATGTCGTAGAAGCCGGTTACAAGCAGAATGGGAACCTTGGTATCCCGCAGAACCCTACGGGTATCACCGCCCGCTTCCGGTTTGTCCCAGAAGGGGTCATTGCGGTCGGGGTGGGAAAGAATGTCGTCCAGATCGGGACACTCCTCCCCGAATACCGTTTTGGAGAACTCACTCATGGGCAGGGTCAGGTAGCTTTCGTCGGCGTAGTTCTTTTGGGGCATGGTCTTGTTTTTGTACATGCCCACGTACCAGCCGCCCGCAAGCCCTACCTTGAAGAAACCGTTGCGGAAGCAGCAGTTGTAGCGATCGGGGTCCATGATTTCCAATACGGCTCCCTTTATGTCGGGGGCAAAGGGCATGGTTTCGTAATGGACGGCGGTGGTGTAGCTACCGCCCACTGGGAATAGTTCTCCGTTGTAAAATGGTTGGGCACGGATCCAATCATAAAGATGCAGTCCGTCGGGACGCTCATAAATAAAGGGAATGCAGTCACCGCTGCTTTTTCCCCGGCCCCGGCAGTGCTGGGATACCACGGCGTACCCGGCTTCGGTGAAGGAGGTTACCTGTTCCGCCATGGCGGCGAGGACGGCTTCCTCGGTCATATCCTGGAAATAATCCACGTAGGGATTCCGCATGATTACCGTGGGGAATCTCCCTTCCGATTCTGGCAGAATTACCGCCGTGAAAAGCTCCACCCCGTCGTGGGGAAGGTATGTGTAATAGGAATATGTGTTTGTCATATATCTCACCTTTTACGAAATTATACAAAGAAGAAGGAATAAAGGTCGGCGTCACACATGGTGACACGAAGCTTGATGGGCTTACCGGCTAAATCTGCCAGGGAAGCCGCAAAGTCGCAGGGACGGTTGGTACTGTCACCAAACAGGCGGCCGGTGTCGTATCCCGCCAGGGGATTTCCGCCCTCGTCCAATACCTCAATCCGCACATAACCGATGGCCGAGGTGGCGAAATTCAGGTGGAGGGAGGAGAAGGCATCAAAAGTAAAGGGGGTGGTGACTACGGTGCCCTCTTCAAAACCGGCATGGTAGGAGAAAAATCCGTCTTTGCGGACAGTATAGCGCTCAAAGGAAGCTTCTTTGTATTTGGGGGAGAGGCAGACGAAGAGGGAAAGCTCGTTTTCTTCCCCTTCGAAATCGGAGGGACTTTCTGCCATGCCTACGGCGAAGAAGCCGTCCCCATAGTTCCAATTGTCGGGAGTCTGGGGTCCGGGGGTGTAAAAGGCTTCCTTGGTGCGGGTGAAATGCTCCCCGTCCCGGGATGTCATCAGCATGGTGTCGGTGATGGCAGTGCCCAGGCGCTGTTCCACGATTCCCTCCAGGGCCTTGTAACGGGTGCCTGCGTGGTCGGCAAGATGGGCGAAGTTGTGGATATCCTTGGCCCGGTCAATGTAACGGGTGGGCATGGCAAGGTAAAGGTCGGTATCGGGAATCAACATCACGTTGTTGGTATAAAGCTGAATCTCATCCCGGTCCTCTTCTCCGTAATCCAGGGGCAGGGGTGTGGTCCACTCCTTCATGTCATTCGAGTAGGAAACCCGCACGTCCCGTACCCAAGCTTCGGTTTCGTGGGGGATTTTGCATGCAGGGTCGGCATCGTGGAGCCCCCGCAGGTACAGACTATACTTTTCTTTTCGGGAATCCCAGAAGCACACGTTCAGCGAATCGAAGTTGCCGGTGGTGGTCAGAGGTGCCACCTCCTTGAAATGCAGACCATCGGCGCTGATATAGTAATGGAGCCGATGATGGGGGGGACACCATTCCCCGGTGAAGGCTTTATAGCGTTCCTCCGGCGGACAAGCAGGGTTGACATCATAGGTGATGGAGAAGTTGTCCAGGTGGAAGGCGTCGATTTTCATAACGATGTTGTTGTGGATGGAGCCCTCGTACTCAAAAATACCCAGGTCGGGACGGAAAAAGTTTTTTCCGTCGTAGGAGTAGGCCACGCACCACACACTGTGGTGGCTCTTGGAACCGAACCCATCGGTGTAGCCCGAACCACGGTAGTAAAAACGATATTTTTCGCCGTCGTAGAAGATCTTGGCGTAGTTACAAAGCTCACCCTCCCAGGGCTTGTCGCAGGTGAGGGCGGTGCCCTTGCGTACCGGACGATGCATCAAAAGCCGTACACCATCGGTACTTTCGGCGATGCTCATGTCCCAGAAGAGTTCTTTTTTTAGAGAGGGGTTATAGTGTTTCATAGTCAACCTCCGTCTGGCTCCGGACAATCGGACGGAACCCATTGCTGGTGTTATCTTGCTGGTATTATATCATAAGTGCTTCTGCTTTTTCAATGCTATATCGCTGACGCGATATGATGTAATATCCGCTCCTTCGTATGCCGAAGGCACGTATCACCGCATAAAGAGAGATATCATATCGAAGATATATCACCCGTTCCGCAAGGAACGGATAGCATTGAAAAGAGCCACCTCTGTCGGCAGACAAAAGTGACTCTTTTCGTGAAGACGAACCCTTATTTTGATACAAATGCACCCCTTTTGTGAATGGGGGGTGCAGAGTCGTTTTAGGGGGTGCATTTTTAGGATAAGGGGGTGCAAATTGGGTTTAAGGGGGGTGCATTTAGATCCATCTGTCCTTTGGATGGGATTTATACCACTCCTTTAACCATACTTTTTCACCAAAGCCATTCGCAGTTTTATCCGTTCTTGCTTGATTACGAATTTCTTTCAAAGCGGCTTTTCTGTAAGATTTATCGCAATTCATAACCTCAAGAACATGGTGTGCGACCCAAATTCGGACGCCAGCGTTTTCGTGAGAAAGCATTTTGCAAAATTCACTTTTAAGTTCCGGATATTTTTGCTCAATCTCAGCAGCGATCTTACGCATTCTGGTTACTTTGCGATTGTGTTCTTTTGAAAAGTCTGCGAAATATGCCTTCTCACTAAATTCTTTAGGAAAAACAACATCAGTCACTAATGAAAGATATTCTTGAATTAACTCCACACAATTACCGCCTTTTCTCTATTATACCATGAAAAGAAAATAACCGCAACCTTGTATCAAGATTACGGTTATTCTTTGAAGACTAACCCTTATTTTGATACAAATGCACCCCCTTTTGAAGTAAGGGGGTGCAAAGTCATTTTAGGGGGTGCATTTTACGCCGAAGGGGGGTGCAAATTAAGTTTAGGGGGATGCAAACAATTGCGGTTAACTAAGATATTTGCCGAAAAATTCCTTTGTTTCGGGAACACAGATAACCTTAAACAAATATTTACCGCCATTGCCTCTAAAAACAATGTAAGTACAGCCAGCATTGCTGTATCGG
>SVKS01000097.1 GCA_015068345.1 Oscillospiraceae bacterium
CGGTGGAGGGGCTCACCCTGGGTTACACCGCCCTCGGAAGCGACGGAAACTGGAATTACTATACCGCAAGCGGAACCCTTTACCGCACCGATGGGAAGAATATTCAGGATCTTGGTGCTCTCTCCCTTTCGGGGGTGGATGTCAACGATATGGTTCGTGTTTGTCCGGTTACCGACGGGGTTTTGGTCAGCGCCGGAAGCAATCTCTTCCTCCTTACCCAAGCCACAGAAGAAGACCTGGCAACCACGGAAGGATACGGCAATATCGTCATCGGTGTGGTGGAGATTCCTTCTCCCCACCTGACCGAAATGGTGGCCAAGTACAACATGGCGTCCCCCAATAAGGTGGAGGTCAGAAGCTACAACGACCAGACCCAGCTGAACATGGCGGTGCTGTCCGGTGAGGTGGACATGGTGGGCAGTTGGGACTACGGTGCCCTGCTGAACTATGCCAAGCAGGATTATCTGGAACCTCTGGAAAACGTCATCGGAGACCTGCTTTCCTCCGGAACTCTCATGGAGAACATTGTGGATGCGGGGAAATACAAGGACACCAACTACATCATCACCGATCTTTATCGCATCTACGGCATGCTCCTGCCCACGGCGGTGGTGGAGGAAGCAGGAGGCCGCTTCGACAGCATGTCCGATTTGATCGATACCCTGAACAATTTGGAGGTGCAGAACTATCAAAAACAACACACCAAGGAGATTGCTCTGAACAACTTCCTCTTCCACGGGGTTACCGCCTGGGTGGATGACGAAGCCAATACCTGTAACTTCCAGGACGAAAACTTCATGGGTATGCTGGAAATCTGTAACCAATATGCCAAGGACCAAGACGAGGTCTTTGCCAATGAAAGCATCGGACGAGCGTTGTTTAACCCCTGCTGGAGCATCATGCATCCCTCCGAACTCGGAGATTTACAGCTCTATTATGAGATCAAGGGCACAGAGAAGCCCTTCACCAGCTATGGACTTCCGGGAACCCTTTTCCCAAGTCCCACCCAGCAGAATGCGGGGCTGACCATCAAGCCTGACTATCTCTACTGCGTTATGGAACAGAGCGAGAAAAAGCAAAGCTGTGCCGATTTTTTGAATTGGTATCTGTCGGACGAGATCCAGCAGTATGCGGTAGAGCAGAACATTTGGGGGCTTCCCGTTCGGCGGGAGACCCTGCAACGGCTTCAGGATACCGCCCACGACATGATTTCCGACCAATGGGAGGATGCCGTGTTTGCATCCTACAAGACCCTGGTACCTCTGGCAGAGTCGGCCGATCATTATGCCGGTTACAAGGCAATCAATTCCGTTATCGAGGAGGAAGCCTTGCGTTACTTTGCTGGGGATATTACCGTGGAACAAGCCGCTGAGTACGTGCAAAACCGGGTCTCCATCTACCTTGCAGAGCAGGGATAATATATACCGCCCCATCTGCGTTCATACCCTCCGCAGAAGGGGCGGTTATTCTTCTCTCCGATCAAAATCTCCTCTTGCTTTCCCCCTGTTTTCGATGTACAATATAGGTAACAACAATCAGGAGGCACCCATGAAAGACAATTATATTGCCCGCAGACAAAAGCTGATGGAAGGGAAACCCGCTCCCTCCATGATTTGCATTTTTTCGGGACATGCGCCCATGCGTTCCCTGGACGAATCCTACCCCTTCACCGTGGACCGCAATTTCTACTACCTCACCGGCATTGACCGGGAAAACATGATCCTGGTGCTCCGCAAGACCCTTTCGGGGGACGTGGTGGAATCCCTCTATATCGAACCCTACGACGAATTCTGGGCCAAATGGGTTGGTGGCCGTATGAAGGCCGAAGAAGCCACCGCCATTTCCGGCATCCAGGGCATCCGGGACGTGGGGGATTTCGAAGGAGATTTCGCCCGCATTATGGAAGGAAGCCGTGGCCTTGGCAAATACCACGTATATCTGGACCTGTGGCGTTACCAGGCGGACCAGGCGGACACCCCCGCCCACACCCTTGCCGCCAAAATCCAGTCCCGCTACCCCGCCGTGGAAATTGACGAGATTTTCGGGGATCTGGCCGCTCTGCGGGTTGCAAAAGAAGACTGCGAAATCGAGGAAATGAAGAAAGCCCAGGAAGCCACCCGGGTGGCCATCGAAGCCATGATGCACCACGCCTACCCCGGCATCAATGAAAGCGAGCTGGAAGGTGCCTTCGACTTCGCCCTGATGAAGCAGGGGGTCAGAGAGCACGCCTTCCCCAGCATCGTTGCCGGCGGTGGACGGGCCACCACCCTGCATTATGGGGAAAACAACCAACCGGTGGAGGATGGTCAGCTGGTCCAGATCGACCTGGGTGCCGCCGTGGGCCACTACTGCGCCGACATTTCCCGTGCCTTCCCGGTGAACGGCAAGTTCACCGAGCGGCAGAAGGAGCTTTACAACACCGTTCTGGAAGCCCAGAAGATCGTCATGGAAGCCGCCAAGCCCGGTCTCACCACAAGAGACTTGAATCAGCTGGTGGTAGATTATTACGAATCCCGTCTGGACGACCTGGGACTGCGGGTGGACGGCAAGACGGTACACGACTACTATTACCACAGCGTCAGCCACAATCTGGGACTTGACACCCACGATATTTCCACCGAACGGGAGCGTGTCCTCCAACCCGGCAGTGTCATCACGGTGGAACCCGGCCTTTATGTGGAAGCCGAAGCCATCGGTATCCGCATCGAAAACGACATTCTCATTACCGAAGACGGCTGCATCGACCTTTCTGCCGCCATCCCCAAGACGGTGGAGGAAATCGAAGCCATCATGGCAAAATAACATTGCACTATAAAAAGGGAGCCTGCAAGCTTGCAGACTCCCTTTATTTTTGTATCGCCTTTTACCCTCTCAGGGCCACGTCGGGGTAGTTGGTGATGAGCATGTTACAGCCAAGCTCATCCATGCGGCGCATATCGGCCGCTTCGTTCACCGTCCAGGGGTTTACCAGGATGCCGTTTTTGCGACACTCTTCCACAAATTTCTCGTCCACACACTTGAAATAGGGATGGGAATAGGTGGCACCGATGTAGGCGGCGTAGGCCCCGGCTTCCTTGATTTCGTCCCCGTGGAGCACGGCGGTACGAACCTTGGGGAAGAGCTTTTTATAATCCACCAGGGATTGGTGATAGAAGGAGGAGATGATGATCTTGGATTCCAGTCCGTGCTTTTGCACAAGCTCGCCAACCCCGCGAACCAGAGCCACGTCATAAATCCGATCCATGGTCTTGATTTCAATGTTCAGTTCCATCCCGCTTCCATCGAAGAAGGACAGGCATTCGTCCAGGGTGGGAATCTTCTCCCCGTCCCCGTAATCAAATGCACGAAGCTGGGCCAGGGTCATGTTTTCTACGGTACCCTCCCCGTTGGAAACCCGGTTGATCTGATGGTCGTGAATGACCACGATCTCCCCGTCCTTGGTTAAATGAACGTCATTTTCGCAGGCATGGGCGCCCAGCTTGTGGGCCAGGCGGAAGGCCTTCATGGTATTTTCGGGAGCATAACCCGAAGCGCCCCGGTGGGCACAAATCAGCATTGCCATAATTCAAAATCCTTTCTTATTCGTCCTTGAAAAGACTGCTTTTGGGAAGATTCTCGGCACTGTAAGCCATGTCCTGTTCGATCTTTTCGTCCTGCTTCTTGAAAATATGCTTCAAAATGCGCCAAACGATCAGAAGGAGAGGCGAACAAGCCAGTATGATGATGGCGGGAAGGGTATTCCCCCGGGCCAGCCAGATGATTCCCTGGAGGGCCATATAGATAAATACCACCGCCGCAAAGGCTTTAAATACCTTCATGGTGCGCCTCCTTTTTAGCGGAAGGTGTAACGGAACAACCCTTCCGCAAGGGTAGCAGACAGGTTGATTCGCCATACGCCATCCCGATTCCAGGTATTGTTGAAACGAACGTCATCGAACTCATAATATTCGGCATCCACCTGAAGTCCCCCCTCCACCGTCAGGGTGGTGGTTCCAAGTTTCACGGTATTCCCCTGAATTTCCGGTTTTTCAAAGGCGATCATGCGGAAAACCACTTCCTTTTCCCCCTCCAGCCGGATGGAATCGGTGACAGTAACGCACCCCTCGTCCAATCGGCCGGAGCGGTTCAGGAATATGATTCCCGCATCCTTCGGATAGGCCCCATGGATGTCCACCGACATCCCCCGGTTATCCGGATGATAGACGGTATTTCCCGACTTGAATTCCGCCCCCACGCCCTGGGCAATGCCTCCGATTTCCGGCACGTTGTGGTAGAGGGAGGTCATGGCAGGAATGGTGTAGCGCTGGTCGCTGAAGGTCTTTTTGGAGTAGGTTCCCACACCGATGTCGATGATGACCGGCTTGCCGTCCCGATAGACCACAAAGTTACCCACGTCGTTGTGGTTATGGCTTTCGGCATTGTGGCCCCCCTTCATGGCGAAGTAGAAACCGTGGTCGTAGTCTTTCCCTTCCCGTACCATCACCACCGAAATGCCGGGGAACTGGGCATGGGTGGCAACACCGCCGCCGGCGTAGGCGGGGGTAACTTCGTATTGATTCCGTAGGGATCGGTAGAAGAAGCTGATGCCCTGGCTTTCCAGCCGCCATTCATCCCGGGTGGCGATGTAGCTGGCAAATTCCGAAAGCGCAGGATTGCCGGTGCGTCGGCCCATCCGATAAAGCAGATCGTACCCGATCTTCATTTTAGCAGGGGCATCGGCAAAATTCATGACGTAATCCCCGGAAATGAAGGCCTTTCGGATGTAGTCGCACATATTGTAATTTAACTCATGGGTCAGGAAGTTTTCCTGTCCGCCGGTCATATCGTAAAGGATCTCCAGACAATCGTAAAGAGCTGCCGCAGCAGCGGTCCAGTAGCTGGGACCTTCATCACAGCCCCCATCCAGGGGATAGGTGTCCACAAATTTATCCAGCATGAAAAGAGCCCGGTCGGTAAGATTCAGACGGCGTCCCATATCCTCCACCTCCACGGCGGTAACCATCAGGATATTGGCAATCACCCAAGGATTCCAGTTGTTCAGGAAGCCATTGGGACCATAGCCCGCCCAACGGAAGAGTTCCCGTTCAAAGGGAGCCAGTATGTGTTTTTCAATCACATAGTCCATGCGCCGGGTGATTTTGGGATAGATGGCATCCAGCTTCTCTCCCAACAGATACCGGGTCAAAGCCATGACTGCGCCGGTCTCGGAGGAGAACAGGTCAATTACATGCACCTGGTCCTCCACGTCCCGGGCCAGGAGATTACTTGCCGGCTTGTCATACAAGCCGTAGTTGTGGGCCGGAATCACCCAGGTGGTTTCCTCGGCAATCAGCCACACCAGGTCGATGATTTTGTCAAGAAACCGTCCCTGGTTTTCAATCAGTTCTGCCTGGGTCAGGGTTTTCAGCATGATCCGACGGCGGAACTGATACCCCTCGTACTCACTGCGGTTCCCGTCCCGGACAAAGCGCGCGTAGCAGGAGGCCAGAAGCTGGGGGATGGGTTCGGAGAGCATGGTCTCCGCATCCGCAAGAATCTTGTTTTTCTTTTCCTCCGGAATTTGGGTACCGGGATCCATATCGCAGAACAGTTTGAATTCGGAAAGGGGCAACAGGGTCTTTGAAAGGTCGATCTTTTCAAAAAACTTCATATTTTTCCCTCCATCCGGAGCACTTCCGGTGATTTAAAATCCGAAGTAACGGTTGGCGTTTTCGTAGCTGATGCCCTGAACAATGGCCTTCAGGTGCTTTTCGTCCATGGGGTACTCCCCTTCTTCCACCCAGGTGCCGATCAGATTACACATGATCCGACGGAAGTATTCGTGTCTGGGGTAGGAAACGAAGGAGCGGGAGTCGGTGAGCATACCAACAAAGCTTCCCAGGCAACCCAGGTTGCCAAGGGTCTTCATCTGGGTTTCCATGCCGTCCCGGGTATCCAGGAACCACCAGCCGGATCCCAGCTGGATCTTGCCGAAATCAGGTCCCTTCTGGAAGTTACCCAGCATGGCACCCAAAACCTGCAGATCCTTGGGGTTCACGGTGTAAAGGATGGTTTTGGGAAGCAGGTCATCCACCTCCAGGGCGTCCAGCAGGGCCGCCAGGGGCAGAGAATAGTTGGTGTCGCCAACGCTGTCGTAGCCGGTGTCGGGACCCAGCTTGCGGAACATGCGGGTGTTGTTGTTGCGGGTGGCACCCACGTGAAGCTGCATGGTCCAGCCACGCTTGGCATATTCCCGACCGAAGAAAATGAGAAGCTCGGTATGATAGGCGGAAATTTCCTTTTCGGTGAGTTCACCACCGTTCATGCGCTTTTCAAAAATGGCGGCGGCATCCCCCCGGTCGAAGGTAACGGTGCCCAGGCCGTGGTCGGAAAGACGAGCACCGGCGGCATGGAAGAAGTCGATGCGGCTCACCATGTAGGCAAGCAGTTCTTCATAGGTCTTAACGCCGCAGGATGCGATGTAATCGGCAAAGGTGGGAAGCTCGATATTCACCGCCTTGTCGGGGCGGAAGGTGGGCAAAACCTTGGTGGCGAAATCGGTGGCGGCGATTTCCTTATGGAAAGCCAGATCGTCCACCGGATCGTCGGTGGTGCAGACAACCTTCACGTTGGAACGGGTCACAAGGGACCGGGCGCTGAATTCCGGTTTCGCAAGCATGGCGTTGGTAGCGTCGTAAATTTCGTCGGCATTGTCCTCGGTCAGGGGATCGTCAATGCCAAAATAGCGTTTGAGTTCCAGATGGGTCCAATGATAGAGGGGGTTGCCGATACCGTAAGGCAGTACCCTGGCCCAGGCACGGAATTTTTCCCGGGGGTCACCAGCACCTGTGATCAGTTCCTCATCCACACCGGCAGAACGCATGAAACGCCATTTGTAGTGGTCGCCCCCCAGCATGAGTTCGGTGATGTGCTCGAACTTGTGGTCCTCGGCAATTTCCGCAGGTTTCAGATGGCAATGATAGTCGATAATGGGCAGATTCTCGGCATATTCGTGATAGAGCTTTTCCGCCGTTTTATTTTTGAGCATGAAATTCTCGTTGATAATTCCCATAGATATAACCTCCTCTATGTGTTACCAGTATTGTACCACACCCATCGAAAGTTTTCAAGAAGTTGTTGGACTTTCCCATGGTTCAAACCGTTTTTTTCGTTTTTTTCGTTCCTTTTGTCCCTTGTTACCTCAGGTTGGCTATGCTATACTGTTGGCGAAAATAAAACCCAAAAGGAGAGCAAAACCCATGCAATACCGCGAACTTGGCAAAACCGGTATGATGGTCAGCCGGGTGGGTCTTGGGGGCGAAAACGTTACCAAAGCCAGCTATGAAATCACCCGCGACCTGGTAAACGCCGCAGACGAAGGCGGTCTCAATATTATCGACGCCTTCATGCCCCAGCCGGAGGTTCGAAGCCATTTCGGTCAGGCCCTGGACGGCCGCCGGGAGCGCTTCATCATTCAGGGACACCTGGGTTCCATTTTGAAAAACGGCCAGTACTTCCGTACCCGGGAGGTCCGGGACAGCGAAGAATACCTGAAGGACTTCCTGACCCGTTTCCGTACCGACTATATCGACGTGGGTGTCATCCACTACGTGGATACCGATGAGGATTTTGACAAGGTATTTTCCACCGAATTCATTACCTTTGCCCAAAAACTGAAGCAGGACGGTGTCATCCGCGCCCTGGGTGTCAGTTCCCACAATCCGGTTACCGCCAAAAAGATTGCCGAAACCGGCATCATCGACGTGATCCTCTTCTCCATCAACCCGGCCTACGATCTGTTGCCGGTGAAAACCACCGTTGGGGAATATATGTCCGGCAAGGCCTATGCCGATACCAAGCCCATGATCCTGGACCCCCGCCGGGGCGAATTCTACCGCACCTGCATGGAACGTGGGGTGGGTATCACCGTCATGAAGACCTTTGCCGCCGGCCGGCTTTTGAATGCCGAATCCTCCCCCTTCGGTTACGCACTAACTCCCCATCAGTGCATGAGCTACGCTCTGGATCGCCCGGGTGTTGCCTCCGTCCTGGTGGGTGCCCGCACCGCCGAGGAAATGCGCGCCTCCCTGGCTTACGAAGAAGCCACCCCCGAAGAGAAAGATTATTCCAAGATCTTCCTCCATTCCGGCGGTCAGTTGGAGCAGAACCGTTGTATGTATTGCAACCACTGCCTCCCCTGCCCCAAGAATATCGACGTGGCCGACGTGACGAAATACGCCGACATTCTGGAAGAAACCGGCGACAGCGATTCCATCCGGGCACACTACGCCGCCCTCAATGCCCACGGAAGCGACTGCATCAATTGCGGTGCCTGTGAAAAGAGATGTCCCTTCCAGGTTCCGGTCCGCAAAAACATGGCCAAGGCCGCAAAGCTGTTTGGTTATTGATTGACATAAAAAAATCCCGTTTCCATTCGGAAACGGGATTTTTTGTTATGCTTTCTTGGCGTAATCCAGGCTGAACCAGCCGGTCTTGCCGCCGTAGGTGGTTTTGCCCCAACCGTTCTTCACTTCGGTAACGGTAACGGTCTTGTTATAGGGGATGGCGCCCACCTTGCCATAGCTGGTACCGGCTCCCGAGCGCATATTCACGCCGTTACTGGCGGTGATTACGTACTTGACGCTGGTTGCTGTGGAGGTATCACCGGAACCGGTGGAGCCGCCGGTGGTGGTTGTGGTGGTTCCGGTCTTTTTGGCGTAATCCAGGCTGAACCAGCCGGTCTTGCCGCCGTAGGTGGTCTTTCCCCAACCGTTCTTCACTTCGGTGACGGTAACCGTCTTGTTATAGGGAATGGTGGTCAGCTTACCATAGCTTGTTCCCGCGCCGGAACGCAGGTTCACGCCACTGGTGGTGGTGATTTTGTAGGTATAGGTGGTGGTTGTGGTGCCGGTAGATCCGGTGCTGCCTGTGGAACCGGTGGATGCTTCCACCTTCTTAACGTAGTCCATGGACACCCAACCGGTCTTGCCGGAGTAGGTGGTCTTTCCCCAACCATCCTTCACTTCGGTGATCTTGATGGTCTTTCCCTTGGGAATGGTCAGCAGGCGGGCGTTGGAGGTACCGGCCGCCTTCCGCAGGTTCAGAGCGGCGGTGGTCTTGTAACTGCCGGTCAGATCGGGTGCGGTCGAAGGCTCGGTCGAAGGTTCGGTCGAAGGCTCGGTCGAAGGTTCGGTCGAGGGTTCGGTAGAAGGCTCGGTCGAGGGTTCGGTAGAAGGTTCGGTCGAAGGTTCGGTCGAAGGTTCGGTCGAGGGTTCAGTCGAAGGTTCGGTCGAGGGTTCAGTCGAAGGTTCGGTCGAGGGCTCAGTCGAGGGCTCAGTCGAGGGTTCGGTCGAGGGCTCAGTCGAGGGTTCGGTCGAGGGTTCGGTAGAAGGCTCGGTCGAGGGTTCGCTGGTTTCGGGAGTCAACCCTTCCACGGTCCCGTTCTTCAAAGTGAAGGTGATCCGGTTGGATTCCGCGCTGACGGCAATACTGCCAGGGCGGGCGTAGGCAACCGCCACGTAGCTGCCATCAGCCAGGGTGATTTCTGCTGAAGTATCTTCCTCGCGGGTACGAGCCACCGAGCCTTCCAGATCCATGATGCCCGAATCGAAATCCTCCACGGTGGAGGGAATCACGTAAACATCGTAGTAACTGCCGTTGGTGGCGGTCCAGGACAGGGTAACCTTGCCATCCTTGGCATCGGTCAGTTTCAGGTCGGAAACGGGACGGGTGGTGGTGGCATAATCGGGTATGCCGTAGTAATAAATGCTGTCCACCCGGGTATACTGGCCGGATCCATCGATCCGGTAGGTATTGTTCTTCACGGTATCGGATGAGTTGCCTTCAATGGTGACGATGGTACCGTCGGCCTTGACCTCCTTCACAATGCCCACGTGGTTACTTACGCCCTTATATTCGTCCCAGTCGAAATAAACCAGGTCACCGGGGGAAGGCAGGTAACTCTCCCGCAGAATATAGGTCACACCATGGGACCAGGGCCGGGCATAGCCGGCGTTGCGGATCACCGAGGTGGGGATCCCCGCCTGGCGGGCACACCAAGAAACGAAGTAGGCACACCAGGGCAGGTTGCCGCGTCCGAAGGTATATTTGGATCCGTCGGTCTTTCCCAGTTCCGCCTGGGCAATCTTCATAATATCAATACGCTGATCACCGGTGAGTATGCTGGTATCCCCGGTTACGGTAGCCGCATTGGCCAGATTGAACCATCCGGTCTTCCCCTTGTAGGTGGTCTTGCCCCAGCCGCCGGAAATTTCGGTCACCTGAACCTCGGCATCCAAGGGGAGTTCCAGCAGGACAGTGGACGAAGTGGAGGGCTCTTGATAAAGGTCTGTGGCATAGCCTATGGCATAGATGCCCGAGCCATAGGATCCGGTGGTATATTCCTTCACGTAATCCATGGAGACCCAGCCGGTATAGCCGCCGTAGGAGGTCTTGCCCCAACCGTTTTTGGTTTCCGAAATGCTGATTTTCGCCCCGTCGGGAATGACGGTGTAGCGGTCATAGCTGGTTGCCGGCCCCTTGCGCAGATTCAGGGCGGCGGTGGTAATGTAGATTTTGTTGTCGGTTGTGGTGCCGCCGGATTCGGTCTCGGTTTCGGTGGAAGTCGATGCTTCCACAAGCTTGGCGTATTCCAGGCAGAACCAGCCGGTGGTACCCGAGTAGGTGGTTTTTCCCCAGCCATCCTTCACCTGGGTAACGGTGACGGTTTTGTTGTAGGGGATGGCACCAACCTTGCTGTAACTGGTACCGGCTCCCGAACGCAGATTGACACCGTTGTCCACGGTGATTTTATATGTACCGGTTTTATCATCCGCATACACTCCCACGGCCAAAAGTGAAATCA